>JACJYL010000001.1:3988214-4295000 GCA_020636105.1 Lewinellaceae bacterium
TATCAAAACCCATGCAAACGAATTTCATGTGGATACCACAAAAATGGCCGTATTTGGATGCTCTTCCGGAGGACAGATGGCCGCCTTGACAGGGAGACAACAAACGGGATGAAATATTTAAAAGCCATGCAGCGTTGAAGAAAACAACTGAAAGAGCAACCCCGAACTTCGGAAGGCGGTTTTTGGCATAAAAAAAGATATCCGTCGCAAATGTGGCTGGATGGGGTATTTATGGGTTCGCCCTTTTATGCACAATATACCGTCCAGTTTGAAGAAGGGAATTACCTGGAAGCTTCAGGAACCGCCATGTTTGCTTACGCCCTGGCAAAAGGGGTAAACAAAGGCTATTTGCCGGAAGAATACAAAGCCGTTGCCAACAAAGCTTTTGATGGATTGACCAGAGATCTTGTTAAGCTTGGCGAAAATGGCGAGGTCATTATTACCCAGGTCTGCGCCGTAGCCGGATTAGGTGGCGATCCTTACCGGGACGGATTCTTTGACCGGTAAGGGAAAAACTTCGTGCCTGTGTAGCCCAAACACCTGGATAATTCAATAAAAACAAAATTATGGAACCCATCAATACAGCTTTATGCTCTTTTGGAATGAGCGGATATGTCTTTCATGCACCCTTCATCAACGTCCATCCCCTGTTTAATTTATATGGTGTTTGGGAAAGGACTAAAAACGAAGCGGAGCAACAATACCCGGGAGTAAAAACTTTCCGGACACTGGAGGAACTGTTAGCCGATACGCACATTGAACTGGTTGTAGTCAATACCCCGAGTGTTACGCATTACGATTTTGCCAAACAGGTACTACTGGCCGGTAAACACCTGGTGGTGGAAAAACCCTTTACCGCTACCGTTCAGGAGGCAGAGGAATTAATTCAATTGGCTGAAGCGAAAAATCTAAAACTCTCCGTTTTCCAAAATCGCCGATGGGACAGTGATTTTCGTACCGTAAAAAAAATCCTGGACGAAGGCTTGCTCGGAGCAATTGTGGAGGCAGAAATCCATTTTGACCGTTTCTCCCCGGAGCTGAGTCCCAAGATCCACAAGGAGACGCCAACCCCTGCCGTCGGCGGGTTGTACGACCTCGGTTCACACCTCATTGACCAGGCGCTCCAATTGTTTGGACTGCCCATCGCTTTATTTACCGATTTACAGGTAACACGGCCCGGTTCACAAGTGCAAGATTATTTCGATCTGAAACTCTATTACCCTTCCCACCGGGTGATCCTCAAGTCGAGTTATTTTGTCCGGGAAGCCCTGCCCGGATTTGTTTTGCACGGCACCAAAGGCTCTTTTTTGAAATCCAGGGCTGATGTCCAGGAAAAACAACTCATTGCCGGAAAAATACCCGGAACAGCAGGTTATGGCATAGAACCGGAAACAGAAAAAGGATTATTGCACACAGAGCAGAATGGGAAGATTATCCGCGAACAGGTTCCCACCCTGAATGGCAATTATATGGATTATTATGAAGGGATATACAATGCGATACGAAATGGCGAGCCCGTACCTGTGTCTGCAGCCGATGGCATGAACGTGATCAGGGTGATTGAGGCGGCGGTTCAAAGCAGTAGGGAAAAGAGGGTGGTTGAGTTGTGAGGATGAGGCTTGATTTTTTAATTACGAAATCTTGTTGGTTGTTTTTTTGATGTTTGCACTTTGCCCGGAACAGGCCCCATCCTGATCCTGACAAAAAAAAGACCCATCCGCAATGATTGCAAATGAGTCTTTTACTTGCGCCCCTTCTAGGACTTGAACCTAGGACCTACGGATTAACAGTCCGGCGCTCTAACCAGCTGAGCTAAAGAGGCTTTTATTGTATTGGAGCATCTTTCTCTAAAAATGCGAGTGCAAATGTAAACTATTACTTACAAATGTGCAATAGTTGCCTCTTAATTTTTTCATTTTTTTTATCCCTTGTTCTCGGGCCTGGCCATAATATCCATTAGATCAACTCATTCCAAAGGAAGAAAACAACAAGGCATTCCGTTTACTTGCTCAACCGTAATACCTGCCCGATGCTGATGGTATTGTTTGAAAGACCATTCAACTGTTTAAGATCATCGACCGTCAGATTATGCCTCTGGGAAATATTCCATAAGGTATCTCCTTTTTGGACTGTGTAGGTCAAAACCGTTACTGCAGGAACCGTTTCCGTTTCCGGAATGGTCGCCCTTTCCGGCAGTTCGGTAATATTGGGCAAAACAGGATTAACGGGTGGATCGATGGCCCAGTCCATAAAAGTTTCATCGGTTTCCTCCCCGGGTCTTTCGGGCACTTCGATTCCGGTGGCCAGCTTTGGCCTTACTTTTACCCGTGCTCCCCGCAGCATGATCTGGCTTCCGGGAGCGGGTTCCATGCCTTCCTTCATCCTGTTTTTATAGTTCAGCCAGAATAAACTGACGCCATACATCTGTGAGATATCCAGCATCGTCTCCCCGACCATCACCTGGTGGTAAGGCAACTCACTTTCCATATTGTTCCATTTCTTCTGCTTGAGAAAAATGATCTGCCTATCCTTAAGGTTTTGATTGTCATCCTTCAAACCATCGTTGTACTTAATCAACTGACGGACTGAAACGCCAATCCTGGAAGCCAGCACTGCAAGGGTTTCCCCGGCATTGGCCGTCACATAGGGCAGGCCATTGATGTAGAGGAAATCAGTCTCAACATTGGCTACCGGAGGCAAAACATAATTATCCGCATCATACTGTTGCAGTGCGTAACGCTCGATAATACCAATCAACAGTTGCGGGTAGTCCGGATTGGTGGCATAACCCGCCTGGAGCAAGCCTTTGGCCCATGCCACATAATCTGTGATACTGAGTTCGAACAAGGGTTTGTACCAGGGCTTATTGGGATGCCTCAAAAAATCGGAATGCGCCACGAAACTCTCTTCCGGGGTATCGTATTTTCTAAAGCAGGACATGACGAGGTCACCATTGGCATTCCGATCATCGTCCTTCTTGTAGAAGGTTTCTCCATACCAGTCGCTGCCGCATTTGATCCCAAAATGGTTGTTGCCTTCAACGGCCAGCCAGCTCGTTCCAGCACTGGATTCCAGGATGCCCTGCGCCAGGGTAATACTCGCCGGTATGCCTGCACGGTGCATCTCCTGGATAGCTATAAATTTGTATTTTTGAATGTAATCGAGATGAGCCTGGCTTGGGATTTGAGCCACAAGGCCTGTGACGCAGGTCATTACCCATGCGATGGGGAGAAAAATGATTCGATTGCACATGTCTTTCTTATTAGGTTATGTAGGTTTCCTGTGCATAATAGAATGGTTTGGTTATTGATTTATGATCCGATTGAACTATAAAACGGTTCCCTTTATGGTAAATTTCAGGAAAAAGGAATTTTAAAACGGATTTAACAGGGTGGTAAAATTTTTAACGTTTCCGGCGTTGTTTGCAAAAGGCTTGATATTTTGTTTATTTTCAAATCCCCAATCATACCAATCCTAAAATCAGGGAAATCCTGATCCTGACAAAAAAATAGGCCATTCAATTAAATTTATATTGATGGTAAAGTCGAGCGTAGTTCTCCTCAAAAAATGATTAAATTAGCCGAATTAACATTATTTTAGAGCAATCATTTTTCGCCAAGACTCGTGAAAACTATTGTCCGATGTACAAAACACTTTTGAATGCCTTATTTTTCTTTTTGTTGGTAGTACCTGTTTCAGGCCAGGAAATCCTGAACACTTCAAACAACTGGTATTTTGGTGACCGGGCAGGGCTGGATTTCAACACCTCCCCACCGACAGTGCTTACCGATGGCCAATTGGACACCCAAGAGGGCGTTGCCACCATTTCCGACAATAACGGAGCCTTGTTGTTTTATACGGACGGCGTAACCGTCTGGGATCAAACCCACCAAATCATGCCGGGGGCCAACGGAGTGCTTAATGGCCACTTTTCTTCCACACAGTCCTCGATCATCATCCCCAATATCGGCAACAACCACCTGTACTATATTTTTACAACGGACGAACTGGGCGGCAGCGACGGTCTGGCTTACACCACCATCGATATGTCGCTCCCGGGCAACGGTTCTGCGGGGACTCCTCTGGGGGATGTAATCCCCGGAACGCTCAATATTCAACTATCCACTCCCGTCACCGAAAAACTCACCGGGGTTCTGAAACCCGACTGTACCGGGTATTGGGTCATCGCCCATGGCTGGAACAACAACCGGTTTTTGGTGTACGAGGTAACTTCTGATGGGGTAAACCCTGTTCCGGTGATCAGCAATGTCGGAAACATCCATTCCGGGGGTAGTAACAACAACAATGCTGTTGGTTACATGAAAATTTCATCCGATGGACAAAAACTTGCGCTGGTCAACAGGGCCAACGGAACAATCGATGTGTATGATTTCAACAATGTCAACGGTGCTGTATCCAATGAGGTCGAAATTGTTCCCAATGATCCTTTGACCTATGGCATTGAATTTTCGCCTGGAGGCCATTACCTCTATATCGGGGGAGAATTTCTTGTTTCGAGATACGAATTTGGTTCCGGGACCCTGACTGACGTTCCGATAGACGATCCCTTCGCCTGGGGTGGCTCGGAAGTGGTTCGTGCGCTGCAACTCGGCCCTGATGAGAACATCTATATTTCCGTCAGATACAGCGAGTATTTGAGTGCCATTTATGACCCGGATGGGATGAACCCCACTATAAGCGCCTACGCCATTTTTCTCGACCCCGATAATACAGGCAGGAATTGCCGATTCGGATTGCCAAATATTTTTTACCGCGACTTCAGTCCAAACGCGGGAACCGGCATTACCCTAAACACCTGCCCCGGGGGAGAGGTATTTTATAACGGCAGTTTTTACCCGGAAGGTTCCGTCAATGAAATCAGCCTCATGGGAACCAACGGTTGTGATTCTTCGGTGATATTAACCGTTGAACCTTTTGTTGTTTCCAACGAAATAATCGAGACAACAACCTGTGAAGGCCATTTTTATGACTTCAATGGAAACTTAATTGAAGCAGGCAGCCAGCAAACGTTTACTTTTTCCGATGCAAACGGCTGTGATTCTGTCGTTACCGTGGTAGTGAACATCAGTGATGAAGAATCGGATCTGGCGATCAGTCTGTGTCCTGGGGAAACCTACCTGTTCAATAATGCCATTTATACAGCAGGTACGGACACCACATTTTTCTTTCAGAATGCAAACGGCTGTGATTCCCTTATTAATCTAACCGTTTCAGCCAGCTCGGAAGTGAATTTTAGTTTAAATACAGAAAACGCCTGCTGGAATATGAATACGGGAAGCATTTCGGCTCAGGACATAAACGGTGGGGTGCCTCCTTATACATTTTCTTTGGATGGCCAGCCTTTTGTGGCGCAACCTGTTTTCGAAAACCTCCCATCCGGAGTATATACCTTTTTTGTGCGTGATGCCAATCAATGCCTGTTCGAACAAACTATTGAAATAGCAGAGACCAATGAACTTCAAATCGAAGTGACCGATCCGGTCTTTCCCTGCGATTTGGACAGCCTCATAATTTCCGTGAACCTGCTCAGCGGGGACCCTAACGGCATTTCGTGGAACTGGTCCAACGGATCTGATCAGCAACAGACAACCATTTTCCAGACAGGAACCTATTCATTGATCATGAGTAATCCATGCCAAACATTGGAAACAACCATAAACGTACAACGTGAAGGAGAGAATCCGGAAAATTTTTTTTACATCCCCAATGTATTTTCACCTAATGGTGATGGCTTCAACGACCGGTTTGAGATATCTCCAAAAAAAGACCTGGAAGTAGTGGATTTTGAAATCCACATATTCAATCGTTGGGGAGACCTGCTTTTTGAATCCAGGGACCTGGATTTTTCCTGGGACGGCAGTTTTTTAGCCACAAAAATGAACAACGGGGTTTATGTCTGGTGGATCAGTGCTACAGTCATTTCCTGCCATGAACCCATTGAAATTTTTGACAAAGGCGATGTCGCGGTGATCCGGTAAAGGTGGAACAGGCTTTTGCAAAAAAAAATAAGTCCGAAAATTCCATTTCCAGTGACCAACCCTTATCTTGAAGCGTCCAAATGTTAAACTTAGTTTAAAAATAAAGCTAAGTAAGTAAAAAACCGTTATCTTTGTACCGGCAATGATGCCCAAAACTATTACACCATGGATATTTACACTTATGCAGCCACCAAACTCGATCAAACCGGCTTCCTCGATGTAGAGGTAGATCCTACCCTGGACCTGGTCGCTGAGATCAAGCGATTGAAAAAAGAAAAAAATGCCGTCATCCTGGCCCACTACTACCAGGATTCCGAGATCCAGGATGTGGCCGATTATATTGGAGACAGTCTCGGGCTTTCCCAGCAAGCCGCGGCCACAGATGCGGATATGATCGTTTTTGCAGGCGTACACTTTATGGCCGAAACAGCCAAAATGCTCTCTCCCAATAAAAAGGTTTTGTTGCCCGACCTTAAAGCCGGGTGCTCCCTGGCCGACTCCTGCCCGCCGGCGCTGTTCAGAAAATTCAAAGAAAAATATCCCGATCATGTGGTCGTCAGTTACATCAATTGTACCGCAGAGCTTAAAACATTGACGGATATTTGCTGTACCTCTACCAACGCCAAACATGTGATCAACAGCATTCCCAAAGACAAAGGCATCATTTTTGCGCCTGACAGGAACCTGGGCCAGTACCTCATTAAGGAAACCGGCCGTGACCTCGTGCTCTGGAACGGCAGCTGTATGGTGCACGAAATTTTCTCCCATGAGAAGATCACCAAACTCATGATGCGTCACCCGAATGCCAAATTCATCGCCCATCCGGAATGTGAAGCACATTTATTGGAAAAAGCACATTTCATCGGTTCCACTACCGGACTGTTGAAATTCACCCAGCGCGATGAAGCCACTGAATTCATCGTTGCGACGGAACCCGGCATCATTCACCAAATGCAAAAAGCTTCTCCCGACAAAACATTCATCCCTGCGCCACCCACCAATAACTGCGCCTGCAATGAATGTCCGCACATGAAACTCAATACCATGGAAAAACTATACCTGTGCATGGAACATGAATTGCCGGAAATTATCCTGCCTCAATGGATCATCGAACAGGGCGTGGCTTCCATTGATCGTATGCTGGAAATTTCTGCTAAAGCGGGATTGTAATTTCCATCAATACTCACGGTTTCAGAGAAGTATGTGGGCAAAAATAGGTTCAAATTGTTTCAAGTTGAGCAAAGTGAAATCGTATCCGGAGGTTAGAGTAGCAAATCACTTCTACATTCGGTGCCTGCCTGCTACTGCGTGAAGCGGAAGGCAGGTTCATTATTCGGTGTTCTGCGGTTCTGAGCCGTTATTCCTTGTTGAACCTTCCATCAATCAATAAGATTGGGAATGTATGGAAGGCATTACTGAACAACTGAAAATCGAATATCGAATAATGAAGTATTGTCATTCACTGATATAGATTGACTGCTTTTTAGGCAAATTCATGTATTTTTGTTCTCCACCGCAAACCACTAAAACGAAGTCATTCAAATACATAAAATTTACTCCTTGTTATGAAACCTACTTTATTGATACTCGCTGCCGGAATGGGCAGTCGCTACGGCGGACTCAAACAACTGGACGGCGTTGGCCCCAATAACGAAGCCATTATAGAATATTCCATTTTTGATGCCATGCGTGCTGGTTTTGGCAAGGTGGTTTTTGTTATTAGGAAAGATATTGAAGATGTATTCCGGGAAAAAATCGGCAGCCAGTTTGAAGGCAAAATAAAAGTGGAGTACGTATTCCAGGAACTCGACACGCCCGTCAAAGGGATTACAAAATGGCCCCACCGGGAAAAACCATGGGGTACTGCCCACGCCATGCTGGTCGCTCATGAAGTGGTCAAAGAACCCTTTGTAGTGATCAATGCTGATGACTATTACGGCGTTTCCGCTTATACGGATATGGTCAGGTTTTTGACAACATCCTGCACCCCCGACCATCATGCCATGGCCGGTTATTTTCTGGACAATACCCTTTCCGAACATGGGGAGGTCAACCGGGGAGTTTGTGAAATGAATGAAGACAATTACCTCATCGATGTAGTGGAAAGACTCAATATCCGCCGGAATCAAAATGGGGTAGCGGAATATTTAGAAAATGGAAACCGTTTCCCGCTCCAGGACGGCACCCTGGTTTCCATGAATTTCTGGGGTTTCCATCCCGCCATTTTTGAAGACATCCGTGAAGAATTTGTCAAATTCGTCGAAGCCAACCAAAACAACCCTAAGGCTGAATTCTTTATTCCGCTTTTTGTCAACGCTTTTATCAAAAGGGGCAAAATAAAAGTCAGCGTGCTGCCCTGTAACGACAACTGGTATGGGGTAACTTATATAGAAGATAAGGAAAAAGTGCAGGAAGCTTTTGCAAAATTGATCGCCGATGGCGTTTATAAAAAAGATCTTTGGTAGATCAGCTGAATGGCGGACCTGACTTAAAGCCAGGCCCGCCATTCATGATCATTATTTTACCAAAACCAGTTTTTCCACCACTCTTTTACCTTCGCTAATCATTTCCACAAAATACATCCCTCCCGACTGGCCACCGAGGTCCAGGCGCTCTTCCAGCGATTTACCTGAAACTTCCCGGGAAAGCACCACCTGTCCGGTTACATTCCTGACTTTAAGTTCCACTGTTTTGTAGGTACTAAAACCTGCCGTGAAATAAAACAATCCGTCCGTCGGATTCGGCGATAAACTCAAATATTCCAGGCCCGCTATCTCGTGGATTCCATTGACTACACAAGTGGCCGTAGCCTCCGAGGTACAACCATTGGCATCCTCCACACTGACCAAAATTTCATCCGTCACCACCTCCGGTGTCCAGCTGATGGAAAACGGAGCCACTCCGCCTGAAATATTAATAAACGGCACACAACTTTGATTTTCAGAATCAGGCATCAGTTGGATATTGATCACTATCTCATTCGGATGTTGAATTTCTACCGCTACGGATTCTGTCTGAACCTGATTGGCATCAATGGCCGTCAATGAATAAACTCCCGCAGGAATATTGGCGATACATTCTCCTTCAAGGGTAAAACCGTTACCATCTTCCCACAGGAAAGTATAAGGAGGCAACCCTCCGAGGGCCGCCGCACAGGCCATTCCGTCATTTTCACCAAAACAGGAAACACCTGTCGTAGAGGTATTTTCAACAGAAAGGGCCGCACCACAATCGGCAAGAACCACTGCATCCGACCAGATAAACTGACGTTCCGTAAGCGCTTCGAAGGTCACAAAAGGAGGATTGGGGAAATAGGTCTGAACGAATCCAGCATAAAAAGTCTGGAAAAGATTTCCCGAACAATCAAAGAATGAGGTATATCCTCCATCATCTGAGTTGCCATGCGAAGCCAGGAAAACCGTACGGCCATTCCAATTCGCTTTTTCTACCCAATCGTACAAATCCACATTATGACTAATGGTATCCCGCAGCCACTGCATGCAATGAAAATTTTCCTGGCAATCGGCACAATCCACTTCCGAATCACGGACCGTAAGCAATTCAACATTGTTATCATTGATCAACAAATGCCATTCAAAAACAAAACCATTATCATTCCCCCAGGTATCCTCGATCTCCAATGACCAGGTACCATTCAGCGGGCATCCGATAAAATTATCAAATGATTCATAAGCAGAATAAGTTCCCGCCGGCAATGTCTGCAATCCCCCTTTTATATTTTGAAGGATCGTTCCGCTAATGGAAGTGGATTTCCAGCAATACTGGTAGCCCGTTCCTGGTATCGCCACATCATTATCATTATCAATGGGCTCCCCCATAAAAACTTCTCCACCCACATTTCCGGGGTGGTCATGCAGGATGATCTTTGTGCCGTCAGGGCATCGCAATCCAATAGCCAGATCTCTCAACCAGGAGTGCTCCATCGTTACACAAATCTCAAAATCATCCCCTGAAGTGACTACAGCATCCGCCGCAAACTGATCGACCACCATAGGAACGATTAGCGACTGGCCGGTAGCATCAGGAATGAGTAAAGGCATCTCTATGGTATTGACTGCGGGGAATTGAGCCACACATCCTAAACTGTCCGTCACCGTAACCGAATATCCCCCGGGAGAAAGCCCGGCGATATTTTGAGTAGTAGTTCCGGTATTCCACTGGAAACTATAAGGAGCCACCCCGTCTGTAACCGATATATTGATGATTCCATCGCTGGCTCCGGCACAGGAAGCCCCCAAAACCTGGGCTGAAACATTCGGACAATTCACCTGGGCAGAAAGGGAAAACAGCAGCAAAAGAAAAGAAAGGGTCGTAAAAAACTTCATACGGAAATCATTTTAAGCGTAAATAATGCGCCTAAAGATATTAATTTTTATTGCTCGTTGATTTTTATTTTCAAAACAATGCTTTGGGCGTGTCCCCAAGGGGCCGGGCTGTTTCGGGGTTAATCAGCCTGCGCCGCTTCGCGTCTTGTCCGGTGCCCTGCACCGCCCCTGCTCATCCCTCACGCAAAAAATCCCTCCAGCAAACAAACAATTTTCAAACCTCCACCTTACTTCCGTTTCCCCGGAGGTTTGCTCCTCGACCGTTTACTCCTGTCGTAAAAAGAAGGCCCTTTAGAAGAAACCCACTTCAGGAATTTTTGAATTTCCGGATGCTCCCGGAGTTTTTCAGCCGTTTTGTATTCGGCGGCAAGTTCTTTTTCGGTAAACAATGAATGGATCTTGGAGTGGCACACTTTATGGATATACTCGGTTTCCCGGCCTCCCTTGCTTTTGGGAATAAAGTGATGTTTATCCACCGAGCCGTCATCATACATGAGCCTTTGGCAAATCGGGCAGGAGCCCAGTTCTTTCTTCATAACCAAAACATATTTTCACCAATAAAAGCCACTGACAAGGAAAAAGTTCAGGTATCTCACCAAAAAAAATCCCGAATTTTGACAAAAGCCAAAATTCGGGATGATTCAATCTGTTATTTGCAAATATTCCTTACAACTCAAATTTAATGCCCTGGGCCAAAGGAATACTGGTGCTGTAATTCACCGTATTGGTCTGCCTGCGCATATAAGTTTTCCAGGAATCCGAACCGCTTTCGCGACCTCCGCCTGTTTCTTTTTCACCTCCAAAAGCGCCTCCGATCTCTGCACCACTGGTGCCGATATTTACATTGGCAATACCGCAATCTGAGCCGGCACAACTGAGAAATGCCTCTGCTTCTCTGACACTATCCGTTAAAATAGCAGAAGAAAGCCCTTGAGGAACATCATTTTGCATGGCAATGGCCTCATCGATATCCTTATATTTAATCATGTATAATACCGGGGCAAAAGTCTCTTGCTGAACAATTTCCCAGTGATTCTCCACCTCTGCGATACATGGTTTGACGTAGAATCCTGTTCCATACTGCGCTCCTTCCAGTACACCGCCTTCTACCACAAATGAACCTCCTGCTTTTTTTACTTCTTCAATGGCACGTAGGTAATCATTAACAGCCGTTTCATCAATTAACGGGCCTACGTGGTTGTTCATATCCAAAGGATCCCCAATCCTTAACTGGGCATAAGCATTTGCGAGTTTCGCTTTCACTTCATCGTAAATAGCTTCATGTACGATGATTCTGCGCGTACTGGTGCAACGCTGCCCTGCCGTACCTACCGCTCCAAAAACAACACTGGGTAATACCAGTTCCATATTGGCATTAGGCGTAATAATTATCGCATTGTTTCCTCCTAACTCAAGGATGGAGCGACCAAAACGATGAGCGATCTTAGGAGCGATCAATTGTCCCATGGCGGTACTTCCTGTAGCAGAGATCAGTGGCACTCTTTTATCATCCACCAACAGTTGTCCTGCTTTACGGGAACAAACCAGGCTTACGACTCCTTCCTGAATATTGTTGTCTTTCAAAATAGATTTAAAAAGATTCATGCAGGCTACAGCACTGACCGGCGTTTTAGAAGAGGGCTTCCAAACGACCACGTCACCTGCAATCAAAGCGATCATCGTATTCCAGGCCCAAACGGCTACCGGGAAGTTGAAGGAAGAAATAACCCCAACGATTCCAAGCGGATGCCATTGTTCCATCATCCGGTGCTCCGGACGCTCAGAGTGCATGCTCAATCCATACAGCTGGCGTGATTGCCCTACGGCAAAATCACAGATATCGATCATCTCCTGTACTTCGCCCCAGCCTTCCTGGAGGCTCTTTCCCATCTCATAAGATACCAGGCGGCCGAGCGCATCTTTATGCTTGCGCAAAGCTTCTCCATACTGACGTACGATCTCTCCCCGCTGCGGTGCGGGCATTTTTCTCCAGGTCTTAAAAGCCGCTGCTGCGGTACTTAAGGTAGCTTCATATTCCGCTTCCGTTGATTCACTGACGCTTCCGATAAAAGCCCCGTCGACGGGAGAATATGATTTTATATAACTTCCTGAATTAGAGGATTTAAGTCCGGTGCTTGTCCCGTCATTTTGTTCCTTAATCCCCAATTCTGTTAAAAAACTTTTGTCCATGAATGATTTTATTTTGGTAAGAAAATGGTAGCGCAAAGGTAGTAAATCTTAAAAGAAAAACAGTCTTGAAACCGGTATTGATTTTGGGTAAAACCCATGCTGATTAGCAGCTTTCTGTTTTAAAAAACATCTAAAATCAGTGCCATACAACATCCTGTTTTTTCTAAACAAAATGCTTCAACATAATTATTTCCCGATCTGTGAGATGGCGGAAGAATCCGCGGGTAAGGTCTTTTTTAGTCAGCCCTCCTATATACACGCGATCCAGGCGTTCCACAGTATAACCGAGGTGCTCAAAAATTCTGCGGACGATACGGTTTTTGCCTACGTGGATCTCAATGCCGATTTCATTTTTTTCCTGTCCTTTGACATAATCGACACCATCTACTTCCACGAGGCCATCTTCCAGTGTCAGCCCAGTTCTGATTTGCTGGAGATGTTCTTCCGTAAGTGGTTTATCTAAAATAGCGTGATATAACTTTTTGACCCCATGGCTGGGGTGGGTCAGTTTTTTGGCCAGGTCACCGTCATTGGTCAGGAGTAATAACCCCGAGGTATCCATATCCAGCCTTCCTACCGGGAAAATGCGTTCTTTGACCTTGCCTCCGATGATATCCATAACCGTTTTCCGCCCGCGGTCGTCTTTGACGGTGGTAATCACTCCTCTCGGTTTATTCATCAAAAGATACACCAGGTTTTCTTCGGGTTCTATTACCTTGCCTTTATAGGCCACCACATCTCCTTCCTGTATTTCGTATCCGGGCCGGTCGAGTACTTCGCCATTTACAGTAACCTCCCCATCTTTAATAAAATCAGCGGCCTGACGACGGGAACAAACCCCGCAATGAGCTACATATTTATTCAACCTCATGCCTACAACCTCTACCGGCGGGTTCACCTTGAGGGGTTTATCCCTGAAAGAGCCCTTGTTTTTATTTGGCGTAACCTTCTTCTTGTTCCTTTGCTTCGACATAAATCCTTTTGAAATGAACCACAAAGATAACGATTACGGTTGGGATTTGTAGATTGGTTTTGAAAAATGGAATAAATGTTAGGTTGGAGAGGTTTCTGGATGGTTTCAAGGTAGTTCCAGGTGTTTCAAAGTTGTGTCCTGGCAATGCGTGCACGAGGATCTCTCTTTGGTCGATTTCAAGCTGGTTTCAGAATAAGGGAACGGGAATCCTGCCGTTATTTTCCGGGGGCAGGTTTTCGTACCTTATTTAGGGCGAAAGGTTTTTCAGCATTTTAGGGAGCGACAAATTAGTTTTTGAAATTTACCAAGGAAAAAGCGTAAAAAAAGAGGTATTGTTGTATCATTGAATTCCTAAAATTTAATGTCAAAATAATGCGCTTTTTATTCTCTTCATCACTTTTACTTTTGCTGTTTTCCTTTACCGGTTTTGCCCAAAACGGTGCCTCCTCCTTTCAATCCCCCATAAAACATACGATAAGGCTGTCGGGTACTTTCGGGGAGTTACGTTCGAATCACTTTCATTCCGGTATCGACATCAAAGGCATGGTTGGCGAACCGATATTGTCTGCCGAAGACGGATATGTTTCAAGGATAAAAGTAAGCGGCTCCGGTTATGGAAAAGTACTGTATGTTACCCATCCCAACGGGTATACCAGCGTATATGCCCATTTAAGGGAGTTTAAAAAAAATATTCAGGAATACATTGAAGATTACCAGTATAAGAACCAAAAATTTGATATCGAAATTTTCCCTAACCCGGAACAATTTGTGGTCAAAAAGGGAGAAGAAATCGCAAAAATGGGGGTGACCGGACACAGTTTTGGGCCACATCTTCATTTTGAGGTACGTGAGACTGATTCGGAAAAACCGGTAAATCCGCTCCTCATGGGTTTAAAGGTGGAAGATAATCTTGCTCCGCGTTTGCATGAAATAAGGGTCTACGAAATGACGGATCATTTCGAGACCATCGATGCCACCACCTTTGCCCTGTTCAAAGGCAAAAATTCGCAACAATACCAAGTCAAAGGAGACACGGTTTTCGTTAGATCCAATGTGGTGGGCCTGGCGCTAAAAGCCTACGATCACATGACAGGGGTTACCAACTGGAACGGACTTTTTTCATGTTCCATGCTCAGGAATGATTCCCTTGTCTTTGAATTCAAACTAGACGGCTTTTCTCTTGATGATACCCGCTATATCAATGCCCATCTTGATTACCAGCAACAGCTTACAAAACAAAGTTATTTCAACCGGTGCTTCCAGTTGCCCGGCAACCTGCTCCCGATTTATCATCATGTGAAAAATAAAGGTATAATTACCCTAAAGGAGGGCAAGGCTGAGCGCATCACGCTGATCGCTGCTGACGCCAACGGCAATACAACAAAGGCCGAGTTCTGGATCAAAAAAAGCCGCCTGCCCGAGAAGAAATTTCAACCCGTTTACAATTATTTTCTTCCTTATGACGAAGAAAATATGATCGATAACGGCTCCATGATCCTGTACATGCCAGAGGGCACCCTTTACGAAAACCTTTACCTGGATTTTGCTTCCACTGCTGAAGAATCGGCTGATATCTATTCGAGTTATTTCCACATTCACGATTACAAAACTCCGGTTCATAAGTTTTATGATCTGAGTATCTTTCCTTACAAACTGCCAGAAGCCATGAAAGACAAAGCATTCATTGCTTATTGCCCGCCAGGAGGTTCAGTGGTCAATTACGGAGGCAAATGGGAGGGCAAAATGCTTAAAACCAAAGTCCGTGATCTGGGTGATTTTACGGTCATGATTGATACGATTGCCCCGACGGTCAAGCCCTACCAGTTCAAGGCCAATATGCAGGGGATAGCGTCCATGATGTTCACCATCCATGACAATTTTAGGACAGCAGGAAATGCTGAAGGCTTATCCTGGTATGCCACCATTGATGACCAGTGGATACTTATGGAACTCGACGCGAAAAAGAATCGGCTCATTTATACTTTTGACGATAGGATCCCCAGGGGGAAACATACCTTAAAACTATCGGTATGGGATGGGAAAAACAATAAAACAACATTGGAAAAAGATTTTTTGAATTAACAGGTTGTAACGAGCATTATTTTTTTTATGAAACGTCATTGATTGCTTTTTGGCTTGTAGGCTCGTTTTTTACCGTTGATCATTGCTCAGCAGAAACCATTCCTGCCCATTCTAAAATCCTGATCCTGACAGAAAAGAAGCGGGCGGTTGTAACGAGCATTATTTTTTTAATCATGAAACGTCATTGTTTGCTTCTTGAATTATAGGCTCATTTTTATCGTTAATCTTGCTCAGCAAAAAATAATCCTGCCAATCCAAAAATCCTCCCAATCCTGATCCTGACAGAAAAGAAAAAGCGAAATTTCTTGTTGGTTTCCTTTCACCTTTTAAACGTTGCCTGGAACGAGCCATGCCAATCCTGCCAATCCTCCCAATCCTGATCCTGACAGTTTCCGGTAAAAAACAATCCCAAAGTTTGAACAATCCTCATTAAAAATCCTTTATGTTTATGTCAACCATTTAAAAGGCAATCCCGGGTCTCGTGAAAAAAATCAACACGGGCAACCAGTAACCAGTATCAAGTAACCAGTATCAAGTAACCAGTAACCAGTAACCAGCAATATGACACAATTAAAACCAGGCGATAAAGCTCCTGACTTTTCGGGCTTCAACGAAAAAGGAGAAAAGGTTTCACTCGGTGATTTCAAGGGCAAAAAACTGATTTTGTTCTTTTATCCAAAAGACAATACCCCGGGCTGCACGGCAGAAGCCTGCAATTTACGGGACAATTATGCCCTGCTGCAATCAAAAGGATATGCCCTGCTCGGGGTGAGTCCGGATGGTGAGAAGCAACACAAAAATTTTATTGCCAAATACGACCTGCCTTTCCCACTTTTGGCAGATACGGAACAGGAAACATTGAATGCCTATGGAGTATGGGGGAAGAAGAGTATGTATGGCCGGGAATACATGGGCGTATTCCGGACGACTTTTGTAATCGATGAAAAGGGAATAATCGAAAAAGTATTTGAGAAGGTGAATACTAAATCACATGCCGAGCAGATTCTCGAATAATCTTGGAGAAATCATGACTTTGGGCTGCTGTTGAAAATGGCAATGAACACCATTGCCATTTTTTCTGCAAAAGAATAGGCATCGCCTAGTTCGTCCTGTATGATCCAGTCACGGGGGTCACCATCCCAGTTGGCGTAAACCATGAAAAAGTCGGCACCGTTTTTCAGTTGCCACTCATTCCAGTTATTCCCATAACGGCAGATGAAATCATACTGCCCCCCGGAACCAGCAATACGCCATTGCCGGAAATCGTCTTTCCAGATGGCTCTCATGGTGATCAATTCATTTCCGCTCCTCAATTCCCACTGCGAGGGGTCATCGCCCCATTTTTGTTTGATCGTTCCGAATTGTTCCCCGATAGAATATTGCCACTCCGTCCAGTCTTTACCGCCACTCCATCGCAGCGACAAAGTTCCGTCAGGCGCTTCCTCTGGTGTATAGACCGTCCATTCCATGAAAGAATCGTTCCATTGGGTCGCAATACCGGTAAGTATTTGGGCATTGGAAATTCCTGAAGTGGCCATCATCAACAGGAATGGCAGGATGCATCGGAGCGGATTCAATTAAAACGGTAAATCGTCATCAGCCGCCACGGAAGGCTCATCTCCTGCTGAAGGGAAGGCACTGGCATCTGAAGGTGGTGGGGTAGCAGCAGCTTGTGCGGCGGCCGCGTTTTCAATACGCCAGGCATTGAGGTTGGTGAAATACTTTTCGTTCCACTCACGTCCTCTCAGGTCGAAATGAACCTTAATAGTATCCCCCACTTCATACTGATCCACCAGGGCACAACGATCCTGAACAAGTTGGAATTTAATGAATTGAGGATATCCTCCACCATCTATTTCAATGACAAATTCTCTTGCCTGGAAAGATTCCGTTTTATTTTCAGTGTCAAACTTCCTATGGAGTCGACCTTCAACTTCAAATGACATGTGTTATTTTTTTTATTTTTAAAAATATGGTGCCAAAAATACGAATTCAGCACCGATAATTAATCAAGTTGGCGGATGAAAAATTATTTTAGAATACTATTCCGCTCCTCTCGACGAACCCGGCGCCGACAGTTCATTGATGGCTTCCCTCAATTCCTTCCAGTCCGGGTATTTTTTATACAACTTCATCAGGGCATCATAATCGAATTCCAAACGGGCAATATGAAAAGCACAGATAGCCTTTTTCCGGGTTCCGGGCTGTAGCGTATCCCCGTGCTCATCCGTCAATGATTTATGGGAAGGAAAATGACCTTTAGCCCGATTGATGATTTTAGATTGAATCCTCCAGAAATTGGTATTTTCCAGTAGGCTGGAAGACAGATAAAACCAGTCGCGTTGACTCAGGCGAATATTTCCTTTTTTGAGCTCCAGTGCTTCCCAGCATTTCAGCGCTTTGTCGGTTTTTCCCAAAAAAGAATAACAACTGGCTTTGAGCAGCAAAGCTTTTTTGGACGGATCGTCCTTGAGTAACTTCAGGGCACTTTGAGCATCTCCTTTGGCAAGTAATTCACGGCATTCCATACGTGTGGCCGCTTTTTCCCTGAGGGTTAAGCCATCGTTAACCTCATCCTCCATTTTTTCAAGTTCCTCAGCAGGGTAAGCATTTTCCTTATCGTACTTCACTGCCTTTTTATAAGCAATTGCGGCCTGCCGGGGGGCTTCCAAAATATCGAAAAAATCGCCGAGTTCCGTCCAAAAATCAGACAACAACTCTTTATCCCGACAAACCTTTGCGGAGATATTCATAACGTCGCGCAGGGTATTTTCAAACCACTCAAAACCCTGCTCCCTCACCCAGGTAAAACCGTTGTCCACAACGGTTTGCATCATCTCCGTGACAAATGATTTCTTCATCCGAATGTTTAATTTAATGGCCGGTTAAAATGATTATTTTGGTTGGCTTTGCATTTTGTTTTTCATTCAGTCCATAGGCCTTTGATTATTAACACCATTTTATTCTGTTTGTTGGAGCAAAAATCCAACAAACAGAAAATTTAGGCAACTATTGCAGCAGTTGCTTCACCACAAGGGAGATGGCTTTCCCATCGGCTTTCCCGGCCAGTTCTCTTGAAGCAAGTCCCATCACCTTTCCCATATCATTCATGGAGGAAGCACCTGTTTCTGTAATAATGTTTTTGATGAACGCTTCGAGTTCCGCAGCATCCATTTGTTTAGGGAGGTACTTTTCGATGATGGAAATCTCTTCTCTTTCCGTCTGGGCAAGGTCTTCCCGGTTTTGTTTTTCGTAAATATCTAGGGAATCCTTCCTTTGTTTGACGAGTTTCTGGAGTATTTTAATTTCCTTATCCTCTGTCATTTCCTCGTGACTGCCGTCCGTTTGCGCCAGTAACAACGCCGCTTTGATGGCTCTGATTCCTCTTAAGGCAACCTTGTCTTTGGCTCTCATAGCCTCTTTAAGATCCTGGGTGATTATTTGTTCTAAACTCATTTTATGATTGTTTATGATGATTGTTTTTTATTTATTAGGTACCTTTTATCAAATTCTAAATAAAATTTCATCAAAAAAAGTTCCCTTCCTGACTCTTGGCTCAACCCCTTGCCTCACTCACCCTGTTCGTCAATTGAATAAAGTCTTCTACGCTTACTTTTTCCGGCCGCTGCAAGAAAAAAGGTTCTTCCAGCATAGGGTTATCTTTCAAAAAAACCTTCATCGTATTGCGTAACATCTTACGCCGCTGACTAAAGGTTTGTTTGACAATAGTTTTAAACAACTTTTCGTCACAGCCCAGGTTGCTTTGAGGTTTTCTCTTGAGCCGTATAACGGCGGATTGTACTTGAGGGGGCGGATCAAAATTTTCCTTATCCACTGTAAACAAATATTCGCCCTCATACCAGGCTTGTACCAAAACACTGATCACCCCGTAAACCTTGCCACCGGGTTTTGCCACCACTCTTTCTCCGACCTCTTTCTGGAACATTCCCACCATTTCCGGGATACTTTCCTTGTAGTCCAGCATTTTGAATAAGATCTGGGAAGAAATATTATAAGGAAAATTCCCAATGAGGCCAAAAGGTTCCCCGGGGAAGAATTTTTCTAAGGGAACCTTTAAAAAATCAGCGGAAAGAATCCGATCCCTGAGCGCCGGATAATGCTTTTTAAGGTATTGCACCATATCCGGATCGGCTTCCACAACCAGTAAATCGTAGGGTTTTTCAAGCAAATACTTCGTCAGCATCCCTTTTCCCGGTCCTACTTCCAGTACTTTTTTGAAGGCCCCGTCATCGGTAAAACTATCAGCAATTTGCCGGGTAATTTCCTCGCTTGTTAAAAAATGCTGTCCGTAAGACTTTTTTGCCTTCAAATCTGATGGTTTTAAAAAAAAAGCAAGTTACGGTAAAATTAGAAATAGCTTAAGTAATTGATTAAATTTGTGACCACGTAAAAAACAATAGCATGGAAAAGCTTAGAATTGGAATAAGTGTAGGAGATATTAATGGGATTGGATTAGAGACGATCATTAAAACGTTTTCAGATGAAAGAGTGCTGAACCAATGTATTCCGGTGGTGTATGGATCAACAAAAGTAGTTTCTTATCATAAAAATATTGTCGGGATCGAATTTAGATTCAATGCCGCCAGAACAGCTGAAGCTTTGATGTCTGACCGGATCAATGTCGTAAATTGCTGGCAGGATAATGTCAACATCACCTTGGGTAAGGCTTCCGAATCAGGAGGTATTTGTGCCTTAAAGTCACTCGATGCTGCAACCGATGATCTCAAAAACGGGCTTATCGACGCTCTGGTCACGGCGCCTATCAACAAACATGCGATGCAAATGAGTGGCTTTAAATTTCCCGGTCATACTGAATATCTGACCGATAAATTTGAGGTGGACGAAAGCCTGATGCTTATGGTCAGCGACAGTTTGAGGGTGGGGTTGGTTACCAACCATCTTCCGGTTTCGGCAATAGCAGAATCCATCAGTAAAGAACTCATTATTAAGAAGATAAAAATAATGAATGAGACGTTAAAACTGGATTTTAACATTGAACGCCCGCTTATTGCAGTGCTGGGACTGAACCCTCATGCCGGAGATGAAGGAGCCATTGGTGATGAGGAAATAAACCTTATTCGCCCGGCCATTATAGAAAGCAAGAAAAATGGCATTTTCGCCATGGGACCTTTTGCCGCAGACGGTTTTTTTGGAAGCGGTCAATTTTCAAAATTTGACGGGATTCTTGCCATGTATCACGACCAGGGACTCGCCCCTTTCAAAACGCTTTCTCTTCAAAACGGGATCAATTTTACGGCAGGGCTCCCTTACGTCAGAACGTCCCCGGATCATGGAACCGCATATGAAATTGCGGGTAAAAATGAAGCAGATGAATCTTCTTTCCGCCAAGCCATTTTTTCAGCACTGGATATTTGCAAAACACGAAATGCAAATCTCGATCTAAAGAAAAACGCTTTGGTCAAACAGGGAGCACTGGCGGATGCAGGAGGAGACGATGGTGTTATTTTGGAGGATTAAATTTTTTGATTATGGAAAATGATATTAACAAAAACAGGTATTCTGATCAGGAACTTGAAGAATTTAGAGAAATCATTGAAGAAAAACTCCATATTGCTAAAGAACAACTGGAATTTTACGAACAACAGCTGGAAGATTTGGGCGAAAATCCGGACATTAAGCTTCGAGGGCTTGAAGATGGTACCGGAACCGTGGAAAGCGAAAGATTGATTGGCCTGGCCGGCAGGCAAAAAAAGTATATTCAGCACCTGGAAAATGCATTGATTCGCATCAAAAATAAAGTTTATGGCGTTTGCCGCGTTACCGGAAAGTTAATCTCCAAAGAACGCCTGCGTGCCGTGCCGCATGCTACGCTGAGCATTGAAGCCAAGGAAACCCGATAAATATTAAAAGTTTGAAGAAGTCTGTTATCATCATCTCCGTTATTTTTTTAGTGCTTTTGCTAGACCAGTCTCTCAAGATCTGGGTAAAGACCAATATGGTCTATAACGATTATTTTTCCCTGCTTGGCCTCAACTGGGCACGCATCCATTTTGTAGAAAACAACGGTATGGCCTTCGGCATTTCCCTGGGAGGTGAGTATGGCAAACTGGCTCTCAGCCTGTTCAGAATTGTCGCCGTGGTTGCTCTGGCTTATTATATTCGGTTACTCATTAAAGCAGGGGTTGCTACAGGCATCCTAGTTAGTTTTGCCTTGATTCTTGCCGGAGCAGTGGGCAATATTCTCGATAGTGCTTTTTATGGATTGATTTTTTCAGAATCCTATCATGGGCAGGTAGCGATGATTTTCCCTGAAGGCGGCGGATATGCCGGTTTTTTGCATGGCAAGGTAGTAGACATGTTGCACTTCCCTCTATTTACAGGAATTTATCCGGAATGGGTTCCTTTTTTAGGCAACTCAACCTATACTTTTTTTAGTCCTGTTTTTAATCTTGCCGACTCGTCGATAACCATAGGCGTATTGTATATCCTGATTTTTCAAAGGAAATTTTTCAAAACTACTGCCAAAGAGGAGACTACAGGAGAAGAGGGAAGTCAAGCCAATGAAGCAATGTCCGTCCCGGTTGACGCCGCGAACGAAATCCTTATTTCTGAAACAGAGAATAAGGAGAATCAATCTGAAAAAGATATTTAGCAGCGGTTATAAAAGGGGGAACAAAATCAATTTAGATTAAGGAGGAGAAGTCCAATAAGGCTAAATATCTTCATCCAGAAAATTGCGAATCGCTTGAATAGCCTGTCCGATTTTTTTATAATCTAGACTATAATGCATGTATTTTCCGTCTTTTTCGGCAATGACCAGCCCTGACATCCTGAGTACTTTCAGGTGCTGCGAAGTAATAGATTGTTCCAACTTTAACGTATTGTAAATTTTATTGACGTTGATGGTATCATGCTGGTCAATAAAATGAAGGATTTTCATCCTTAAAGGATGGGCCAATGCACGCAAAATCTGAGTGGAATCATCAAGCTTTTCGTGATTGATGTTTATCACAGTTTTTCTCATAGTATGTATAGTTTCTCAAATAGACCCGGAATGAAGTGGTGTAGTGTGTGTGTAGTTTCCTTCATCCCGGACAGCAAATATGCGTCTTTTTTTTATTCTTTTCAAATTCACAGAGAATGGATTAAGATAAAAGGCCTTATTCTTAAACTCATTCATCGTTGAAAGTGCTATAAATCATTGACCCTCTGGAGGGGACCCCTTCCCTCCATGATTAACTCAAAATCAGTTTTTTCTGATTTAATTAGCTAATTCATCGATTAGTTTTGAAATTTGCTCCATGCGATCTTTATCTACTGAATAGTAGATGAATTTCCCGTTACGCTCTGTTTTTAAAACGCCTGCCCTTCTAAGAATGGCAAGGTGCTGAGAAGCCACTGATTGCTCGAGGCGCATTTTTATGTAAATATCCGTAACGGTCATATTTTCATTATGCTCGAGTAAATCAATGATTCTTTGTCTTAATTTATGATTGATGGCCCTAAGTACCAAAACTGCTTTTCGTAATTCGGCATAATCAAGTGAGATGTTGGCGTTCCCTTTTTTTAACAGGACAGTTTCATTTTTTGACTTTCCCATATGGTATGTTTTTAAAATCATTGAATATTTTTGTCGATATTGTAAAGCCAAATATCGTGCCAAAAACATTACAACAACTTTTAATACAAGATTAAACTTGTACCTATTTAGACGAATTGGATTGATTGTATATATGCAAATTTAATAAAATATTTATATAAATAAAATATATCAACCACTGAAATTGAGAGAATATGAAGGCAATTATTTTTGCAGCGGGGTTGGGGACCAGGCTCCGGCCCTTAACCGATACCCGTCCTAAAGCCCTTATTGAAATAAATGGGGTTCCTCTTCTTGAAATTGCCGTTCGGAAATTAATAAAAAACGGTTGCCTGGATATCATCATCAATGTCCATCATTTTGGAGAACAAATCATTGATTTTTTAAAAACCAATGACAACTTTGGAATCAACATAGCGATTTCAGACGAAAGGGACTTGCTGCTCGACACTGGCGGGGGATTGAAAAAAGCGGCCTGGTTTCTCCACGACGAGCCTTTTATGGCCATTAATTCCGACATACTCACCGATATGGATTTCAAGGCCTTTTATGAAATACATTGCAGGTCAAATGCCCTGGCCACCCTGGCCGTGCGTGATCGGGCGAGTTCCCGTTATCTTCAGTTTGACCAGGAGAATAAATTGTGTGGCTGGAAAAATATCAAAACAGGAGAAGTTAGGGCCTCAAGGGATACTGAATCGCCCCGGCATCTGGCTTTCAGTGGCATTCAGGTAATACACCCCGATATTTTTAAACTCATGCCCGATGAAAGTAAGTTTTCCATCATTGATGTTTATCTCGAAGCCGCTAAAAAATACGATATACTGGCTTATCCCCACGATGAAGATTTATGGCTGGATGTGGGTAAACCGGAGGCTCTGGAAAAAGGGCGAAGTCTTTTTATTTAGGCTGAAAAAGGAATGGGTGGATTTGGGCGCGGTGCTAAAGAGTGCCGTTTAAAAAATGAAGCTAAAGCTAATCCAGGGTATTCTTATAAAAATGGAACATTGGTTTAAGGATATTTAAAAATCCGTTTTACCCGTTAAATCCGCGTGCTATTCTAATCAATAATTTAAATCTATCTATTGCCAAATGACCTCTTCCGCTACAATTCCTTTCTGAGGCGCGCCACCGGAACGCCCAATTGCTCCCTGTATTTGGCCACGGTTCGGCGGGCAATGTTGTACCCTTTTTCCTGAAGGATGTCTTTGAGCTTTTCGTCCGAAAGGGGTTTTCGTTTATTTTCTCCTTCGATCATTTCGTTAAGGATCTTTTTAACTTCCAGCGTGGATACCTCAGCGCCGTCATTCATCTGAAGGGATTCGGAAAAAAACTTTTTCAATTTTTTTGTGCCGAATTCGGTTTGTACATATTTGCTGTTCACTACCCGCGAAATGGTTGAAATGTCGAGGCCTGTGATATCGGCAATATCCTTGAGGATCATGGGCCTCAGTTTCTTTTGATCCCCTGTCAGGAAATAGTCGTACTGATATTGCATGATGGCATACATCGTATTGTGGAGCGTGAGCTGCCGCTGACGGATGGCATCGATAAACCATTTGGCCGAGTCGATCTTTTGTTTGATAAAGATTACGGCTTCTTTATTTCTTTTGTTTACTTTTTTTTCTTTCTGGGCGCTGCGGTAGCTCTTCAGCATATCCATATAATGGTCATTGATATGTAAATCCGGGGCATTCCTTGAGTTTAGGGTGAGTTCAAGCTCCCCGTCACGATTGGAAATGATAAAATCAGGAACGATGTATTGTAAATTCCGCTGGGAGGAATCTGAAAATCCGCTGGCCGGTTTAGGATTTAATTTGATGATCTCGTCGATGGCTACTTTGAGGTCGTCCGAACTGATATCCATTTTCCGCATCAGTTTTTCGTAATGTTTTTTTCCAAACTCATCAAAACTATTCCGGATGATTTCAAGGGCCAGAGCAATGGATCGGGCCTGGTCTTCATTTTTAAACTGCTCATTTTCCAGCTTGAGCTCCAGCTGGATGACAAGACATTCCTGTAAATCCCGCGCTCCGGTTCCCGGTGGGTCAAAACGCTGTATCTGTTTTAAAATATGATTGATCTTCTCCTCGGAGGTGAAAATATTCTGGGCGAAAAGCAAATCGTCCATAATGGACGCAGGCTCCCTTCTCAAATAACCGTCCTCGTCAATGGAGCCTATGATCTGCAGGGCAATGATTTCCTCATCCTCACTTTGCAAATCGAGCATCCCGATCTGTTTTTCCAGGTGATCGTGAAAAGAATTTTCGACGGCAATGGGAATCGTTTTATCCTCCTCATCTGCCCCCGCATAACTATCTCCTTTTAGTTTATAGGAAGTAGGATCATCTTCCATATAGTCTTTCAAATAGTCATCCAGTTCAAAAGCTTCTTCCTGGTCATTATCATTCTCCTGGTCGCCAAAATCATCTTCCATCGGGCTTTCCAGGTTATCCAGATCATCATCTTGCATACCTTCTTCAAGGGCAGGGTTGATCTCCAACTCTTCCTTGATACGCTGCTCCAGGTTTACTGTCGGTATTTGCAACAATTTCATGAGCTGAATTTGTTGCGGAGACAGCTTTTGCAGCATTTTCTGGCTTATGGTCTGCTTGAGCATGAATTAATTATTTCTCCGGCTTTTTATGCTAAAACTACTTAAGTACTTTGATCCAATCAATAAAACATTCCTAAATATTGTAATACGAGCAATCAATAAAAATGTTTGGTTTTTTACTCGCAATTTACAATTTTTAATAGAAAACTGCACCGGCAAAGGTTGCAGGGAGCCATTTTTAACAAAACAAATGGTGAATTGTTCAGGGCATTTTTGTTGCACGGGATTAATTTTGTTACAGAAATACAGAACCGAGAAGGAAAGGTTTGTTTATTGCATGGCTTACACTCGCTTTTTACCTTCAGTTTTTCAAAAAATCATAGGCTGATTTGTGATTCAAAGAAAAGCCCGGACCTTTTTTATATTTTTGCAAAAAACAATCAACCCATGCTGGAAAACTGGCTTTCTCCCATATCTCCGAATCCGTTTAAAGACAGTCATCTGCAGGATTATCAACTGGGCACCAACATCGGTTGCCACACCAGTGAAATTCCTGATCTTACCCATACCAAACTGGCTATTATCGGAATCGGTGCCGAGGAGGCGAATATGGTACGCAATGCGCTGTATAAAATGAGTTTTCCTTTCAAGGGACTTGGTATTTCCGACCTGGGTAATTTCAAAAAAAATGCCCATGCCTTTATCATTCCCCTGATTAAAGAGTTGCTCGAAAGTAAAATAATTCCTATCATCATTGGGGATTCCGCTGATTTTATCGCTCCTCAATACAAGGCTTTCAAAAGCCTGAAGGAAATGATCAACGTGGCGCTTGTTGATGATAATATCCCTTTTTCCGGTAATCCCGACGGCCCGAATGCCCTTTATCTTGATGAGATCCTCACGGAAAAAAGATCCCACCTTTTTCACCTGGGGATCATGGGATGCCAACGCCATTACATCAACCCTGAATCGAAAAAATTCTTTGACAAACTTCATTTTGAATATATCGGCCTCGGCGATGCCCGCAACAATATGAGTGAAATGGAACCCGTGGTGCGCGATGCAGACCTATTGGGGTTTAATATTTCAGCCATGAAGCAGGCCGAAGTGCCTGCACAATCCCGTCCCACTCCTACCGGATTTACCGTTGAAGAGGCCTGTAAAATTTCCCGGTATGCTGGCATGAGCGATAAGCTGCGCTCCTATGGCGTTTACGGGTTTAAAAAACATGAGTATGGCAACGAGCAAACGGCAGAAGTCATCGCACAGATGATCTGGTATTTCATCGACGGGTATTACAACCGTAAAAATGACTTTCCCGTTTCCACTCAGGGCCTGATGGAATACATCGTCAATTTCAACCATGAGCAGATCGTCTTTTGGAAAAGTCAGCGCAGCGGCCGGTGGTGGCTCCAGATCCCGGTTATGAGCAATAAAAAATACCAGCGCCATTATCTCGTTCCCTGTTCCTATAATGACTATAAACTCGCCTGCAATGAAGAGTTACCGGATAGGCTGGTCAATGCTTTTAAGCGATTCCAGTAGTGTCATTCCACAATCTTAATGCCCATATTCTGCATCAGCAGGGTGGCATTGAAGCTTTTACTCACGCCTTTTTTTAGTTTATAGTCAAAGTGAAGTTGTCCGTCTTTGATCTCTACCTCGATGCAGAGATTTTCTATACGTCCATCGTAGTTTTTTTCAAGCCCTCCAAGTTCGAGGTCGTGTGTGGCGATGATGCCAGAGCCTTTGCTTTCAATGAGTTGCCGAATGAGGGCTTTTGAGCCGGTATGACGATCGACAGAGTTGGTACCTTTGAGGATTTCATCCAGCAGGAAAAACACGTGTTGCTTTTCAAGGGATCCCTCCGGAAGGTTGGCCTGTTCCTCCACCGCTTCGATGATCAGCTTCAGTCTTTTAAGTTCGGCGTAAAACGAAGAAGTACTTTCGTGTAGGGCATCCTGGGTGCGCATGCTGGTGTAAACGGTCATTTGCGGAAGGGTCATCTTTTTGGCGCAAACCGGAGCCCCGGCATGTCCAAGCACGATATTCAGGCCTACCGTGCGCAAAAAAGTACTCTTTCCGGCCATATTGGAGCCGGTCACCAGTTTGATATGGCCATCGAGCGGAATGTTGATATCGTTGCAGACACGCTCCGCCGCTGAGATGAGGGGATGGCCGAGGTCAACCGCCACGAATTCACTGAAATCCCCGACTGCCGGGAAGGTCCAGGACGGATTGTTGTGATACAAATTCCCAAAACTGCACAAGGCTTCAAAAGTAGCCAGGGATTCGAACCATCCGGGCAGGCGGGCCTTTTCTTCTTTCTTCCATTTTTCCAGTTGATAGACCCATTGCAAATCCCAAATGGCGGATAGGTTTAATACAATAGCAAAAGCATTGTACCGGACATTCAACTGGCTAATGATATAAGAGAGCCTGGCGATTCTGCCGGAAGCCAATACATTACTTTCGACAAAGGCACTTTGTAAACTTTGCAGGTAAGGCGCCTCGAAAGTGCCCGATTCAATGTGTTGGATCAGTTTTGAGTAATGGCCGAGCATTCCTTCGGCATGAGTGGTTCGCCGGTGGGTATCGTTCACTTTTTCCAGGGTTGTTTTTAAAATAAACGCGATCGGCAGCATCCACACCAAAAATAATTGCCAGGAAAAAACAAATATCCACATCAGCACTCCGGCGAGAAACCATAGCGGAGCCAGGTACAATGCTGCTTTTAGCCAGGGTGTTTTGGATACAAAAGGCTCGTCTTTTAGCCATTGTTCCAACGCCAGTAGGTGAACGGGATCGTCTTTTGTTTCTTGTCCGTAAGCCTGAAAATGCTGACGCCATTCCAGTTTTGCCGACAATTCCTTCACGGCCTCATGGCGTTGTTCGATCATGATTTTGGGAACGCGGTTTAGCAGGAAATCCGCCAGTTTCCTTCTGCCAATGAGAGAGGTGGTTCGATTGCAATATTGAAAAAAAGAAAAGTCTCCGAAAAGATCGAGATCCAGTGCGTAAGGATGCTGAGGGTCGAGAAATTCTTTTCCTGAAGCAAAAACGCCGAATTGATGGTCGATCACCCCGGCCTCCTGTTCATTGATGAGAGCGAGACGGTCTTGGTGTAATGCACTGGTTTTAATGGCCTGGTGCCACTGAACAAACCGATAAAAAAGAAAAAAGAGCAGGGCCAGTATCCCGATTCCCCAAAGGTAATTCAGCGACCAAATGAAAATAATGGCTGCGACAGCAACGATAAAAAACGCCAGGCGTGCGTAGGAGAATCTGCCGTATCGGGCATTGAGTGCCTTTGCGGTATCCCGGAAAGTGGTACTTCTTTGAAGGTATTTGTCTTTGAGTTGTTGCATTTTCCTTTTTTTCAGGCGTTTTGCCGGATGCTGCCCGGTTAACAATTTATCTCAAAGGTATAGCCATTTTAAAAAAAAGCCACTCGGGCGCGAATAGGATTTAAAAATTATTCGTGCCCGAGTGGCTTTACCGTATTTCTTTAGATGTTAGATACTACATATTATCGTTACCTCCAGCTTCTTTCTGATCATCATTATTGATCTTGCTGTTCACTCTTTTCTGTTTGAAGTCCAGCTTGCCAAAGCGGTAGCTGAAACTGATGCCGAATGAACGGAAAGGCAGTTTGTAATCACTTTTCTGGCTGAAATTTTCACCGACGAGTTCGGAAGGGAATGATTTGTATTTGCTGAACGGCTCAACAATGGTGATGCCCAGGCTGGCACGTTTGTCCCAGAATTCTTTTTTCGCTCCTACGCTGAACATGCTGAAGGAGGAATTATATCCCTGGATGGTTCTGCTTTTCGGGCGGAAAAAGCCGAATGCTTCCACCTTAAAGCCTTTTTTGAAGGATAAGGTGGAATTGAGGTTCGCGTTCCACAGGATTGCTTGTTGGCTCAACTCAACGCCATTGATGGTGCCTTCGGCATTGTAAGTTGAAATGTTCCCTCCTCCACGGATGGACCAAATTTTGGCGATGGTCATGGAAGTGAAAAAATTGAACCCAACGGAACTGTTCGTTCCAATATTCTTGTAGGTAGTAACAGAAACGCCATCATCGTTAATATCGAGGAAATTTTCAATGATGTCAGTAGTGTAACGGTAGTACAGGGAACCATTGAGCATTACTCCTTTGACCATGGTATTGTAACCCAGTTCGACCTGGTTGGTCACTTCCGGCTTCAAAGCAGGGTTTCCGTAAGAGATATTACGATTGTCGGATTGATCCACGAAAGGGTTGATGTTTCTCAACCCGGGGCGTTGGATGCGCTGGGCAAAACTCAGCTTCAGCATGCTGAAATTTTTGAGCTTGCGGCTGAATACGATGCTGGGCAAAACATTTTCATACCCTTCGCTGAATGGTTCCGTCTCTCCGGAATCGACATTTCCGCTGATTCCTGTATGCTCGTAGCGCGCGCCGGCCACCATTCCGTAATTTTCACCCAATTTTACATTGAAGGACGCATACCCGGCATAGACATCCTGCTCGTAATTAAATACGTCTGAACGCAGATAATCCGGTACAAATTCCTGGGTTAAAAAGTCGTAATTTTCAAAATCATAGGTACTGGTGATCTTACGAAAAACGCTTTTTGCTCCTGTTTCCAGCTTTATTTTTGCACTCAGGGGATGTACGTAATCCAGTTGCAGGGTCGTCTCCAGGTTCAAACTCTTATTGTCCTGGTTTTCCTTGAAAATAAGATCGGTGTTACTGCCCAGATCATCTGACTGATCTATCTCGTTTTTGGTGTCGCCTTTGGAGCCACTGAGCTGGATGGCGAAAGTCAGTTCTTTCTCAGGCTGCTTGAAGGTTTTGCGGTAATCCGTCGTCCAGTCAAAACCGCCCCGAATAGAGTTGCTTTTATTGTCGCGGGAATATTCCTGGTGGATTCCGGCGATGGGATCGTCGAATAAAGCATTGGTCACTCCGTCACGGCCACCTGCGTGAGCCCGCAAAGAAAAAGAGGTGGACAAGGTATTGTAAGCGTTAAAATCGTAAAAAGCTCCGAGGGAGGCATTCGGGCCATAAAAGGAGGTTTCTGTAGTACCTTCCTGATCCAACACCCTTGTTTGTCCGTCGATGATATCTTCGCGGTGAAAAGTCGTGATCGCTTCCCGTGGCCACGAATACCAGGTACCAAGGTTGGTATTAATGCCGAACCTTCCTTTTGCTGCGGAAAGATTGAGGGTTCCACGGTTTTGTCGTGTGCCAACAGAACCGTCAAAAGAGCCGGTAAATCCCTGGACGTCTTTTTTCTTGGTAATGATATTGATGATGCCCGCCGTACCTTCTCCGTCGTATTTGGCAGAAGGCTGGGTGATGACTTCAACGGATTTTATCTGATCTGCAGGGATAGTTTTTAGAGCATCTGCCAGATTTTCTGAAAAGAAATTGGAAGGCTTGCCATTGATCAGCACCCGTATGTTGGAAGATCCTCTCAACTGCACATTTCCGTCAAAATCGACCACGAGCATAGGCACCTTACGCAATACATCTGCCGCATCACCTCCTGCCGAAGTCACATCCTTATCCGCATTGTACACCATTTTATCGATCTTGTTTTCGAAAAGGCCCGCTTCTCCTGTAACAGTGACTTCGTCGAGGGTCAATCCATCCGCGGCTAGAAAAATATCGTCCATCCTCACATCGGGATGTTCTGGAGTCAATTCAACATTCTGAATTATTTTGCTGGTATATCCGAGGAATGAGACATATAACTGGTAATTCCCCATGTTGATATCCTGTAATTTAAACTGCCCCTTATCATCGGTAATACCTCCGTCTATCTGTTCTCCGCTTTTGGTATTGACTAAAACCAGTGTAGCAAATTCAATGCCTGTCTGACTCATTGTATCGACGACCGTTCCGGTAATTTTGCCTTTTATCGTAGGGCCCTTTTGGAAATTTTTTGCTGCGTCTCCTCCCTGCCATTGGGCAAAGGATGAAAAACTTAAGAGCATGATGAAAAGCAATAGATTTAGCTGCTTCATGGTTAGATTTAGTTAAAAGGTGATTCCAAATTTTATTTTCATTCAAAAATCCGCGCAAAAGTACTCATTTTCAATAAAGTAAAATGTTAAAAATAAGCCCTACGAAATGAGAAAGCCGGATTTCATCTTTTAGGTGTTTAATGCAGAGTGTCCGAATACCCTCCGGGGAAATGCATAAAGTGGTCTTTTTTCAATTTATGTCAAAGGGTCTCGTCATGACATTTCCTAAAAACGTTAAATACTGTTAAATAGTTTAATGGTTTGTTAATGCAGGGGGGATGAAGGCTTCCTGAATTGTGTTAAATAGAAAAAAAATGACAACTTTGCGTGTTTTCTAAAAAATACAAACAAGATACGATGCACGTTGACATAGAAGCTCTCAATCAACAAATCTACGCAGACAGTGCGATAGTTGAAAAAATAAACCATGAGACCAGTAAGGTCATTGTAGGTCAGGACAGTATGATCGAGCGGCTAATGCTCGGTTTGCTTACCAGGGGCCATGTCCTTTTAGAGGGGCTGCCGGGGTTGGCCAAGACCCTTGCCATTAAAACCCTTTCGAGCGCCATTGATGCCAAGTACAGTAGAATACAATTCACCCCTGACCTTCTTCCTGCCGATATCATTGGTACGATGATCTACAACCCGGGGAAAAATGATTTTTCGGTACGTAAAGGTCCCATTTTCGCCAATTTCATTCTGGCTGATGAGATCAACAGGGCTCCCGCAAAAGTTCAAAGCGCCTTGCTTGAAGCCATGCAGGAACGCCAGGTGACCATCGGCTCGGATACTTTTTTGCTGGAGGAGCCTTTTTTGGTTTTGGCCACTCAAAACCCCATTGAACAGGAAGGAACCTACCCGCTGCCGGAGGCACAGGTGGATCGTTTTATGCTCAAGGTTAAAGTGGGCTATCCTAATCAGGAAGAAGAAAGAGAGATCGTAAGACGAAACCTCTCTCTTGACGGTTTTGGCAAAGTTAACCCGGTGGTCAAACCGGCAGAGATCATCAAGGCAAGGGAATCCGTCCGTAAAATATATATGGATGAAAAGATCGAACAATACATCCTCGACATCGTTTTCGCTTCCAGAAATCCCGGGGAATATGGACTTAAACATCTGGAATTACTGATCAACTATGGAGGATCGCCACGGGCGAGCATCAACCTGGCGCTGGCCGCCAAAGCTTATGCCTTCCTGAAACGCCGCGGATATGTCATCCCGGAAGATGTGCGAAACGTATGTCATGATGTGATGCGTCACCGTATCGGACTGACTTATGAGGCTGAAGCCGAAAATATCACTCAGGAAGATATTATCAATAAGATCCTCGATACTGTTGAAGTGCCTTAGGGAAATGTAAAATGATAAATGTAAAATGTAAAAGTGCTGATTTACAGTGATTTACAAGATTATGGATGTCATTTTTTTTATAGTTCCTTAAGCAATATTAAATGATAAATTTTAAATTTTGAGTACTTCATTCATCGTCATATTAACCGTTGTTGGATTCATCCTTTTGGTCGGAGGAGGGTTTTTCTATTTCCTGTGGCGCAGGCGAATGGAAGAATCGGCCCGTGACGAACCCGGGATGAATGAACAGGAGGATCCCACGATTGAGCTGCTCAAAAAGGTGCGCAAAATTGAGATCAAGACCAAAGGCATCAGCAGGCATATCTTTTCAGGGGAGTACCACAGTGCTTTTAAAGGCCGGGGAATGTCTTTCAGCGAGGTGAGAAGTTATCAATACGGGGATGATGTCCGGAATATTGACTGGAATGTGACGGCGCGTACCGGCGATCCTTATGTCAAAATTTTCGAGGAAGAACGGGAATTGACGGTTATGTTGCTCATTGATATGAGCCGATCCGCTTTTTTCGGTACCAAGAATCAGTTCAAGAACGAAATTCTCACAGAGATTTGTGCCATTCTGGCTTTTTCAGCGATCAACAATAACGATAAGGTAGGAGTGATCTTTTTTTCCAACCGTATCGAAAAATACATCCCTCCCAAAAAGGGCAGAAGCCATATCCTGAGAATCATCCGGGAACTGATCGACTTCAAGCCCCAGGGGCGCGGTACCGACATTGGCAAAACACTGGAGTATTTTAATAATGTAGTGAAAAAGCGAAGCATTTGCTTCCTGTTGTCAGATTTTCTGGACAAAGATTATGAACAGGCGTTGAGGATTGCCGCACGAAAGCACGATATCATTGGCATACAACTTACCGACCCCAGGGAGCTGGAATTGCCCAATGTGGGGCTTTTAAGGGTCGAAGATGCCGAAAGTGGTAAAATTAAATGGCTGGATACGGCTTCAGCTACAGTGAATGCGGAATATCTCAAACAGTTTAAAGATTACCGGGAATACAGCCGGGAGGCTTTTGTGAAAACCAGTGCTGATTTTGTCTCCATCAATTCTGAGGATGACTATGTAAATGAACTGCTGAAATTCTTCAAGAGGCGGACAAAATAAGCACGAAAAAAACAGGACAACCAACAGCATAGAAACGCTTTGAAAATAAATTAACCTCTTTAGGAACGGGGCGAGACGGCGGCAAATAGGTCAATTTATTTTTATCAAAGCCCATAAATTGAGAAAGCGTGTTTAATTTTTTGAACAACCGCTAAATTGATACAACGTCCATGAAAAAAATATTGACATTATTGTTTTTGTTTTTGGGGGTGCTAAAGGTGACGGCACAGGTGAGCGTTAGCGCAGCACTGGACTCTACTTCTATGCTCATCGGTGACCAGATTAACATAACACTGACCATCACCTGTGACAAGACCGTCGAATTACAAAATGCCGACATTACTGCTCTCGACACGCTGAAGGCCATTGAGATCTTAAAGATAAGTAACCAGCAAGAAGTCAAAAAATCACCATCGGGCCGGCTGATTCAGCAAAAGATCACCATCACTTCGTTTACCGAAGGCGTTTATAATCTTCCGCAAATCAGGATTCCTTATGTAAAAGACGGAAAGGAGGGAAGTGTTTACGCTCCTACCTTGATGCTGGAGGTCAAAACTTTTGATGTAACGGAAGCCACAGAGCTTCAACCGATCAAAAATATTATAGAGGAGCCGGTTACGCTAAGAGATTTTCTTCCCTATATACTCACCGGGCTCGCTTTGTTTTTGTTCGCCGGGCTGATTTGGTTTATCATCAAGAGGAACCAGAAAAAAGAGGCCTTTGCCGAATTTGAGAAAAAAAGGCTACCTGCTCATGTCATCGCTTTAAAAAAACTGGAGAAACTCAACGAGGCCGAATTATGGCAAAATGGAGAGATCAAATTATTCCAGAGCCAGTTGACTTTCATCCTGCGTGAATACCTTGAAAACCGATTTGAGATTCGGGCCCTGGAATCCACATCCGATGAAATTATATCCGCCCTGAAAAATGCGGATATTGACCCACAGGTAACGAATGAGCTCAGGAATATTCTCCAAACTGCAGACCTGGTAAAATTTGCCAAATCGGAACCTCCTTTGGAAGTGCATGACCAGGCTTTTCAAAACATTACCCGTTTTATCCAGGCTACTGCAGCCCGCCTAAACGAATCTGAAGAAAATACCGAAAATAAAGTATCCACAGATACAGGAAACTCGACTCATGATTGATTTTTTTAGCCATATTAATTTTGTTCATCCCTACTTTCTGAGCCTGCTCCTGCTGGTTCCTTTACTGGTATTCTGGTACATTCGCCAGTTAACCAAAAGGTATGCCAGTATGAGGATGCCGGCGATGGACAATTTTTCCGCCAGCTCTATTAGGGGACGGCTTCAGGTTATTTTGCCCATTTTGCGGGCCCTGGCCTTCATTGCGCTGGTCATTGCATTGGCCCGGCCACAAAAAAGCCTCAGGGAGGAAGACATCAAAGCAGAGGGCATCGACATCATGATGGCCATAGATTTATCGAGTAGTATGCTGGCCCAGGACTTTGATCCCAACAGACTCGAAGCCAGTAAACGGGTGGGAAGGGATTTTATCGCCAAACGCGCTTATGACCGGGTAGGCCTTGTCGTTTTTGCAGGGGAGGCTTTCACCCAATGCCCGCTGACGACTGATCATGACGTGGTGCAGCAATTCCTTGCTTCCCTCGAATGTGGCATCCTGGAAGACGGAACAGCCATTGGCATGGGGCTGGCCACTGCCGTAAACAGGATCAAAGACAGCCCCGTTAAAAGTAAAATTGTTATTTTATTGACCGACGGAGTCAACAATACAGGGTATGTGGCTCCGCTCCAGGCAGCACAGGTCGCCCAGGAATTCGGGGTGAAAGTTTATACCATCGGGGTGGGTTCCACAGGGCAGACAATGGCTCCCAGTGCAAGAAGAAGAGATGGTCGGTATGTTTTTAATATGGTCAGGGTGGAGATTGACGAAGCCCTGCTCACCCAGATCGCCCAGATGACGGGAGGGAAATATTACCGGGCTACCGATGAGGCGAGCCTGATCAACATTTACGATACCATTGATCAGCTGGAAAAAACCGAAATAGACGTCACGGTAATTAAACGATACAGTGAAGAATTTTACTGGTTTGTCATTATCGGTTTGATCTTCCTGGCACTCGAGGTGTTTTTAAGATATACCGTTTTGAGAACTATACCATAAAGAAGGAAAAAACAAAAGATGTTTCGATTCGAACATAGTACGTATTTATTTTTTCTGGCATTGATCCCATTGCTGGCTGTTTTCTTTTTTATCGCTCAGCGTTACCGTAAAAAGGCCATACAAAGGTTCGGAGACTCCCGGCTGATGGATCGGTTGATGCCTGAGCGGTCCAGGTACAAACACGAGCTGAAGTTTTTGTTGTTATCTCTTTGTATTGCCTCCCTTGTGGTGGCCTGGGCCAATCCGCAATGGGGCACCAAAAAAGAGAAGGTCAACAGGAAAGGAATTGATCTGTTTATTGCCCTCGACATCTCCGAGAGTATGCTGGCTCAGGATGTAACCCCCAGCCGGTTATTGCGGGCCCGTAAATTTGCCCAGGATTTGATCGATAATGTCAAGGGCGATAATGTAGGGGCTGTTTTTTTTGCATGTAACGCTTACATGCAGGTCCCCCTTACCGCTGATTATGCTTTCGCGGAAATGTTTATCTCCACCGCGGACCCGGGGATGGCGCCTTCGCAGGGTACGGCCATTGGAGAAGCTATCGACGTTTCGGCCCGTTCCTTCAAAGAGGACAATAAAAACCATAAAGCACTCATTATCATATCAGACGGAGAAGACCATGACGGCAATGCCATTGAAAGTGCCAAAGCCGCCCACGATGACGGTTTATTGATTTATACGGTAGGTGTTGGTTCTAGTGACGGAGCCTTCATTCCTATACAGGTTCAGGGGCGGTCAGATTTCAAAAGGGATGAAAGCGGCAACCCTGTTCGTTCGCAGTTGAATGAGGAGATGCTCAAAAATGTGGCCGATGCAGGAGGAGGAGTGTATTTCAACCTCGCTGCCGGTTCGGAAAAAGTGGCCGAATCCCTCCAGGAACATATTGATGCCATTGAAAAACAAGAGTTTGAACAACGGGTGTTCAATGAATATGAAAGCTATTTCCAATGGTTTGTCGGTTTGGCAATCGTCTTTTTACTGGCAGAGTTCCTGCTTTCATACCGTAAGAACAAATACCTGGCCTCCAGGGATTTATTCAGTTAACCAGTACACCAAAATTTGGAGAAAATCAGCCATGAAGCATTTTAATATTTTATTCTTTCTGCTTATCGTTCCTTTTTTCGCCCAGGCCCAAACAGGACATACCCTCCTGAGGGAAGGCAACAAAGCCTATAAATCAGAAGACTATTCCACTGCGGAAGAAACGTACAGAAAGTCGCTGGAAAAAGAAAAAACAAGTCGTGGAAACTATAACCTCGGCAATTCAATTTACCAGCAGGAACGATACAAAGATGCCATCAAACAATATGAAAATGCCATCAACCAGGCTAATAATAATGAAACGCGTTCCCGCGCCTGGCACAATCTCGGGAATGCTTATTTCCAAACGGAGGATTATGAAAAAAGCATTGACGCCTACAAAAATGCGCTGAGAGCCAATCCAAAAGACCTGGAGACCAAACTCAACCTGGCCAAAGCGCAAATGATCCAGCAGCAGCAACAACAACAGCAACAACAGCAGGATCAGGACGAACAGGATCAGGATAAAAAACAGGATCAGGACCAACAGCAACAAGACCAGCAGGATCAGCAAGACCAACAACAGCAGGATCAACAGGATCAGCAACAGCAGGATCAACAGGATCAGCAACAGCAGGACCAGCAACAGGATCAGCAGGAGAACCAGGATTCCCAAAACCAACAAGGCCAGGAAGAACAGACCAAGGATCTCAACAAGGAAGAAGCTCGCAGATTGCTGGAAGTGATGGATGATGAGGAACAAAAAGTACTTGAAAAACTTCGAAAAGCCCAGTCAAAGGCTTGTAATTCGAAAAAAGATTGGTAATTTTCTGATGCTATGATACTACAATACTACGATGTTTTGATTCTATGATATTTTGATCGCAGCAGCATTATTGCAGCATCGTAGCATTAAAACATCTTCGTATCATTATATCGGAGTATTTTTAATTCAAAATAGAACAGATGAAAAGAAAATATTTAATAGTGATATTGCTGGCCGGACTATTTTCCCTGGACGGATTTAGCCAGTCAGAGGAACCGAGCTTTAGTGTTTCAGTAAGTTCGGATTCTGTTTACTTTGGCAATCGATTTAAAGTTACCTTTACCCTGGAAAACGGACAAGGGGAAAATTTTCTGCCGCCTGATTTTGCATCCTTTCAGATGGCCAGCGGTCAGATGATGTCCTCACGCATGAGCATCGTTAACGGAGAAATGTCCCAGACAAGTTCTTATTTCTTTTACCTTGAACCCAAAGAGATCGGCCGGTACTTTATCGAACCGGCCAGCATAATGGTAGATGGAGAGGTTTTTGAAACGATGCCTTACGAAGTTTTTATTTTAGACAATCCTGAGGGTATTCGTCAGGAAATCGAAGAGGATAAAAGTCACAATTCCTTTTTTCAGGAGTTTGACATGACCTTTCCTCCTGCGCCAAATTTAAATAGCCCGGAACGCAGGGAAATGGAAAAAAGCAAGAGCAAGAGAAAAACGACAAGATTATAGGCATTGCCGGTTGGTAACGGGTATACTTGATTTAGGGTAAAGAAAAAAGTTCAATTGAACCAGCAAGAAGATGAGGATCAGATTTTTAACTATTATTGTACTGTTTTGTCTGCCAGTGCTGTTGATGGCTCAGCCGGCTACCTTCAAAGCTTTTTCTGATGCCCGGCAGATTCTGAAGGATGCTTATTTCGAGGTAAGTTTTACCCTTGAAAACGGAGAGGGATCCAATTTTAAACCGCCTGCTTTCAATAATTTCAAGGTCGTTTCCGGACCTTCACAATCAATGAGCACTACCATTATCAATGGTAAGATGACCCAGGAGGTTTCTTTTATTTACGGGTTAATCCCCAAGGCCGTTGGCCGCCTTACTATTGGAGCTGCGTCCATCATGGTCAATGGCAAAGTCTTAAAATCCGAGCCCTTTACCATTGAAGTGGTCGCGGGTAAAAAAGGTGCAGTGGAGAAGGATAAGGCTGTTTTTATCAAAGCTGAGCCTGCGGCTACGGAAATCTGGGAAGGACAACAACTCCCGCTCGTCTACAAACTTTTCTTTTCCAATATTCAAATTGCCAATATTTCCATCCTCGAAGAATCTGATTACACTGCTTTTTTTGCCCAGAATGTTCGCAATACAGACCTGCGGAATATTCGTGAGATCATCAATGGGCAGCAGTATGAAAGCAGGATCATAAAAAAGATGGTGCTCTTTCCACAAAGAACGGGTACCTTTACCATTGATCCTTTTGTTTTGCAACTGAGTATCGTCACCGGACAAAGCGGATTTTTCCGGCGCAGCGTTGCCTATGAAACAGAAAGCTCTGAACCCGTCGATATTCTCATTAAACCCCTCCCTTCGGATGCGCCGCCAGACTTTAATGGCTCGGTTGGTAAATTTCAAATAAGGACCCAAATAGATAAATCCAGCCTGAGCACTGACGATGCCGTTTCCTTGACATTCACCATAACAGGTACCGGGGATATCAAACGTATCCATGCCCCGGAGCTTCAATTGCCGGGAGATTTTGAGCAATATGACCCCAGCCTCGCCAATGAGAACAGTATTATGGGCCCGGATGGACTTATGCTCAATGAGAAGACTTTTGAATATATCTTTGTTCCCAATCAACCCGGTACCTATGACATTAAACCCACCTTCAGTTATTTTGATGTGGATAGTGCCAAATATGTATCCCTTTACGACAAAACGTATTCCATCTCCGTCACCCAGGGGAAACATAAAAAAGGAAACGTCGCCCTGCCAGAAGTAAAGCAGGAAACCAAAGACCTTCGTCCCATAGAGGCCGTCGCTATTTTGAAAAAGAACAACAATCCTTTTTTTAAATCCCTGCTTTTCTGGATACTCATCATCCTCCCTTTATCGGCCTTTTTGGGTGCTTTTATACTTAAGCGCATAGAAGACAAAAAAGCCAATATTGATCCTTTGGATCTTAAGCGAAAAAGAGCCAGGAAGCTGGCACTCAAACGGCTTGAAACAGCCGAAGCACTCAAAGCAACCGGAAAGACAGCCTCCTTTTACGATGAAATTTCACGGGCCATGTTCGGATATGTGTGCGATAAGCTTCATATTCCTTTTTCTGAACTGACTAAAGAAAACCTGCTCAACCAGCTGCATTCGCTTAAAATAAAGGATACCCTGATCGATGATTTCATGAAGGTGATCAAAAATTGTGAAATTGCCCTGTATGCCGGAATGGATAATTCCGCGGCGATGGAGGAGACTTTTGATAATTCTGTTAAGATTTTAATGGAAATGGAAGAAGGATTGAACGGGTAGTTTAGGTTGTTTCAGGTTGTTTCAGGGTTGCCCCGGCACTGCGTGCACGAGAATCTCCCTTCGGTCGATTTCAGGTTGTTGTTTTGAACCCTGGTGAACCATATTGAAACAACAATCGTTAAAACCTAGAGCATTCGGTACCCGTACGTTTCCGGTAGTAAAACAAGACTTAACATAAAATAGAGATATGAATATTGACCAGATTTTTAAAAATAACCAGGAATGGGTAAAGGATAAGCTGAATCTCGATGCTGAATACTTTAAAAATTTATCCAAAGGACAAAACCCTGACATTCTTTACATCGGGTGTTCAGACAGCCGGGTATCTGCGGAAGAACTTATGGGGATTTCCCCCGGAGAGGCATTTGTTCACCGGAACATTGCCAACCTGGTGCCCAACACAGATTTAAGTGCCATGTCTGTCATTGATTATGCGGTAACTTTTTTAAATGTAAGCCATATTGTGGTATGTGGCCACTATTATTGCGGAGGGGTGAAGGCGGCCATGCAATCCGAAGATTTGGGCTTGCTGAATTCGTGGTTGAGAAATATAAGAGATGTTTATCGGATTCATAAAAAGGAATTGAATGCTATTGAAGACGAAGAAGAAAGATATAAGCGACTGGTAGAATTAAATGTCCAGGAGCAGTGTATCAATGTACTCAAAACCGCTAAAGTCCAAAAATCCTATAACGAAAGAGGGCTGACGGTTCATGGCTGGGTATTTGACATTCATTCAGGTAAATTAATAGATTTAAAAATTGACTTCAGAAAAATACTGGAAGACATTCAGGAAATTTATCGTCTTTCCTAAGTTTATTCACTGACATGAAAAACTTATTCTTCCTATATCCTGATGGCTACCATAAAAAAACATGAACAAGGAATTCATTCCAAAATTGTTTACGATTCTCAAAGAAGGGATCACTAAAGAACAGCTTGTAAAGGACTTGGTTTCAGGATTGATCGTAGGTATTGTAGCGCTGCCTTTGGCCATTGCTTTTGCCATTGCCTCCGGAGTTTCCCCGGAAAAGGGGTTGATCACCGCCATCATTGCGGGGATCATCATTTCCACTTTTGGAGGGAGCAGGGTACAAATCGGCGGGCCGACCGGTGCTTTTATTGTGATCGTTTACGGCATTGTGCAGGAGTACGGGGTCAATGGGTTGACCATCGCCACCTTTATGGCGGGTTTTATCATTATCGGGCTGGGCCTTGCCCGGATGGGGAATTTGCTAAAATACATCCCTTATTCCCTCATCGTTGGGTTTACCAGTGGGATCGCCCTCATTATTTTTTCCTCACAGGTCAATGATTTTTTAGGGTTGGGACTGGCAAAAGTACCCGCTGATTTCATAGAAAAATGGAGCCTTTATTTTTCTTCTTATGCCAAAGTGAACTGGTATGCCCTGGTCATCAGTACCCTTACCATTTTAGTAACCATTTATTTCAAAAAAATAACCCCTAAAATACCGGGATCAATTGTCGCCATCCTGCTCTCGACTTTAGCGGTTACCTTTTTTAATCTGCCCGTTGAAACCATTGAAAGCAAATTCGGTGAAATATCCAATCACTTTACTTTGCCGGTTATTCCTCACGTTGACTACGAAACCCTTAAATCACTTATACAACCTGCTTTTGCCATTGCGCTATTAGGGGCTATGGAATCCCTGCTTTCGGCAGTTGTGGCGGATGGTATGATCGGGGGAAGACATCGTTCGAATATGGAATTGGTCGCACAGGGCGGGGCAAATATAGTGTCTGCCATTTTTGGAGGGATTCCCGTAACGGGGGCTATTGCCAGAACGGCCACCAATGTCAAAAACGGAGGCAGAACGCCCATCGCCGGAATTACGCATGCCCTGGTGTTATTTGCTATCATGATCCTTTTTGCCTCTTATGCAAAACTCATCCCGCTCTCCTGTCTGGCAGGGATCCTGATCGTGGTCGCTTATAATATGAGTGAATGGCAACAATTCAGGTCTTTGCTGAAGGGTAACCGGATGGACATTATCATCCTGCTGACCACTTTTTTTCTGACCGTATTTTTTGACCTGGTCATTGCGATAGAAATTGGCATTGTGCTTTCCAGTTTTATGTTTATGAAGCGCATGAGTGAGTCCGTCAATGTTGAAGCCATTACTACAGATAGCCGGAATGCGGAGTATTTATTTGACAATGAGCTGAAAGAGCTGCCCAGGGATGTGCTGATCTATGAAATTAACGGCCCTTTGTTTTTCGGAGCTGCCCGGCAATTCCAGGAGACCATCATGAATACCAATATTAAACCGGATACCGTAATTATCAGGATGCGGTATGTGCCGTTGATTGATGCGACCGGCTTCCAGGGACTGAAAGAGATCATCAAAACCTATAATTCACGAAACATCCATGTGATACTTTCCGGGGTGAGTGAAAGCCTTTTATTGGATTTTGAAAAAAATGGTTTGTTCTCCGTGATGGAAAAGGATATGATTTTCAAAGATATTAGCGAGGCCATCAAAAAATCCAGGGAAATCAAGGATGCTGCGAGGATTTGATGTTTTGATGCTGTGATCCTGGTTCCAGGAGCTGAAACAAATTTAATCTTCTGAGCCAGGACACTATCGTATCTGGCTCAGAAGGTACCGTCTCTACGAGACTGATCATAACCTATCGAATAGGCTATAGAGAAAATATGGCTAACTTAATGTCCGACGACATGCTGTGTTGGTAGATCAGGGGCGATGCCTGAAAAATGGGGATTTATTGGGTAGACGTTCATATTTTGAAATAATTTTCCCTATTAATGGTTATCTTTGAAAGCGGTGGCATGAATGAAGTTGATCTTTCAGTTTGTAAAGATCTCCCGGCATAGCGCTGTGAAAGGGTGGTGCGACAGCACCAGACCATCCCGAGTTATTCGGGAGCAGGCCGAACGATAGTGAGCCCTGGAACATAGCGACCCGCAGGGTATGCCCCAAAGGAAAAATTTAGTATCATCTAAAAATTCATCCTCATGAGTAAAATAGCAGTAAAATCAGGTAAAGGAAAACTCATCCTTGAAAAGAGCACGAGCCTTGTGGGTTTGAAAACCCATGAATCGGTGGAAACAAAAGACCAGGAATTTGTGGACAAGGAAGTGATACCCAGCCTTGGCGGATTTAACGTGGTTTCCCTGAAAACCGATGAGATGGGGGTCGATGCCAAACTGGATGAGGTGAGGGAAGAGAATGTGGTGGAAGTGGGGACACACGTATATTTTGCCGAAGGAAGCAACAAGCCTGTCATTGCGACAGGGGAGATTTTTATAGCGTTTCGGGACGGGGTAAGTGAAGGCGAGCAGCAGATGGTGCTGGAGGAGTACAAGCTTGAATTGGTGGAACGCCGCAGCAAGCAGCGGGTGGTTGCCAAAGTCACGCCTCAATCGTCCAACCCCTTGAAAGTAGCCAGTGCCTTGCAAACGATTTCAATGGTCGAAATGGCTGAACCGGATATCGATGTACCTATGGATGAATACTTTTCGCCTCCCCAGGACCAGTTGATCCCTCACCAATGGCATCTCAAAAATTCAGGCCACCTTCCGGATGTGAGCTACAATATAAAAACGGGAGCCGACGCCAAGGTGGTGGATGCATGGAACCGGTTGTCGAGCGTTGGAAGCAATAATGTGGTGGTGGCGGTGATCGATAATGGTTTTGATGTTACGCATCCTGACCTGACCAGTAAGGTTTATAAACCTTATGACATCCTCAGTCAATCAACAAATCTTCCGCAGAACCAGGGGTATTCCCATGGCACCCCTTGTGCCAGTGTGGCCATAGCGGCCAATAATGGAAACGGTATCGTCGGGGCGGCTCCGGGGGCACGGTTTATGCCGATCAACGGAACTTCTTTTGATATCCGCGATACGGAGCGGATGTTTGACTATTGTATAGATAAAGGAGCGGATATCATCAGCTGCAGCTGGGGGACGACGGATTCCCGTTTTCAGCTGAACCTGATGAAGGAAGAGGCCATTGCCAAGGCAGCCCGGAAAGGGCGAAATGGAAAGGGTTGTGTGATTTTATTTGCCGCCGGCAATGATAATCTCGACTATGTAAACTATTATGCCGCACATCCGGATGTGATTTGTGTGGCAGCGAGTACGAGCCAGGATGAATATGCCTATTATTCAAACCGCGGCAAAGAAGTATCGGTTTGTGCCCCGTCCAACGGAGATTGGCCCATCATTGCGGCGAGAGCCTGGTGGGACCAGGGATGGCCCGAAGAAACGGGAAATTTCAAGTTCTGGACCGATGGTCGTTCCCGGGGCAACCAGTACAAACATTTTGGGGGAACTTCCAGTGCTACGCCCCTGGTAGCGGGAATTTGTGCATTGATCCTCACGGCCAACCCTGACCTCACGGCCAAACAGGTGAAAGACATTTTGCAAAAGACGGCCGACAAGATCGGCCCTTCATGGGAATACTCCAACGGGCATTCCACCAAATACGGTTACGGTCGTGTCAATGCAGATAAGGCAGTGGCCGAAGCCATCCGTATGATGGATAGCGTAGCCCCTCCTGTCGTTGAAGTCAGCGCACCGGTGACCAGCGGACGCGGGTTGTTCCGGTTTGATGTAAAGAAACAGGAACCTAAAGGCTGGGGAGTCCAGATAGGCGCTTTTTACGAATACGGTAACGTACTGATCGAGGTGGAGAAGTTGCAGAAAAAATTCGGGGAGGCTGTCATTGTGAACATCAATGAATTGAACGGAAAAACCGTGTACAAGGTGGTGGTCGGGGCTTTTGCGACTAAAGCCGAAGCGCTTAGCCTGAAAGCCAAAATCAATGCCGGAGGCTATCCTTCTGCTTTTCAGCGTGATCTGGCGGATTTGGCGTGATGCTTTGCTGGTTGCTGGATGGCTTGTTGCTGGTTACTGGTTGCCCGAGGTGACTTTCTTCGTCGGGCGGGCATTGCGAAAACGCAAAAGGTGTCATCTCGTGCTGGATGCTGGTTAAAATAACGCCCTCCTACCCGAGGGCAGAAAGGCGTCGAAACCGCGTAAATTTTTCTGGTTACTCGTCACTCGTCAATAACTAGTCAACAAGTAACCAGCAACAAGTAACAAGTAACCAGCAACGAGCAACAAGTAACTAGTAACCAGCAACGAGCAACCAGCAACCAGCAACTAGTACGACCATAAATCCTGTTCGTAATTGAAAATTTCCTGTTGAATTCTGTCTCCTTCCAGGAGTAAATCCACACCGGAGAGGTAGCCTGCCAGTCGCCGGTCATGAACATTGGATTCTTTCATGATATAGCTCGAAAACATCCGCATTTCCAGGAGGTCTTCCCACGTCCTGTTTCCAAAATCATTTTGGGAATTAAAGACCTGGAATTGGGAAAGGTAATCCCTTGCATGGGGATAATAAATCCAGAAAAGGGGTTTTTCATACCGGATGCCACTGTTTTCTCTTTCCACTTCCAGTATCGGAGCGATGCCTAGAATCCTGACTTTCAACGTAGAGGCATTGTTATCGAAATACCATATCTCTTTGAGGCGGTAACATTTAATGTCCTCAGGATCCAGTGCATTGACCACTTCCCGGGGCGTAATTTTTCCCGTCACAGGGTCGATAATATCGACGGTATCTTTCCGGTAGAGTTGGTCAAAAAGGTCTTTTGGGGTAATGGGGGTCGTAAACTGATCATCTTCTGTATCGTAAGCCGTCAGCGCCCCCGAACGGATGCCTTCTTCCAACAGGTTGAACAAATATTGCTTTGGATAACGAAAGGGCAGGTTGATCTTCTCCCGGGTGTCAATCACTCTCCAGATGCGTTTCTCCCATAAAATATCTGCCGGCCGGGCAGGAGGATAGGCTAAAGCTCTTGCGGGGTTTAGTTTACTCCTGTCCACAATGCCGTCCAGTGGAGGAGCATACGATTCAGTTTTATTTTGTGCAAGTACAGATTGAACAAAAAAGATAACAGGGATAAGCAAAAGAATTTTTTTCATTTTTTAATGGTTTGAAAATTAATGAATTATTGAAGTTTTAACCGCTATTTGATTTTGAAGATCAGGCCGCTGATGTTACGGGTATGTTCGTCCCCCGGGCATTTCACGCGGATGTCATCAAAATAATAGATGTCGTTGGACCTTGCCTGCTGAACGATATCAAGGGCCCTGGGTTGAAATTTACCCCCCTGGTTATCGGCGACTTTGGCATCGTCGTTTTTGGGTACGCGAACCACTTCAAAGGAGACGATATTGCAGCGGGCATCAAAATCAAAGCCTTCCAAAACGGGGATAAGGCCTTCCTGGACACGCATTTCCCCGGCGCTTAATTGTCCGCCTTTGCGGCGGCCGAGTTGTGCGACGGGGTCAGGAATGCGTTTGACGCGATACTCAAAGGTGACCGGTGCCATGCCATCCCCGGAGACGCTGATCACGGCTGTTCCTGTATGACTTGGGTTGGCCCTGTATTTATTACCAGCTGTCCGGGTAATTTGGGTGCCACTGGCGTTCACGCGAATTGAACCGCTTGAAATGCCGGCCGCGGAAATGGAAATGGGGTTGTCCACGCCGATATACAGGACATTCATTTTATCGGCGGAAACGGTGACCGACCTGGTACCCACTTCATAGGAAAAATCCTTTTTGAAAACTTCTTTTTCACCGGTGACCGGGTTGCTCAGTTCCACCTTTACATGATGCGTATGAGTGCCAGAAGATCCTACGGGGCGGCTAAAAATGGCTTTACCGTTGGCCACCTCATAGGGTTGCCCATCGACCCATATAGCAATATTGTCGGAAGAGGAACTGTATGCCGCCAGGCTGATCTCCCCATTGAAAGTTTCCCCGCTGGTGAGGTAACTTTTTTCCATGGAAATGATGGGGACGAAAGCATCTGGTTTATTGATCTCAATGCCTGTTTTGCCGAGAAAGTAATTCAGCAGTACGGTTTCGGAAATGCGAATATCCTGTTGAAATTTGCTGAGAATAGGCAGAACAGCCGCTACGGGCATTTGCTGAAAGGTGAACTGGGCCCAGTTCTTTTTTTCTGAATCTATGGGAACCTTTTTAAGATTCAGCGGAATGGCGTTTTTCAAAACGGTGCGTTCCTCCTCATCAAGCAGCTGCAGGAGGTCATTCCGGGCTTCGATCACTTTTTGTTTTAATTCCTCGCCCCGGCCTTCATTGACAAGTATGCGGGTAGGGATATCTTTATCCGTTTTACGAACCGCTTGTCCGGATTCATCCAGGCCACCCGCTTCCCGGACCAGGTTTTGTTTCAATTGTTCTACATAGTCATAAAAAGTTTCGGTAAGGGTAAGAATGGCATCAGCTTTTTCCCGGTAGGGTTCAAATCGGGTATATGCCTCCGCCTGGGTTTTGATGGCCTGGTAAATTTGCTGGTTCGAGCGATTGACCACCTCGCTGCTCTCTTCCATACTTTCGTCAATGGTATGAAAGGCATTCAGTATTTCAGCCGAGACGTTCAGGGCAAGGATGGCGGTAAGGACGATGTACATGAGGTTGATCATCAACTGCCTGGGTTCTTTTGGAATAGACATGGTTTAGTCGTTTTTAAATTTAAGCAATAGGTTGGTTGCCTCCCGTGAACCCCTGCATAAAGCATTGGTTACGGAAAGAAATAAGGCAAAAAAATAACTTTTCGAAAGGTTGTCTTTCGATCGAATAAAAAACTAAAATACGCGGTGGAAATGCGAATACCCTGAATGGGAATCCACTATTTGTTTTGAAACAGTTGGCGGGTTTTGGTATTTAACCCGGTGCTTTTTTGATCCGGCACATACTAATAATGTGAGAATGTCTAAAAGTAACCATTGCGACAAAAAAAATTTCTACTTTTGTGCTTGATTATTTAAACTCCTGAAACGTTGGAGTATCCAATGCATTAAAAATGAGTGAAAAGATCAGTTCTAAAAAAAACAAAATGGCGCTGGATCAAATAGATGTCGACAAAGAATTTGCTGAGGAAGGACATGGACCTGAAATGAGCTTCCTTGAGCATTTGGAGGAATTGCGCTGGCGCATAATACGTTCCCTGGGCGTAATTGTTACTTTGGGGATCGCCTTATTTTTGGTTAAAGGGTGGTTATTCGAATCGGTCATATTGGGGCCTTTTAACAAGGATTTTTTTTCCTACCGGATGTTTTGCCATTTTTCGGAAATGATAGGCGCTTCGGGAACCTTATGTTTTAGCCCTCCTGATTTGGGTATCCAGGCAATTGGGTTTGCCGAACCTTTTATTACGAGTATCAAGGTGGCTTTTATTGCTGGGTTTTTCGTAGCCTTCCCATACGTTTTTTATCAATTCTGGAGATTTATCAGTCCGGGACTTTACGATAAAGAAAGAAAAGTCACCCAGGGCATTGTTATCATTTGTTCTGCATTATTTTTTACAGGCGTATTGTTCGGATATTTTATTATCGCGCCTTTTGCGATCAACTTCCTGGGGAATTTCGTCCTTCCCGGTGTCAACAACATTCCAACCCTGTCATCGGTTATCAGTTACATGGTGATGTTTACTGCTCCGGCAGGGTTGATCTTCGAATTGCCCATCGTGGTGTATTTCCTTTCCAAAGTAGGATTGATCACCCCCGGAATCATGCGCCAATACCGCAGGCATTCGATCATCGGCATCCTCATGCTGGCGGCCATCATAACGCCACCCGATGTACTCACCCAGTTTTTGATCGGTATTCCGCTTTATATTTTATATGAACTGAGTATTTTTGTTTCCTGGAGGGTCGAGAAAAAAAATGAAAAGGAAATGGCATCAGAAAACTAAAATGGATTCTGGCCACATTGCCCTTTAAAACCAATAAACAAAAACCTATTCATGGAAAGAGTATCTACCAACGCAACGCTTTTTTACCGGTTGTTTTTCCCTATATTCTGGATCGTCTTTTTTGGGGCATTCACCATAGCTGTATTTGTGGCCAACCGGCCGATGTACGGTGAGATTCCAGGAAACTATCTGCGGCTCGGATCTGCCTTTTTCTACCTTTCTGGGGTGGTGATCCTGTATTTTACTTTGATGAAGCTCAAGCGGGTGGAAATGGATGATCAATTCGTTTTTATTACTAATTACCTCAGACACTTCCGTTACCCCTGGCACAATATTGAATCAATCGAAGAACATAAATTCCTGTTTTTAAGACTGGTCACCCTGACTTTCAAAACCCCTGGATCCTTCGGCAAAAAGATCATCTTCGCGGCCAGTAATCAGCTCTACACGGGGTTTCTCAACGACCATCCTGATCTGAAAAAAAAGGTGAAATTTATTGGAAAACAGTCTTAGTCCAATATTAACCTATCCCTCAATCCAATTTCTTCAGCGCTTTCTGCGCCTCTGCGTAATGTCCGCTCCCTTCGGGAATTTGCATCAGGTAATCCTTACAGGTTTTTGTATCTCCTTTTTTTAATGCCGTAAGTGCAAGGTACCAGACAGCTTCCGTTTTATAGGCCGTATCCGAGGTACTTATTTGCTGAAATAAAGTTCCGGCTTTGTCATATTCATTGGTTTCCAGCAGGCAAATGCCGAGGTAAAACCAGGCTTGTGTGTTCTCGTCGTGTGCTAAAAGGTAAGTTTGTAATGGCTGTATCGCCCCGGCGTAATTTCCTGCATTAAAGGCTTTTTCAGCCTGAGGGAGCCATTCTTCCGTTCCGCCCATTTCTGTAAAGGAAGCTTTAGGATGATGGGCAAGGTCAGCGTATTGAAGGGATGCCGAAGGCTTAAGATAAGGCCAGGCAAATACGATGACCAGTACTACGGCCGCCGCCACCGCAATACTTCTGATCCACTGACTGCGCTGAAGGGTGATCACTTTTGCTTCTTTCTTTTCTTCCGCAAAAAATGCTTTGCTTTCCGAGGTCAGGGTTGCTTTCACCGCAGCATTTTCCTGCTCGTGTTGAAAATCCGCCGCCAAAGTGCTTTCGATCTCGCGGTAAAGCTCCAGTTCAGCCCTCAACTCCGGCTGTTCTTCCAGCGTCTTTTCAAAGGCGGCCTGATCCTCTTTGGAGAGCACTCCATTCAGATAATCGTCTATATTTTCGTAAAAATTTTCCATTTTTTAATGCTATTTTTTTGATGCTGTAATGCTTCAATGCGATAATGATCTAATGCTGTGATGCTATGATGTTGGATTCATAATATCATTAAATCAAAACATCATAGTATGGTAGTATCAGAACATCGAAGTTCAAACCATCGTAGTATCAAAATATCAAACCATCAATAATTGATACTCCGGGCTCTCCCTCACGAGTTCGGTCAGTTTTTTCATACAGACCGATTTTCGTTTGCGCAGGTAAGCATAGGTAACGTTGAGCATTTCCGCTACTTTTTCCATAGGCTTTACCGTCCAGGAAAGTTTCAGTACTTCGCGGCAGCCTTCGCTCAGTTCAGCTAGTTTTTCTTTGAACAAAGCTTCTTTCCTGGCCACCAGGTCAAAGGCTTCCGAAGTTTCATTCACTTCCACATCGGCTACCTCATCATATCCCTGCATATCCGAAAATGTTACCATCTTTCCGGAAGGTTTATTCAGTTTATTCACCCAGCGGCGGTAAGCCATCATTTTTATAAAGGCATCAAACGGGCAGGTAAGCAAAAACTTTCCTTTACGGGCCAGGGCACAAATTTCCATCAGCAATTCATTGAAAAGATCTTCTGCATCGTGAACGTTACCGCTGTTCCGGATGACAATGGATTTTACACTTCCCGAAAACCGGGTGTAAATCTCCCGAATGAGCCGATGATCATTTTCGAGCAGTGCCGTAACGTAACGTTGATCTTCGTGGGCGGTTTTTCCCTCCATAATATTGGGTTCAATTTTTTTATAAAATTACAAAAATGCCGGAAATAAGGGTAACAATGTGAAAATGACAGGATATTAGGTTGGTTACTGGTTACTGGTTGCTCGGTTGCAAGGTGACATTTTCCTAGGACAAGGCAAGCGAGTGAGTAAAAGAGGCCGTCCCCACGCTGGAGCTAAGCCTTACTTTAGCCTTTAGCCTTTAATCTTTAGCCTTTAATCTTTAGCCTTTAATCTTTAGCCTTTAAGATTTCTCTCCCCATAATCCCTAAACATGCGGGGGTGGCGTAATGCTGCCCCTTTTTATTCTCTTTCAAGTCCCTTGATGCGTCGCTTCAAGCCGATCGATTTGATATTGCGAAAAAGTTCTCCGGCTTCGTTGATCTCCGAAAGGCTGTAATAAGCAAGTCCCACTCCTGTGGCCATCAGGATCAACAAGAGGTTGAGCAAAAATATATTAAAAAAAGTAAGCAAGACAATGGTCAGAGAATCCATGGTGGACTGATCGAAATGGACGATCCAGTTGATGATCTGGAAAAAGAAATTCACCAGGGCGGTATCCGCCAGGGAATAAAAAAACAGTCCTGCGATGAAAACGAGGTTGAAAATGCCCAGCAATTTTCCATAATTGCCGGCCAGGATCATCTGCATTCTTGAAAAGGCTTTGAAAATATTGATTTGTTCCCGCTGAGCAGTGAAATACCAAAGGAGTACAACCGGGACCACGAAAATCATGAGGATCACGGTAAATCCGGAATTGAACCAAAGAACCAATTCGATCATACCGGCAGTGATGATTGCCGTAATCATGTTGGTCAGGTGGTTCATCCGGCGTGTTTTTTCGATAAATTGTTCTTCTTTCCGCAGCAGGGTAAACGTCACGAAAGTAATCACAGCAATACTGCCCCACATCAGCCATGGCATATAATGGATCACTTCCGAAGAAAAGAATTTATTCAGAACGCTTAAGGTTCCGAACAAATAGGTGGGGAAATAAAACAAACTAACGGGATCTTCCTCCGTAAGGGCAAAGGTCATTACGGTAAACAGGGCACTCACCATAGCGGCGGATAATAAAAGAACCCCCACGTTTTTTTTAAAAAAGATAAACACCTCTCCAAAGAGGGAAGCAACATCCTTGATCCGCAGAAAATCAATAAACTGGTCCTTATCCGGCGGCACCCGAACTTCTGACAGAGGTTTTTCAAAGCCCTTTTTGGCCAGCATCCACGGGTACCAGACGAAATACGTCAGGATGAATATCAGGCAAATCAGGATAAAGATGGCCCTGATAAAATCCGGTGTCTCGGTGTGGCGGGTAAGATAGCCTTCAAAAAAACCGGCCAGCATAATGATGGGCATAATGCCTACCATGATCTTGATTCCTCGTCTTGCCGACTGCTGGAAAGCTTTGGCCCGGGAATAGTTGCCCGGAAATACCAGTCCTCGTCCCATGGTGATCCCTGCGGCCCCGGCGATGACCATGGCGGACATCTCCAGCGTTCCGTGTATCCATATCGTGAGAAAAGATTCCCAAAACAGCCCCCGGGCGATAAAAAAATACTGGAAAGCCCCCACCATAATGCCGTTGCGGATGATATGAATGATGCTGCCGATGGAAAAAAAGGCTCCAAAGGCAAATATCAGGAAAGAAACAAAAAGGTTGTTAATGGTAATTCCCAGAGTCATCCCAAAGGCTCCTTTGTCTTTGTACACCGCCATAGGGTCGCCGGAGGCAATATTATCGACCGTCATTTCCACATAATCAGGCCCGAGAATGACTTCGGCGAATTCGGGGTCCATGGCAGAAGAAAGCAGCCCAATGGCCATCGATAATACAAAGACGAAAAAGGAAATCCGGAAAGCTACCCGCGACTCATGCATCAATTGGGGCAGTTCGTCTTTCCAGAAATTTACGAAACGCCCTCGAAATGATTTTTTGTTTTTGTATATCCTGTTAAACACTCGCTGCGCCAGCCCATTGAGGTAAACCCTAACCGACCGGTTGGGATAAAAAGTGCGGGAAAAAGAGAGGTCATCCGTAATCTGTATAAAAAGATCATTTAGTTCTTCCGGATTTTCAGTTCCTCTTTCGAGTACTTTTTCAAACTCTTTCCATTTCTCCTGGTTCTGCTCAATAAATTTTGTTTCGCGCATTGTTGCCGGATAAATTGAAATGTGGGTAACTTTGCAAATATAATAATTAAGTGGGAAGTCTATAGAAATCGGGGGGGAGACTGAAACAACTGGAACACCCCTGACCTGGCGGTACGGGATGGATAATTGGAACACAAGAATAATTGAATGCAGACTATATTTATAAAAACCAGTCAGAACGTAACCATTGAGTATGAACTGGCAACGCTTTGGGAGCGGTTGCTGGCCCTTCTGCTCGACATGGTCATCGTTTATGTTTTTGACCTTATACTGGTGACGCTGCTTAGGGCTGCCTTCTTTTCAAATGCTGAATCCTCTTTGCTGTTGAGTGTGCTTTACGGCTTGCTGCCGATCGTTATTTTCCTGATTTACCAGTTTGCGATGGAAGCCCTGGCTGATGGGCAAACGCTGGGTAAGAGAGCTTTAAAGATTAAAGTACTGCGGCTCAACATGGACGGTTCCGGGTTAAGTGATTATATGTTGAGATCTATTTTTTATTTGATTGATCTTTTTTTTTCGGCAGGCATCCTGGCGGCGTTGTTGATCTCCACTACCAAAAAGAGGCAAAGGCTGGGCGATATGACTGCCAACACGACGGTGGTCAAACTCGAGCCATCCTATCCCCTGAAACTCGAGGATATTCTCAAGATCAGCACCCTTGACGATTATCAACCCGTTTATCCCGAGGTGAGAAATCTCAGTGAAAAAGACATGCTTTTGATCAAGGGGACCATCGTCAGGTTTTCAAAACATAAAAACCAGGCCCATCGTAAAGCTGTGAATGATTTGGCTTTACACCTTCGGCAAATCCTCGATATCCCCGATATTCCAAGAGACAGGATCGGGTTTTTAAAAACACTGATCAAGGATTATATCGTTTTAACAAGATAATTTAAACAATCCCCCGGTGCTGTCGAGCATGGGAAAACAGAAAAAAATGGCTAGAAAAAAGCAGAAAAATGTTATTGTGGAGCAGGTGTCCTTTACCGGGATTGCAGACCGGGGAAAAAGCATAGGCCGAAATGAAGAAGGAAGGGTGTTTTTTGCCCAGGATGTAGCCCCCGGGGATGTAGCCGATCTGCTCATTATCAAAAAGAAAAATGAGTATCGCGAGGGCGTTCCCGTGAAATTCCACAAATACTCGGAAGAGCGTGTTGAGCCTTTTTGTAAACATTTTGGCACCTGCGGAGGGTGTAAATGGCAACACATCACTTATGAAGCCCAGGCAAAATACAAACACGATGTGGTTGAAAATAACCTTAGGCGTATCGGGAAAATCGAAGTCGCTGATTTCAGACCTTTAATGAAAGCCAAAGACACCGTTTATTATCGCAATAAGCTGGAATTTGCTTTTTCCAATAAAAGATGGCTCACCAAAGAAGAATTGAATACCGATATTTCGAATGAGGAAGATGTATTGGGCTTTCACCGGGCCGGGGCTTTTGATAAAATTCTCGATATCGATCATTGTTGGCTGCAGTCCGAACTTTCCAATGAAATTCGAAATGGCATTAAAAAAATTGGCCTTGACCAAAAATTGCCGTTTTTTGATCTCCGCCAAAACAAGGGGTTTCTGCGCCACATCCTCATCCGCACCTCCTCCTTGGGGGAATTGATGCTGATCGTCAGTATTCATGAAAATGATCCGGACCGAATCAACCCTTTCCTGGATGAAATATTGAAACAGTTCCCACAGATCACCACCCTCATTTACTGTATCAATCCAAAACTCAACGACTTTCTGCTCGACCTGGAAATGGTTACGTATCACGGACCGGGTTACATCCAGGAACGGCTCGGTCATGTGCTCTTCAGGATCGGCCCTAAATCCTTCTTCCAGACCAATACCGGTCAGGCAAAAGAATTGTATGATGTGGTCGTGGATTTTGCGGAATTGAAGGGAGATGAAAATGTGTATGACCTTTATACAGGTTTGGGAAGTATTGCCCTTTATGTGGCCAAAAACTGTAAGCAGGTGGTCGGGATCGAAGAAGTGGAAGATGCGATAGAAGATGCTAAAGTCAACGCGAAATTGAACGATATCGACAATGCCGTTTTTTATGCCGGTGATGTCAAAGACATACTGACGGAAGATTTTTCCCGAAAACACGGCAAACCTGATCTGCTCATCACTGACCCGCCCCGTGCAGGAATGCATGCCAAGGTGGTAGAGATGTTGCTCCAGCTGGAGGCTCCGCGAATGGTTTATGTAAGTTGTAATCCGGCCACCCAGGCCAGGGATCTGAACCTGCTCAAGGAAAAGTACGATGTGCTCAAAGCGCAGCCTGTTGATATGTTTCCGCATACCCATCATATTGAAAATGTGGTCCTGCTGCAATTGAGGAAAGAGTGATGGATTGATGTTATGATCTTACGTACTAAGATTTTGTCCAAACGCCTCAAAAATTCTGAAAACTCCAAAATCCTGAAAATCCTGATCCAAACAGTGGGTGGATGTGCTGATTTTCAGTTTGCCGATAGGATTAAATTAAAAAAACGCTTAAATTAGCTGACCTGTGAATGATAATCTATATTTTGACAACCTGCAAAAGAGCCTGGAAGCTCACTTGGAGCTGATGCAAAATACGGCTGAGGCTATAATTGACCAGGATATTTCAAACTATCCGATATTTCTGGTGAATACGGACCCCCCGCCTTTGGGCATCAATATTGAGGTTTTTGATTTTGATGGAAAAAGTTGGATCATCAGTGCTACGACCCTTGAAGAACTGGCCACCAAAGGGGTAGTCGAAATGGAAAAAGTGGACGATTTTAAAGTGGTTTACCGAAAAAACGATCATGCACTCTGCCTGTTGATTTCGGCAGAAGAGGTGGCCCTGTTTATTTTTATGCCGAAGCAAGGATAATTACTTAAGCGACCCCGATAATCTATATACTACATACTACACACCAACATTCGCAATCATCCTCCCAAACGGCAGGCTCACCATGGCACCGTAACAGGGATAGTGTATTGCACCCATTTTATTAGAAAAAGAGAAAACGCACATGCAAAATTTAAAGGCTGATACAAAATCTATGATAAAAATTCTCTTTATAGAAGACGATCTCGCCTATGCCAGGCTGGTGGAAGTCTTATTGGACGATTCGGGATTGATGGATTGCGAGCTGATCAACGCGCCTTCGTTGAAGGAAGGCCTGGAACTGCTCAAAAACAACGATGATTTTTCGGCCATCCTGCTCGATCTGACCCTGCCTGACAGTGCCGGTTTTGAAACGCTGGAAACGATCGTCAATAAATATCCTCAAAAGAATATCATTGTGCTTACCGGTGCCAAAGATGAGGCACTTGGCGTCAAGTCTGTACAATTCGGAGCCCAGGATTACCTCGTTAAAGGTGAATTTGATGAACGCCAGCTGACGAAAACCCTGCGTTACTCAATAGAACGGAACAATATCCTTAGTCGACTGGAAGAAGCCCAGCGTATCGCCAGGATCGGCCACTGGGAATATCGTCCGGAAGATGACTTCTTTACCGCCTCCAACGGAGTTTACCGTATTTTCGGTATCGATCCGGCCGATGAGGCCTTTTCCATAGAAGATATAAAATCAACAGGAAGTCCTTTCCATCCTCTTTTGCAAATGGTGGATGAGGCCATTAAGCGCAAGAAAGTGCGTAAAGAGGCCCGCATACGGCTTGCCAATAATTCCACGAGATTCGTTTCTATGACCTGCGAGGCTTCCCTGACTCCCGACGGAACCTATATTTTCTCCGGCATCATCCAGGATATCACGGAACAAAAACGAGCCGAAGAGTTGCGCAAGTCGAGGGATATGGCCCAGCAATCGGCCAAGATCAAGGAGCAGATTTTTGCCAACGTAAGCCATGAGATGCGCACGCCGATGAATGCCATCCAGGGCATGGTCAACCTGATGTTTCAAACCGAACTCGATAAAGAACAAAAACAATATGCTGATTCCATCAAGGAATCCTCTGACGTACTGCTGGCCATCATCAATGACATTCTGGAAATATCTTCCATTCAGAATGAGAAGATTTTCTTTGAAGAGATTGAATTCGATTTACATACAGTTTTGGACAATATCGCTGATACCTTCAGACCTAAAATTGAAACCAAAGATCTGAATTTTAAACTGGAAGTGGATCCGCGGATTCAGTGGAACCTCCGGGGCGACAAACTTAAATTAAACCAGGTATTGCTCAACCTCGTTGGCAATGCCATCAAATTTACCGACCAGGGCAGCATCTCCATTTTTGCAGATGTGCTCGAAAACGCCCGTGATTTTGCCAAAATCCGTTTTCGCATACAGGACACCGGGATCGGCGTGGCCCATGACAAACAAGGCCTTATTTTTGAAGCTTTTACCCGGGTGCTTTCCAAAAATCACCATTCGGAAGGTACCGGACTGGGGCTTTCCATCGCTAAAAAACTCGTGGAACGGCAGGGAGGAAATATTGGTGTGGAAAGTGAAGAAGGGGCGGGTTCCGTATTTTTCTTTGAACTTACCTTTGGAAAGGGAGCCTCTTTGAACGAACCGGCCAAAGTGATTCCCCAGTTCGATAAATTAGGGGAAAAGATTTCACGGAGTTTTAAAGTGCTTATCGTTGAAGACCACAAAATGAACCAGCTGGTCATGCAAAAGACACTGGAGAAACAATGGGAAAAGGTGGAAGTAGCCGTTGCCAATAACGGGAATGAGGCTATTGCCTTTCTGGAAAAACAAGCGGTGGATATCATTTTGATGGATATACAAATGCCCATCAGGAATGGTTTTGAAACGACAGAGTATGTGCGCAAAAAAATGCCTGCTGAGATCGCCAATATTCCCATCCTGGCCATGACGGCCTGGCAATATGGCAATACCCAGGAAGATTACCGAAAATTCGGCTTTGACGACTACATCCTGAAACCTTTCGATCCGGAAACGCTTTTCCAGAAGATCGAACATTTTTTGGATCGCTAATCCGATTCCTCCAGTTGGAAAATTGCTTCTATGGGTTTTTCAAAAACGCGGGCCAGCTTTAAGGCTAAAACCGTTGACGGGACATATTTGCCTGATTCAATGGCGTTTATGGACTGTCGGCTCACCCCGATAAGTTGGGCAAGTTGTTCCTGGGTGATGTTTTTTATGGCTCTTTCAACTCTTATGTTATTCTTCATGCCACTCGTTTTTTAGTTCTTATCATAATGATATTAAACCTGATAATGAATAAAATCAGCAGGGAATACATGTTTAAAAGCATCGCATTAAAAAATACGAATCCGTAAACAAAAACAAGGCAAAATAAAATAAAAATAACGTTAACATAAGTAGCCCATAACAAGGATTCAAGCCTCAGTTTCATAATAAATTCATCTTCTTCCTTTTCTTTCGAAAAAGCGACCAGGACTGCTCCGACTAAAAGTAAAATGCCAATGATTTCATCGGTTAGGTTATTATCGATCATGACTGCGAATTTTGAGCCTTTTATGAGTTCATCATTAAAAAGGGCGAAAACCCTGGCTTCCAAAAAATTCCATTCAAATTCGCTGGCCATGTAAAAAATGCCCGCAATAAGAGCAGGTATGAAAAGTATCCACCCAATTTTTTTTAAGGCATTGGGAAATAAAAATTTTGTTTCCATGATTTATTTATTTTTGTTAGAGTACAAATGTAAACCAATATTTACTAAAAGTCAAGTGTAATTTACATTTAGATAACTAGAATTTACTTTTTTTACCGAGTTAGAGCTTCGAATTGGCGTAAATAGCTGAATTTTATCTTAATTTTTGTACCTTCACCACCTAATTCAATTAACTGCAATAGTCCCTTATCCAATGAAATTACTAATTTGTGAAAACGAGGATGTCTTGCTTACTGCTCTGCAGTTTAGGCTGAACAAAAGAAACCACACACTCATTTTAGCCAAAGATGGTAAGGAAGCTGCCCAATACCTTTTGAATTCCAAACCCGATATAGTCATTACAGAACTTAACCTTCCAAAAACCTCCGGGCTGGAACTGCTCCGCCTTGCCAAAACACAGGTAGACCCCAACCTTCCTTTTATCATTATTGCGGATATTGAGATGGCTGATGAGATTCTTGAAATTTTAGCCGAAGGTGCCCGGGATTTTCTCCTGAAACCTTTTAAACCCGATGAACTCCTATTGCGTATTGAAAAAATAAAACAAGAAAATAAATGACACACAAAACAATGCTTGTACTGCTGGCGGTTATTGTTTCGACCACACTTTTTGGTCAGAAAAAACCAGCCTACCAGATTTTTAACTCAAAAGAAAAAAAAGCTGGTTATGAAAAAATGCTCGATGCCTGTGAAGGGGCGGATGTCGTATTTTTTGGAGAATCTCACAACAATCCAATTTCCCATTGGTTGCAGTTGGAGCTGACGAAGGACCTTTATGAAAAAAAGAACGGCAATCTCACCCTGGGCGCAGAGATGTATGAATCCGATGGCCAGATAATCCTCGATGAATACTTCAGTGGTGCCATCAACCAAAGTTCTTTCGAAAAGGAAATGCGGCTGTGGCCCAATTATAAAACGGATTACAAACCTGTGCTGGAATTTGCCAAAGAGAAAGGGGTGAAGATGATCGCCACCAATATCCCGAGGCGTTATGCCAACCTGGTTTTCAGAAATGGGCTGATCGCTCTTGATAGCTTGTCGGATGAAGCCAAAAAATATATTGCACCGCTGCCGATTACCGTCGACCTGGAACTAGAAGCCTATAAATCATTAATGGATATGGATATGGGGGGACATGGCGGTTCTTCGGAAAATTTTCCGTATTCCCAGGCAGTGAAAGATGCCACCATGGGGTATTTTATTTATAAAAACTTGGAAGTTGGCAAGACATTTATCCATTACAACGGAAGTTATCACTCCGACAATTTTCAGAGCATTCTGTGGTATTTGAACGAACTTAACCCTAAATTGAAAGTGGTCACCATTACGACCGTAGAGCAGGATGATATTTCTGAACTTAGTGAAGAAAACGAAGGAACGGCAAATTTTATCATTTGCGTTCCTAACAGCATGACTAAAACTTATTAAGGTTAAATGATCCGGGATGTTATTTTTTTGGGAATGTCCCGGGTTATTTTACCACATAGTCGCATAGTGCATAAAGTTTTTTTACCACATAGTCATATAGTGCACAAAGCTTATTTTACCACATAGTCGCATAGTGCATATAGCTTATTTTACCACATAGTCGCATAGTGCATAAAGCTTTTTTTACCACATAGTCATATAGTGCACAAAGCTTATTTTACCACATAGTCGCATAGTGCATAAAGCTTTTTTGCCACATAGTCATATAGTGCATAAAGCTTTTTTTACCACATAGTCATATAGTGCATAAAGCTTCTGCTATTCCCCAAACGCCACTTCAATATATTTAAAAAACGCTTCTTCTACTCCCGCACTTGTGGCCACGATTTCCCGTCCGTATAAAAAATCGTCTCCTCCTCTGAAATCCGTTACTTTTCCTCCGGCTTCCTGAACGATAAAAGCCCCCGCAGCTACATCCCACACGTTAAGGCTGTATTCGAAGAACGCATCAAAACGTCCGCAGGCCACATAAACGAGGTCTACCGCAGCTGAGCCCAGGCGACGGATGCCGCGTGTTTTGGCCATCATTTCAGACAGAATCTGAAGATAACCCGGAATCCTGTCGTAGTCATAATAGGGAAAACCCGTTGCTATCAGCGCATCGGCCAGGTCATCCGTTTTACTGATGGTAATGGGCTTGCCGTTCAAAAATGCGCCCCCTGACTTCCAGGCATAAAAACATTCATCCTGGTTTATCTCATATACGATGCCCATGATGGTTTCATTTTTCCACTGCAACGCCACGCTAATGGAAAAAATGGGTAAAGAATGAAGGAAGTTGGTGGTTCCATCCAATGGATCGATGATCCATCGTAAATCTCCTCGCTGGGTTTTGACGGTTTCCTCTTCCGTTAGAAAAACGGCTTCGGGCAGCAGTTCACCCAGGCCTTTTACCAGGAGTTCTTCTGCTGTCTTGTCCACATAACTCACCAGGCTATTCAGGCTTTTGGTTTCTATTTCTCCGCGAGTAACCTTGCCTTTTTCTCCGCGAATAAATTCTCCAACGCGAAGGATGATTTCCTGGCTGTCTGAACACAAAGTTTTTAAATTGATATGATCCATTTTTTTATTTATACGTTATTTTTCACGAATTTATGGTTTACCTTTAATTTCGTGTAGTAGCTTGACAATTATCTAGACAAAAACATTATTTGTTTTACGACTTTAGGGTTTATATTGGTTTCCATGGACAAAAAAGAATACATTCTTCAAAAACAATTCAGGATCACCTCCAGGGATGCGGATTTTAAATGCGATCTAAGGTTGAGCTCTTTGATTAATTTATACATACAGGCGGCGTGGCAACATGCTGAAATCCTTGGTTTTGGGTATGGCCATTTGAATGAGCAACAATTAGGTTGGGCGCTTTCCAGGCTTAAAATAAAAATAATAAAATTGCCCTCATGGCCCGGGACCATTGTGGTGAATACATGGCCCAAAGGATTGAATCGGCTATTTTATATGCGTGACGCGGATTTTTTGGATGGACAAGGAAATCCGTTTGCTTCTGTCACCTCCGGGTGGCTGGTTTTTGATATGAATACCAGGCGACCAAAACTACTGGATGCCAAACCTGCCTCCTTATTTCATAATGAAGACCGCCATGCCATCGATGAAACAATCCCCGCTCTAAAATTTGATGGTGCCCCCACCAGGTCAACCCACTTTCATGTTCGTTATAACGATATCGATATGAACCAGCATCTTACGGCTATGCGGTATATCGAGTTCATGACAGATACCTATGACATTCGGTTCTTTAAAACATACCAGCCCCTGGAACTTACCGTCAATTATTTAAAAGAAATAATCTTTGGCACGGAATTAATAATGCATCGATATGAAAACGGATTCAGGCATGGTTTTGAATTGGTAAATGCCAGTGATGCCAGCGTTTGTTTCAGGGGGGAGTTGACTTTTGTGAAAGGGTGAGGTTTTTAACGCAAAGGCCAGGGATACGCCAGGGCCGCAACGAATATATTGGATGCGGAGCCCCTTTAAAATTACACATTGCGCACTTTGCGATTTACTTGCGGCCCTTTCGTTTAAATTTTTCAGGAAGCATGTAAATAAAAATACTGACTCAAATCCTGAATGGTTTCCACAATTTCTGCTTCTTCCGCCGTGAGGTAAACATCCAGCCTGTTTTCTAATGCGGCAATGAGCAACATCTTGTCCTGTGTGTCGAGGTTGAGGTCATTGCTCAGACTACTGGATGGAAAAATGTTGGAAGATTGCACATGGAGTTCCCATGAGATGAGATCAATGATCCTGTCTTCGGAGAAGTCGATCTTTTTTTCCATTATTCAAAGGTTTAAGAATGACAACAAAGCCGGGTTGAGAAAAGGTAAACCGGGCTATGTTGTTATTATTTATAGACTATTGTTTCAACGATGCCTTGGTGAACAGATCTTCCGGTATTACCTGATTGAATTTTATACTCGTCATTTTAAACTCCGTACCATCTCCCTGGGTGAGCATATTTTTGTAAACGATGGTACGCGGGAACCAGCGACCTTCAATTTTTTCGACATCACTCAGGGTGGATCTTTTTAATAATTGCCCGCTTTTGGCGTACAATTCTTCTTTCAGGGGGACGTAACGCTCTGTGTCTATCCATTCTTTGCGTGTGGCATAAGCCACATCATCAACCTTAGCCTTCAGCTCAAGAACCCACGTTGGGCGGCCGTCAATTTCTTCATTGCCGATAACCGAAGCGGAATAGATTTCAGTCAATTTCCTGTCATCCATCATATCTTCATAAGACAGGTCAGATCCCATCACGGATTGACGCAGCATGTGCCCGGAGATCTGTATGATCCTGTCGGTAGAAGGAGAATAGATCCACAATTTATCTTCCAGTTTCAACATTTTGGTGCCTTGTTCTCGGGCTGGTGCGAGGTATTCCGTATAGGATTGTTTGTCGCCAACGGAATAAGATCTCGAAGAGATGCTCCTGCTGCCGCGTTTGCCGTGAATGATCATGGTGGATTCAAAAATCCTGTTTTCGGAGGACATATTCTTATCCACTTTATCAAGAATTTCATCCGCAGAGGGTTGTCCAAAGGCCAGGAATGTTATAGTGCTGAAAATAGCGATTAAGAATGTTTTCATCTTTATATTTTTTAATGTCATTGAATATTTTTAACCTGTTTCATGGCATGTCATAATGCTGTAAACTACAGACTGCCAACTAAATTTAAACTTCCAGTTCCTTGAATAATTGTGCTGTATTCCGTTTATAAATCCCAATACCGGAAAGAGCGGTTCCTATCACGGTAGAGATGACTCCCGGAATAAAGCCTATATAAAAATCAACCGGCATAATATGCGCCCTGATCCGCGAGGGCATCATGACGGAAGCTCCTTTCATCATGGAACTGATATCGATCCCGTAGGTTTGCAGCAGCCAGGCAAAAAACAATCCAATAGCCGTGCCCAATACAGATCCGGCGATTCCGATAAAGATCGATTCAAGGATCATGGAGAAATACACATGGCGTTTTTCTTCTCCGATAGCAAGCCTCAGGCCTACTTCTCCATACCTTCGCAACCCGCCCAGTAATCCTGCGTTCCAAAGCACCAGAGACATGGCCATCATAAATACGAGGGTAACGATCAGCCCCATAGTTTTAGAAAGGTTCACAAGGGTGGCCATGCCATGCTGATCGCGCAGGCTCAGCATGATGGGAGCGTATTCGTTGGCTTCATCGATATGGTTAGCATTGAATTGCTGAACCATTTCAACCGCTTTCTCTTCCTCGAAATAACCCGATGAAAAGAAACCGGTTATTTCACCAGCGGCGTCGTACATATCAAGTGCCTGTCGAACATCTTCAATGTCTGCAATGATCGTCCCTCGGTCCAGGGCATTGGAACCAAAAAGGATGGTTCCTGCGACTTTGAAATTATACATGATCATGCTTCCGTTCATCGAAGAGCCGATGAGGGTGACCATGTCTCCGGGGTTGACCTTCAGCTTTTCGGAGAAGGTTTCGCTGAGCAGGACTTCTCCTGGTGCTACAGGCATGGATCCTCTGACGATTGATGCCGACAAATTTAGCCGCTCATCTTCCTTGCTGTCCTTCGACAGAAGATCAAAACCCAATCCCATGGCGGGGCCCTGGGCTTTGGTTTCTCCGTTTTCATCGGGAGCATCGATCAGGCCCCCGAATTTGATTCTCGGGGCCCAGTCCATATCAGGATAATGTGTTTTGAGATCTTCCAGCAGGGCTCCCACGTCCATTAAAGCAAGATCATTGGGGATTTGGTCCACGTTTTCTGCATAGGCTTTGGACATCACCTTAACGTGTCCCGTTGCGAACCGGGCGTTCATTTCAATGGTATCTCCCATGACACCGGTCACATAGGCGTGCATCAAAACACAGAGCATAACTCCAATGGCTACCACCAGGATGGGCATTGTACTCCGGCTTCTGTCACGAAAAAGTCCTTTTATTAAAAATTGTATCATTGTATTTTTCCCTTTAAAGCTTCCGTTGGATTCATTTTTGCAATTTTCTTCGCTGGCCAGTAGCTTACGATAGTCGTAGTTATCAGTACAACCAAGGTTGTGGTTAGTACCAATCCCACACTGTATTTAGGATAGAGGGTCTGAGCCATAGCCATCCCGTAATCACTGGCTTCCATCGGCAAAGTCCATCCTGTTTTTGCCTGCCAGATCAGGAAAGGAACCCCGTAAATCGCAGCGGCCGCTGCTGCCAGGATAGCGTACATGGCTCCTTCTGTCGTAAACAACCAAACCACCTGCCTTTTGGTAAAGCCGAGAGCTACATAAGTTCCGATTTCCCGTTGCCGGCGAAAGATGGACAACACCTGGGTGTCGAAAATGGCCAGCATAGCCAGCAGGAGCAGAATGATATAAAAAACCGACTGGCCTACAGATTTGGTTTTAATGATCTTATCAATATCGGCCGTTAATACTTTCATAGGTTTGTTTACAAAATTTTCCAGGTCAGGCCTGTTTTCTTCGGCATTTCCATAGGAAAAGAGGGTAGCTTCTCCGGGCAACAACATAATGGACTGTAATTTGTCGAGCGCGATCCAGACCTGCCCCACGTCAACAGTTGGTACGTTGGTGGAAAATATGTTAGTAATGAAAACCTCCGCCGCGTCAAAAGTGCCGTTGGCGTCTCTCCATTGCAGGGTTACATAGTCGCCGACTTTCAGCTTATTCATACGCGCCATATTGGAACCGATGATGGCCGGAATGGCCGCCATACTGGTGTCCAGGTAGTGGGTGGGCAATTCCAGTAGCGTCTGTTTAGGGTTGATTCCTTTGATAAGAATGGATTGCATCCTTCCTTCGGGGTAGAAGGTACCCTGGGTGATCAAAATGGGTTCCGCTTCGCCCTTTTTTATTTCCGGTTTTAAGGCTTCAGGAATGGCGGCATGGCTATCCGTAAGGGTGAACGGATCGAACGGATCGTAACTTTTGTGCCAGTATTGCCCTTCGGCAATTTCCCAATGTTTCATATCTGTTTTGGCCTGGTAATCCCAACCCACCAGGATGCCTTTCATCCAGATAATGACGACAAATGAGAAGGATAAAACGATCACATTTAACCAGGTTCGAAGACCGGCGCCAATCAAATTCCTGTAAGCCAGTTTTAATGCTAATAACATGGTAAACCTGTTTTATTTTGTTATAACCTCATCTTTATCAACTCTCCCGTCCAGTAAGTAAATTTTCCTGCGCAGGTAACTGATGACTTTTTCATCATGTGTTGCAAAAAGAAACGTGGTATTGAGTTCCTTGTTAAGGGTTTCCATGGTTTGAAGGATGTGGTGTGAATTCGCCGCATCCAGGTTCGCTGTCGGCTCGTCGGCCAAAACAAGGGATGGTTTTTTTACCATGGCTCGTGCGATGGCCACCCGCTGGCACTCTCCTCCTGAAAGTTGGGGCGGACGCGAGTGTTCTTTGTCCGTCAATCCCACCCATTCCAGCGCGTCCATCACCATTTTTCGCCGTTCGGAAGCCGTGAAATTTAGCAATAGAAGCGGGAATTCGACATTCTCAAACACGTTATGCACCGTGAGTAAGTTGTAGCTCTGGAAGATGAATCCCAGGTTTTCCTTACGCAACCGGGCAGCCTGTTTTGGATTGAGTGACCCGATGGAATGACCCAATACGACCGCTTCACCCCTGGTGGGCACATCAAGGGAGCCGATGATGTTGAGTAAAGTCGTTTTTCCGGAGCCACTGGGGCCGATCAAACCTGAAAACTCACCCCGGTTTATCACCAGGTCAATATCCCTCAATGCAGTAAACTCAGACTTTCCCATGGGAAAAGTTTTCGTAAGCTTTTCAATTTTTATAATTGAAGCATTTTCCATTTTGTATGAATTTATATGATTTTTTATCCTAAGTTTAACCTCTTTCTTCACTGTTGCCGATGACGTTTTGCCAGGGAAGGATTTAAATTGTTCAAATTGTTCAAATTGTTCAAATTGTTCAAATTGTTTGGAGTAGTAGCTCGATATTTTTTACTTCTTCAATCCGTCACCGTCCATCGTCTATCAGTCCACCGTCCACCGTCTAATGATTATACACCACCATCACCTGAAGCCCGCTGCCCCCGTAAAGGTTTTCTGCTATGTTCTGAGTCGGCAGATGATAAGTTTTCGGGTTTATGAATCCCATCACGTACAGCGAAAATTGGTTGAACTGCTTTTGCCAGGTGAGGAAATTATAGGCCGTTTTGTTTGTCCAGTCGAAATACACTATGGAGCTTATGTTATCAAATAAACCAATGGGGTAATTCATGCTGAGCAGGGAAAAGGTGGCCGTTTCCTCAAAGGCGAACGGCTTTTCTCCAAATCCGGCCACCAACTGTTCCACCACGATATTCAGTCCATTGCCTATCCCGAAGGTATAATCCACGCCCAGGTTAAAAATCTCCTGGTTGGTAAACATACCCATATTCTTACTTTTATTGACCCAGGTGGCTTCGAACCAGCATCCTACTGTCAGGTCAAATTTAGCATCCAGGCCAATTTTGTTCTCTGCCACTTTTTCATACTGAAAATCTTCAAGGTAAAAATTCCGGCTGTCAGCCGTGCGGTGGTGGAAGGTAAAGGCTGCTTCTCCTTTGGGAACCGGTGCCTGGAACCTACCGCCGAACTCTGGTATTTTTTTGTTGGATGGAACCTCTTCCCATCCCTTGATATTCTTATTGCCGTAAAGGCCCCAGATCCAGATATTGGCATTGTTCAGAAAGTAATAACGGCTCAGCACACCATACACGCCCGTGGTGAGCTGGAGCGGGTCGCGGGGATCGCGCTGATCAAACCACATCAGGGGGCGCAACAGGGAGGCAGAGCCAAAGTTGATCTTTTGCAGCCCGGCGCGCAATTCAAACTGTGGCGCAGAATATCGTGCCCATAGCCGGTAGGGCTGAACGTTGCCCTCCGCTTTGATGGAATCGAAAGGGTTGAATCCGAAGTTTCCGAAAATATTGGCCGAAGCTTCGAAATCGACCTGCTTTCGATCGGGTAATTTTATCTCGTAATTGAGCTGTGGAATGTACCGGGCTCCGGTCCAAAGCGGTAGGGTGTTACTGGGATTGAACAGTTCAAAAGCCGATAGTTGGCCTTTGAATAAAAGGGTATCCCCCATGGCAGTATCTGTCTGGGCAGTCAATTCTCCGACGAGGAGAATGATCAACAAAGACCATATGAAGCATTTTTTATTCATTTTGCTTGTTATGCCGCGGAAATATTCCATAAAAGAACAAATTGGCGACTTCCATGATCAGATCCTGGGTCGTTTCATATAATGCCGCCATGTTGGGATCCATGATCATCTCAGCAGCTTTTTGATTGAAATAAAGGATGAAATTCAGATTAATATCTTTCCGAATGAGTCCTGCCCGCTGAGCCTCGGCGTAATCCCTGAGTACTTCCTCGGTAAATTCATGCGCTCTTTTTTCCCAATATTCACTCAACCCAGATTTTTTGTCCGAATAAATATCCTTAATAAGTTCCGCGCTGATCTCTTTTGTTCCTTCAAACTTGGCCATCAACTGACGTTTGACCTTTTCCTCAAAAGAAATGTCTTCCTTCATCAATGCCCGGTATTTTTCAACGGACTCATCAAAAAGCTTCTCCAACACCACCCTGGCCAATTCCTCTTTATTGGAGAAATACCTGTAAAAGGTCATCTTACTTACTCCCGCTTCCCGGCAGACTTCCTCAATGGTTACTCGCCTGATGCCATGCTTCCAAAACAGGTCGTGAGCTGTTTTCAGAATATCCTGATATTTCGTGCTGTCCAAATGCTTGTCCAAATTTTACTGTTTGATTACAAATATACGATTTTTGTTTAAATTTACAAATATCGTAATCTTGTTGAAATTGTCGTAAACCTCAATCAAACGTTTCAAATCAGGGGTTTGGGGTGAAATTTTTTTGGAATTTCTTTTTAGTCCTGCCTTTATCGGTGTTTGGAGAGGATAAATTTGGCTGAAGAAGGCTGGTGAGATCAAAAAATGGCTAAACCTTTTTCGAAATAAGTATAATGACAAAATGAACTTAAATTATTGCCAGCAAAAATTATTGCCATTAAATTTTTTTCGAATACTTCATTATTCGATATTCGACATTCGATACCTTGCCTGCTGTCGCAGTAAGGCAGGTTCTGCTGTTCAGTAATGCCTTCCATACATTCCCAATCTTATTGATTGAAGGTTTAACAAGGAATAACGGCTCAGAACCGCAGAACACCGAATAATGAACCTGCCTACCGCTTCTCGCAGCAGCAGGCAGGCACCGAATGTAGAAGTGAGTTGCCACCCTGACCTCTCGGTGCGATTTCACTTTGCTCAACCTGAAACAATTTAAAACTATTTTTACCCACATGCTTTCTTCAAATTAATTACAAATGAAGCTGTCATTTTTTTGACAAGGTTAGGGGCCTTTGTATTTTTGATCTCACATCAATAAAACTAAAAAAATGCATCCACGTAAATTGCTGTTTATTCTTCTGACGATTTTTGTAACCGGGAGTCTTTTTAGCCAATCGGCTGTAATGATGACCCTCAATATCCGTTACGACAATCCTGCGGATACCCCCAACAACTGGGATCAGCGGAAAACGGCCATGGTCCGTATGCTCCGGCATTACGATCCCGTCATTTTCGGCATTCAGGAGGGTTTGATTCACCAGGTAACTTATCTAGACAGCTGCCTGACGGATTATACCTTCATTGGCGTGGGACGGGATGACGGCGCCCAAAAAGGGGAATTTTCGGCTATTTTTTACGACACAACACAATTTGAGGTGTTGGAAACATCCACTTTTTGGCTGTCGGAAACACCTGATGTCGTTTCTATAGGATGGGATGCCGCTATGGAAAGGATTTGTACTTATGGACTTTTTTTGAATAAAATGTCAGGGCAGCAATTTTGGGTATTCAACACCCACTTTGATCATATGGGGGAGGTAGCACGGGCCAATTCGGCCAGCCTCATCCTCACAAAAATCAGGAAAATCAATGCCGCCCATCTTCCCGTTGCCCTCATGGGGGATTTTAATTCTATGCCGGAGGACCGACCTGTTCAGGCCCTCAAAAACGGCCTGGCGGATGCCAAAACTATAACGGAGCAACCTTTTTATGGTCCGGTGGGTACCTTCAGCGGATTTACAGATGAAGTAATGCTGAGAAGGATCGATTATATTTTTACTCAAAAATTCAAAGTGTTGTCTTATGTGCATATTGACGACCGGCGGGACGATAACCTTTTTATTTCGGACCATTTGCCGGTATTGGCAACTCTTGAAATAATGCCCTGATGAAACTTTTATTCTGGACACCCATAGAAAATTGACTTATGAAAAGAATACTCCATTGGAAAACACTATTGGGTATCATAGCAGTTGTCGTGATCTATTTTGCCTACCTTTTTGCCTACCAGGCTTATGACCATTTTAAAAAGCAAAAATATCTCGAAAATCTATCGGACACGGCTTCTCCAAATGTCAGGGTATTGAAAGATACCGCTTACATAGATTACCTGGACTCGAAGAGAACATTACATGTATATCTGCCTCCGGCTTACGAAACCGATTCTGCACGCTATCCGGTCATTTATTTTTTGGATGGCTCAGCTTTGTTTAATGATATGGTACTTAGGGGACCCGAGTGGCAGGTAGATGAAGTGATCGATGAGGTCGTCGCCAACGGGGGGCCGGGGGCTATCGTGATTGGAATAGAGCCTTCCCATGATAGAAACAGGGAATACAAACCTTTTGCTCCGTCTGAGGATCCGGAAGAAAAGGAAGTCTCCGGGGATAAACATGCCGAGTGGATTGCCACTGACCTGAAAGCATGGGTCGACAGTACCTACCGGACAAAACCGGAGGCAAAATTCACCACCATAGGAGGTGCCTCATTAGGAGGATTAATGGCCTATTACATGGTAACTTCCTACGCCGATGTTTTTGGGAATGCCATTGTTTTATCTCCTTCTTTTTGGGTCAACGACAAGGTATTTGATTTGCATCAGCAGGTTGACAATTTTGATGCGCTCAAAATTTACATGAATATTGGTGCAAGAGAAGAAGGGAGAATGATCCCCAATGCCCGGAAAGTTTATGACACCTTAATATCAAAGGGGATGACAGAAAAAAACCTGCAGTTCGATGTAGAACCGAATGAAGGACATTGGCACCCGACCTGGCGCAAAGGCTTTAAAAAGGCCTATCCCTGGATCGTTCAGTAGCTTTATTCCCTGATAAATCTTCTGACTATCCCTTCTACTTTGATAAAATATAAACCCGAAGGAAAATTTGCCAAAGAAAGCCGGCTTCGACCGGGTTCCAGTATTCCCGAAATAATCGGTCTGCCGGTAATGTCTGTAATCCTGTAATTTTGAGATCGGGCAGTATTTAAAGTGATAAAAAATTCCGAACCGGCAGGATTGGGATATATATTGAAGATGCTTTCAATAGAAAGATCCGTGGCAGAAGAAGTATTTTGAGGATTACAAGCCAACAAATTATCAAAGGCGGCTTGTTCGGCAGCCGTTAAAGATCCTTCCAGCAAATCGTTACTTTCGTAGGGATCGTCCATCAGGTTGTAAAACTCTTCAGTTCCGTTATAGAAATGAATCAATTTAAACGTAGCATCGCGGGTGGTCCAGCCGGCGGGGGAAATCATACTTTCGGTAATTTCTGAATAAGCACAATCTCTGATCCCGGGCAGTGCCTGTGTCAACAGGGGATAAAAGCTTTTACTGTCATGGATTTCGGGAAGGGTGGTTCCCGTCAATTCAACAATCGTTGAGAATAAATCGGTAAAACTGATCAGTGCCGCTTCACGCTCATTATGCCTGCTGACCCCGGCGCCGGCAATGACCATTGGCACATGAATACCGCCCTGGTACAGACTTGACTTGCCTTGATTTAGAGCGTAAGGGCTTTGTAAAACATTTCGTTGTGTACCATTATCGCCAATGACAATAATGACTGTGTTATCCAAAACATTTTGCGGAATATTATCCAGCAACCGCCCCAGTTCATAATCCGAACTTTCAATCATGGCCAAAAAATAGGGCAACGGATTGGCCGCAATGGAAGCTGAATCCGTGGGCAAATCTCCCTGGGAATGCATGTAATCAGGCGGTAAATGAAAAGGGGTGTGGGCGGCATTATGAGCTACCCAGCAAAACCAGGGCTGGGTTTGATCATTGATCCAATCTATCGCTAAATCGGTGTATTTAGGCGTAAGGTAATCCGAAAAAAGGCTCGACTGCCCGTTGATGGTTAAGCTCCAATGATAATAATCAGCCACCTGGCCTCCGAGGTTTCCGGCGTAAAAGGGGATGCCACACTCTGCGGGATAGTTTTTATTCTGATTTCCAATACCTGACAAATGCCATTTGCCGATAAGGCTGGTGCTGTAGGAGCCTGCTGAAACCTGGTCAATATATTCATGTAAGGTCGTTTCGGCGGTGGACAACTGGCTATAAGTATCGGCATCCAGCACATTGGTTCGAAAACCGTATTTTCCCGTAAGGATGGCCGAACGGCTGGGGGAACACAAAGGGTTGGACCACACATTGTCAAAGGTAATGCCTGCTTCCATTAAGGATTCCAGCCGGGGCATGTTTGCTTTTTCCACATTGGGCAGATAGTTTGGCGTGGGATCAACCCCGATGTCGTCGATGATATAGAGCAGAATATTGGGCTGTTGTGCGATGGCATTTATATGGAGGTAAAGCCCGAGGATTAAAAAGAATAAGGGATAGATTTTTTTCATTTTTGATAATGTTGATCTTATTTTAAGGATGCTATTTAAGGAGGAAACTTTAAACAACATCAAATTTTCATAAAAATGTAGACAGGTAAATTATCGAAAGGTTTATTCAGATGGGATAAATTTCACTTGCTTAAATTTTTATAACTTTGAAAAATGAAAATAAAAAACCTACTTCCTGTTTTAACCTTTCTTGTAGCCACCCAAACCGCTTTTGCGCAATTATACCTTATTCCCACCCCCAAAAAAGCAATCCTCGAAAACACTTTTTTCACTTTTGATAAAAACACGACCATTCTAAGTAATGACTTTGATGAGTTTTATAAAAATGAAATTACTGATTGTGCGCAAAAGGAATTTAATTTAAGCCTTCGATCAGATCGAAAAGCTGAACATAATACCATTGAATTGCTTAAAATAGCTTCCGATTCCCAATTGAACTCCGCCTTTACAACACTGGGCCTGGACGAAAATTTTGATCCGGGAAAGGAAGGATATGTTTTAAAAATATCCCCGCAGGCTATAAAAATAATCGCCACTACCGATGCCGGTATTTTTTACGGCATTCAAACGTTAAAGCAACTTATCATTGCCAATAAAACGGGGAACAACATCCCTTGTCTTGTCCTCTACGACTTTCCCGATTTTCCTGTACGCGCCTGGCAGGACGACATCAGCAGAGGCCCCATTCCTGGCATGGCATTATTAAAAGAGCAGATCAAAAAAATGGCTTCTTTTAAACTCAATTATTTCACTTTATATACGGAGCACGTTTTTAAACTGGAAAAACATCCCGGTATCGCCCCTGAGGATGGCATTACCAAAGAGGAGATCAGGGAGTTGAGTGATTTTGCCAAAAAGTACCACGTAACCCTGATCGGGAATTACCAGTCATTCGGCCACATGGAAGAGACTTTGTCCCATCCTGATTATAAGCACCTGGCTGAAAATGGCCACATTATTTCACCGGCATTGGAGGAATCTTATGACTTTCTGAGGGATGTTTACTCTGAGATTGTGCCATGTTATGGCGGTGAGTTTTTTAATATTAATTGTGATGAAACCTTTGGCCTTGGAGAAGGCAGGTCCAAAGCCATGGTGGACAGCCTGGGCATGGACGGCGTTTATCTCTATCACATCAACAGGTTGAATGATTTATTAAAGCCCTACGGAAAAAGCATTTTGATGTGGGGTGATATTGCGAGTCACCACCCAAAAATAGCAAGCCGGCTTCCGAAAGACATTACGGTGATTGCCTGGGGGTATCATGCGGCAAAAGATTTCGATTCCTCCATTACGCCGATCACCGATACCGGGCTCAATTTCTGGGTAGCGCCGGGCGTGAGTTGCTGGAGGAATATTTATCCCGACCTGCAGGTAGCGGAGGTCAATATTTTTAACTTTATCAGAGACGGTTATAAGTACCATGCTTCCGGGGTGCTGAATACAAGCTGGGATGATGACGGGCTCGATTTCTTTCAAAACACCTGGCACGGATTTGCCTGGGGCGCTGAAAACAGCTGGAACGCCCCTTCTGCCGACCTCACTCCTGAAGCTTCTGAAACCGAAAGAAAAAGCAGGTATAGTCATTTCAACCAGTCCTTTGATGAAATTTTTTATGGCTTGAAAGGAGAAAGCCTGGTGGATGAAATGTTGAGCCTTTCTGCATTGCGTGAATCAGGAATCAGGGATATTTTAGACAACAGTCGTTTTTTTGAGCCTGTTTTTCCCATCCATTTTGATTACGTTCAAAACGGAAAAAGAGCCGAAAATGAAGCGGTTTTGGAAAAGCTGGAAGTTTTGTCAAACAAAATCAATTCAATAGTGCCCAATATCCGGTACAATGAATCGACCATTGATTACCTCCGGTTTGCGATGCAACAAATCCGGTTTACCTTACGGAAAAATCTCCTTCGTATCGATGTGTATGAATTTTTAAAAGGCGATTCCAGCCCCTCAGCCTCCGAATTAAAAAAGGCGATAAAAACACTGGCTGCTGAGTCGGAGGCTTTGAAAAACCAATACGAAGTCTTATGGAACCTGGAGAACAGACCTTCCTGGTTATCGGTGAACATGCAAAAATTTGAGGACATGAGGAATGACCTTGAAGGACTGAACGGTTATTGTATCATAAAGCCTGACAATAACTTAACCGTGCAAGGCAGAAAAATTACCATCACACCCATTTTTGAAGGGCTTCCTGTTTTTTACGCTCTAAATGAAGATATCATTACGCAACATTCCAAAAAATACACCGGCCCTTTTTTTATCGATTCTGATGTAAAAATAGTCGCTGGGGTTATCCAGGGCGACAAAGTATTTCCGCTGGCCAAAGACAGCCTGATTTATCATAAAGGAATTGGGAAATTAAAAAAGTTAAATGCTGTTCCCAGTGATTACCATCCGAGTTATGATGGCGGGGGAAAAATGGCGCTGCTCGATGGGAAACTCGGCAATCCGGCTGATTTGAGGAGTGGCAGGTGGCAGGGCTTTTCAGGCCAGGATATTGACCTCGAAATTGATCTGGGGCAAAAAGAGACGTTACACCAATTCTCAATGGGCTTTTATCAAAATACTTTTTCATGGGTCATTTTGCCCAGAGAGGTAAAAGTCTATTATAAGGATTCCGCGGAGGAACCGTATATACTTTTGCAGACCATTACGAATACTATTTCTCCCAAAGAAAATGGTTCGTTTAAGCATAATTTTGAGACCTCATTGGATGGCCTTAACGTTCGTTTCCTGAAAGTAGTGGCCACCAATTACGGAAAATTACCCGAATGGCATCACGCAGGTTCGCAATATGATGCTATGCTTTTTGCGGATGAAATAATTTTAAAATAATAAATATCCTTTTACACAATGAACAAATACGGACTCCACGGAAAATTGAAAGCCACGCCCGGCAATGGTCAAAAGCTGGCTGAGATCTTACTCGAAGCTTCCCGCCTCGTTTCCACGGCCAAAGGTTTTGGGATGTACATGGTAAGCCTGGATGCAGCAGACCAGGATGCTGTCGTCATCACCGAAGTATGGGACTCCAAAGAGGATCACGACAATTCTTTGAAATCAGATAAGGTGAAAGCCCTTATTGGTCAGGCCATGCCCATTTTGGCGGAGATGCCGACGGGGGGAATGGTATTGGAGGTGTTGAATTTTGAATAGAATTGTCAAGGGGCGTATTTTAAGGGTATCGCTGGCGTAGTCTTTGGGAAAAGATTGAAATCCAGGCTTATCATGAGGTCAGGAACGATCTAAAAAAAACGTTGGAAGACCTTGTTCACGATCTTGATCGTCATATCGACAGATTGGACAGAGCACGGATGATCCGCGATTTTTTGGAAAGCGATGCCCCTTATAACGATTCGATGGACCTTTATTTCACCCTGATCGGCGAGGATTATCAACTCTTTCCGAAAACCGCGGCATTTGAATTATTAAAATCGCATGGACTTGAGATTTTAAGCAATGAATCCCTGCGCTTCAAGATTACCGATCTATACCAGATCAATATTGAAAGAGTTTACTCGGGTGGTGTTGATCAATCCATCCACCGGAACATTTCCAGGGATATGGAACCTTACCTTAAAAAGTACTTCTCTCTGTCTGAAAAACCTTACTTAACACGTGTCTTAAAAGAAAATTCCGACTCGTTGACTTTTTATCAATTTCACTTAAAAGATTACAATCGCCTGAAAGCGGATGATGGTTTTAGGATTACTTTGCAGGAAAATTTAATTACCCGTGAACGAAAGATCCGTTATCATTTCGGGTTAAAAAAACAAATTGAAGAAGTGATCACAGCTATTGATGAAGAGTTGCAATAGCATCCTTCTTCCGGTTAAATGGATCCTCATTAAGTTTTACTCCCGGCCTTTTTTCTTTTGTCAAAAAGATTCCTTTGATGTACTTTTGACTTGAGTCATTTATTTTAAAATCAAAACCTTAAACTTTCATACAAATGAAAAAGTCCCTTATTTTTTTACTTACCCTTGTCCTTTTCAGCTGCAACCGCAAAATAGCCTCCGATTGGTCCATGTATCAAAATAACATAGAGCGCACAGCTTTATCAAAGTACCCGGCCATTCAAAATCCTAAGATCTTATGGAAAACGGAAATCGGCATCCAGGGATACCTGAACAATTCGATTGTTGTCAAAAATAAAATCTACGTCGGAAGCTCAGGTTTACAACATAATGAAGGCGATCGGAAAGATGGCATTTACTGTATCAATGCAGACAACGGACAAATATTGTGGCACCATAAAACACCTGAAGATGCCTGTGGTGTTGCCTATAGTGATGGTAAGATAATTTCCACCGGTGACGATGGCTTCTTAAGGTGTCTGGATGCCGAAAGCGGTAAGGAAGTGTGGAGTATTGACAGAAGTGGCCCTTTATACGCTCAGCCTCTGATTTTATCGGATAAAGTTATGGTAGGGGATGCCTCAGGCAAAATTTTAGCCGTAAACCTTACTACGGGTAAAATGGCCTGGGAAACAAAAGTCTGTGATTCAAATATCCGTGGCGGGTTGTCCTCCGATGGTAAGAAAATTTTTGGAGCCTTCGTCGATGGCACCCTGGTCGCCCTCGATAGGGAAGGTAAAACGATTTGGCAAACCACCTGTCAGAAAACATCATATTACGGAGATCTGGAAAACGCTGAGATTTACTCCACTCCCACGGTGGCGGGCAACAAACTCATTATTCCGTACGTAAGAGACACCTATTATGACTTCCCGGCCATGCAGGCCTTTGATAAAAACACAGGCAAACTCATTTGGGAGGCGACAGATGATGACAAAAGGAATTTCAACCACGGGAATCTCAGGAGCTCAGTCGCTGTTTGGAACAACCTTTTACTCTATGGGAATCCCTATTCCAAAAACCTGGTCGCCATCAATGCTGACGATGGCAAGGTGGTATGGGATGTGGCCATGGGGATGGAAACCTGGCCGCACTGGCCGTCGCCGGTTATCGCCGGAAATACCTTGTATATGGGAAGGAACGACGGAGGATTTTATGCGGTTGACCTGGCAACCCGCCAGTTGATATGGCAATTGTACCTCGGGAACAGTTCCGATGCCGGGGAGATGAAAAACGTGGAGGGAAAAAGCCGCGGTGGCTGGAAACCCTCTTACGGGGAATCTATTTATGCAACGGCTTCCATTTCCAAATCAGGCACTATTTTCATCGGTTCGGGGGATGGTTGGCTGTATGCGATCGGAGAGTAATGTTGATTTGACCAGACCAAAGAAAACATGAGTCATCCCGAATTTCATCTAATCAGATTAAATTCGGGATGAACTCATGTTTTATTCTATCAAAAACCTCGTTACAACTGCTTACCAATGTTCAAAAATAACTTATTCATTGGGATGAAAGCGAGGAAATTCTTTTTGATTGTTCCTTAGTTATGAATGGTAACTTCCCAATCACCCGGTTCATTGATGGTAAAAACGAAGATCACTTCATTTTTTGCGGTGTGCAACTTATTGGATGTTATATAATTGATCTTGCAGGTAAAGGGAAATTCGTCGATATTTTCATACCCATAAGCATTCATTAGAAATACCTGGGTTCCTTTATCGGAAAAAATTCTGAAGTCCTCAATGCTGGTATTTGTCATCCCGTTTTGCATGAAATGGATCATCACCCGATCTCCGTCATTGATCCTTCGGAAGGAATATCGGTCCACCCCTCTCGACATGTTTATCTGATAAGGTGCTGCAGTTATCGGCCCTACATAAACGTCATCTTTCCATTTTCCAACAGTAACCGTATCACGTCCATCCAGTTGGAAAGCTAATTTACCCTCTCCATCTTTCATCCCCTTTTTCCATTCACCGGCATAAAAAGATCCATCGGCATAATAACAGGTACCCTGGCCATGAGGATAGCCTTTTTTAAAACTCCCCTTGTAGGTGTCTGTCCCAACGGCTAAACCTTTCCCGTGGGCAAGGCCTCGCTCGCATTTACCTTCATAGGTCCCTTTTAGGTTGGGAGACATGACCCTGCATTTTTTTTGCCCCATGAGCGGCAAACTCAATAATACTGCCAAAAGAAAGAGAAAGATAGGTTTAAAGTTTTTCATAATCACAAATTTTTATTGACCCAAGAGCCATTAGATGAATTGGTACAAATCAGGAAGCACAGCCGGCCTGGACCGGTTGGTGGCTGCAATAAAAATGATGAGGCAACTTATCCTCAAAAATACGGGAAACTTTTCATGATTACAATTGCAAACGTGAAAGTGTTCCCGTTTTTTGGGGATTTCATTTATTAAACGTTCCAAAATGCGAAAATGTGATTACGATCTTTAAAACTGATTTAAAACAACACCAGTTTGCCTGCTTTAAGCTTATGCCCGCTATCTATTTTGTAAAAATAAATACCGTTGGGTAAGTCCGGTAAGTGGATGATTTTATTCTCGGTTACCTTTTTTGAAAATACAAGCTTGCCGTCAGCTCCGAAAAGCTCAAAACCAAGGTCGCCGGAATATTCACTCAGGTTGATAAAACCGCTTGTCGGATTGGGGAATATTTCGGCTCGTGACAAGGTCCAGTCATTAACAGAAACCGTTCCCTCGTTGCGAATAAAAAAGTCGAGATTACTGGCAATAAAACCATTTTCCAGCGGCCCCGGTGTTCCGGTACCTTTTTTGTTGCCGTCGGCACTTCTGAAAACCGCGGCCAGCCAATAAGGGAATTCCCCGGCACTGAGTCCATAATAACTTTGAGGAACGAGGGTTATCTTCCAAAGATCAATCGCGCCGGGAACGGGGGTCATTTTACCCACACCATCGTCCATTCCCCAGTTGCCGACAGCATTGTCCCAGGCCGAAGTTTGCGGGTTTTCTGTATCTACCGTTCCTATACTGCTGTGCATATATACTTTATCCTCTCCAACGAGCTCCCGGTTTCCCTGCTTGGCATTAAAGGTGATGGTAATTGGTGTATTGGCATCAAAAGCCGGCGGGTTAATGGTAATGAAGGGCAGTCCGGAAGCCACACTTTTGTAAATGATACTGTTCCTGAACCCCATGCCCAAATTCACATTGTCTGCATCCCGGAAATACATGCCAAGTTTATAGATATCATTATCTTCCGCAATGGCAAAATAGTCGGCAGGGGTGAGGGTGATTTCCCATATATCTTCTTCTACTTCCACCATTTCTCCCAAACCGTCATCTGCCAGGTTTCCCACAATATGGGACAGTTCCGTGCTATCCGGATGATCGATAAGTACGCCGGAATGAATATATACTTTATCGGCGCCGATCAAACCTGCAGTTCCGTTAGACTGGGCTTTTGTCGCATCAAACCTGATGACAATCTCGTCATTTTTCGTGAAGGGCATTGGGGTGATGGTCACAGGGTCTTCAAAAACCTCCACCACTCCCGGAAATCCTTGCGAAATATTTTCCGAGGTATAAATATGCCACTCTCCCGCTTTTAGGTTGATCACATCTGACAGGCTGACTACCTCAAGGGAATCCCCGGAGAAATAATCATACCAGGTGCCTGTCTGTGGGAATTGAGGGGAAATATCTTCCGGGTTAAGCCCGAAGTTCCCTATTACGACCAAATCAATGCCAGGGGTATTGTAACTCAACCGGCGAGTATTCCCCGTGTATTTATGATTTTTAACGGCGGAGGCCATCGCTTCTGGGCCCACCTGATTTCTTACTTCTAAAATGCCGGTATACGCCTCGAAAATATATTGTCTCAGGCTGTCTTCATAATAACCAAGGCCATCCGGTCCCCAGGGCAAAGGTTTTCTGCCTACACGCCCGTTAAAGTCAATATCGATATCGTAACCCAATTCATCAAATTCCCATATCATTTTCGGACCGGGAAAAAGGAAGGTGAAAGCGGCAGACATTTTAGCCCTTTCGTACATGACAAGCGGATTCCTGACATCGTAACTGCCATTGTTTTGTCCTTCGGAGAGCGCGTGTTCGGCCAGCCTTCTTTCATCATGACTATCGAAGTAAGAAACGTGGGTTTGAATATCCATACTACTGAAACTGCCACTTGTCGCCCCGGTGATCGCCGGAACGTAATCATAACTCCTGTTGCGCCACATCTTCATCCCGTAATTGCCCAATATGGTTTCCTCACTTGCGGGAGCCCAATGTTCCAGAATGATATAGGCTTCGGAATCAACCTCCCAGATTTTATCGGCCATCCGCTCAAGAATATTGATCCTGGATTGATCAAAACCGTCGATGCTGCCTCCCGGAGCATAATTGGTAAATCCTTTGGTGAAATCAAAACGGAATCCGTCGAAATGATACTCCTGCAGCCAATAGGCATTGACCCGGTCAACAAATGCTTTGGTGTAATTCGATTCATGATTAAAATCATAACCCCATTGATAAGGGCCGACATAATTTTCATTGAACCATGGGTTGTCCGGGGATGGTTTGCCCGTGCTTTCATTAAAATACATCCGCACCATAGGGTTCTGTCCGAAAGCGTGATTCAACACAATATCCATGATCACGGCTATTCCTTCTTCATGAGCGGCTTCAATAAAAGCTTTCAGGTCATTTTTGGTGCCGTAATATTTATCAGGGGCGAAAAAATAAGAAGGGTTATATCCCCAACTGTCATTTCCTTCAAACTCATTGACCGGCATCAATTCGATGGCATCAACTCCCAAACGTTTGAGATAAGATAATGAATCGATAAGGTCCTGGTAATAATGAGAACCCACGAAATCCCTGACATGTAATTCATAAATGATCAAATGGTCCGGATCCGGTCTTTGCCAATCGTTTTCACTGGCATTCCATGCATAAGGTTCCTGCCCCGTTTGAAAAACAGTGGCAGGACCGAATTCCGTTTTATCGTAATCCGGCAGATCAATATTGAAGTCCGATTCGATCCAGTGATCGTTCCACGGGTCGGCCACCTGGTCTGCATACGGATCCCCAACTGTTATGGTTCCGTCGATCCAGTATTGGTAAACATACTTCTGCATAGGGGTCAGTCCTGAAATTTCCACCCAAAACATTTCTCCGTCAGGAGTGCGTTTCATATGATATTGCTCCTGTACCATCCAGTTGGAAAAATCCCCTACTGCATATACAAACCCCTTGCCCGGCGCTTGCAGTACCAACGTTACTTTTGTATCATCTTCTGCATTGTAATTAATACCAGATACCATGCCTTCCGGCAGTTCTTCCACCACAGGATCAGTGATTACCACCACCTGGTAAGGCTTAATGACCTCAAGATCCTCCCCGTTTACCGTTGCCGTCACTTTAATATTAATGTCCACTGTTGCCGTGGACACGTAACTGTATGCAATAGAAGTGCCGGAAGTGACACTGGCTTTCTCTTCATATCCGCTGCCCTCATCGATGAAAATTTTCATAGAGCTGACATTCGAAGAAGCAAAAGCTTCAATGGCAACATTTTCACCGGAGTTAATAAACGTAAGGTCACCTGTCGGTGCGGATAAACCAATGTAATTATTGGCATTGAGGTTCACGTAAATATCCAGATTGCTGGCCACTGTTCCCCATCCATAATCCCCCGGAGATGTTGTCGCTTTTGTTGAACCGTCGGAACTGCGAAACACGCAGGAGATCCTGTAAATGGTTTGTGATTCAGGAACCCCAAAATAAGCTCTTAGTGTAGGCGAAAAGGTAATTTCCCATTTATCCGTTTCTCCCGGTACTTTTGTCATTTCACCTACCCCGTCATCCTGACCCCAGTTTCCGATGACATAATTCCAGTCGGTGGCATCAGGGCCTCCCAATACCACTCCGTGATGCATGTACACTTTGGAAGCTCCGACGAGTTCACCGTTTCCTTCTGTCGCATCAAAGGTCAGGGTCACCAATTCATCTGCCCCGGCACCAGAAGGGGTGAGGGATACCATTTGAGCCTGAACGATTTGGAGTGAAAAGATTAATGTGAGTATAGCAATGAGTTGCTTCATGATTCTATCGATTTTTTTCAAGTTAGGAAAAAAACACTTTTTAATATAAAATGGATCAAAAGAGTTCCTGTTAAAAGATTAAGTGGACTAAAGGTAAGTATAAACAGCTATAGGAAATGGTTCTATTGAAGAAAACTTATGTCTGCAACCCGATATTAGTGTATTTTTTACGCAAAGTAGCCAGGGTGGGAATATTTTGCTTAAAAAATGATCAAAAACAGGCCCGCCAATATGATTTTCATATCTTAAATCAAGCGTGATTTTGTAACCCTTTTAATATGATTTTCATTTTAATGCTACCTGCGGGATCAAAATTCTTGGTAATTTAGCCCGTTATAAACCGGCAAAGGATGTTTTTATCCTACACAGTGGCAAAGCAGTGCGCCGGTTTTAACATCTCTAAATCCATCGTCATGAAAAACATCTTAGTTCTCCTTATTTTTCTTCTCTTATCGCTTAATGCCTGTAAACAAGCAGATCTCCAACAGCAGCTTGAGGCCTGTCATGCGGAACTTTTAGAAAAATCTCAGGAGCAGGAGATTCTCCAAATTGAAACGCCCCTGGTTCATACCGTTTACCTGAAAATCAGGGAAGATATTTCACCGGAAAATCTGGCCGGTTTGATAGAAGGGGTCAAAACGCTTAACCAAATTCAAGGAGTAAAACATCTAAAAACCGGAACCTTTGAGAACCTGGGCGACGAGAGAGCTCTTGCTGAATACGGCCTGGTTTTACAAATGGAATTTCAGTCTGAAGCGGATTACCGGTCTTACCAGCAGGATTCCATTCATTTGGCCTTTAAAAAAAATGCAGGACCTTTATTGGCGGGTCCGCCGGCGACTTATGATTTTATAAAAAAGTAAATAAGTCTATTTTTACCAAGTCCCTAAAGGCGAAAACCAATTACCCCGATATGCTATGAGGCAATAAGCCTCTTTCAATTTTCCTGTTTTTGTTAATATGAAGTTAAAATCCATTTTCAAAAAACGACATCCTTGATTTGGAAGTTATTAAAGCGTAATTTGATAGTTATTCTGTTTTTTCACCCGAGATTAAGTAAGATTATTGACTTTTGTCATTACTTGCTTAATACCCATCAACAAAACATAAACGTATGAAACAATTTCTTTCATTCCTGCTTGCTGCTATTGCCGGAGGATTAATTGCTCTGGGCGGTGTTTCGCTTTTGGACAATGAGTCTGACATATCATCTTCCGATATTCCTGTCCAACAGGTGAGTTATATCAACAAGGCTCCGATACCGGGCGGCAATATGATTGATTTCACCAAAGCGGCTCAAATGGCCAACCCGGTGGTGGTACATATCACTGCAACGGCTGGAAAAGCGAATGCCAGCAACAACAGCAAATCTGACGACCCATTCCGTTTTTTCTTTGGGGAAGAACAACCCATGAGCGGCAGCGGATCCGGCGTCATTTATACTGCTGACGGATATATTGTCACCAACAGCCATGTGGTGGAATTCGCAGACGACCTGGAGGTGATTTTGTATGACAACAGGCAATTTAAGGCAAAGGTCATAGGCATCAATAAAAAAACGGATCTCGCCATTATAAAAATCGAGGCCAATGACCTGCCTACCCTGGAATTTGCAGATTCGGACAAAGCCCAGGTGGGCGAATGGACCCTTGCCGTTGGCAATCCTTTTGACCTGATGTCAACGGTTACTGCCGGCATCATCAGTGCCAAAGGACGAAGCCTCCGTTTATTGAAGGACCGTGACGCCATAGAGTCTTTCATCCAGACGGATGCTGCCGTGAATCCCGGGAATAGTGGCGGTGCCCTGATCGACGCCAATGGCCGATTGCTAGGTATCAATACCGCTATTGCTTCACAAACAGGTGTTTTCCAGGGATATTCTTTTGCCATTCCCATCAACCTGGTGAAACGAATTGCAGATGACATTATTGAGTACGGCAGTTATAAGCGTGCGTTTTTGGGAGTCAATATTTATCCCCTTGACAGCGAAACGGCACAAAGCCTGGGCATCAAAATAAGCCAGGGCGTTGTGATTGACAGGATAGAGGACAATGGCTCTGCCCAGTATGCCGGCTTGTACCCCAAGGATGTGATTGTAAAAGTGGACGAAAAAGAAATCAGAGGTGTGCCTGATCTGGCTGAGGCCATCGGATTGTCTAAAGTAGGAGATGTAATTGATGTAACCATTAACAGGAAGGGTCAAACCCTTACCATTCCTGTAAAAATGCGCCCTGAGCCGGACAATTGAAATTAAAAAAGACTTTTTTAAGAGATTTTAAGAAATCATTAACAATCACAGTGCAACAATTTGCCCGTTTGTGTGGTTTTACTATAAAATTGATCAATAGCCTTTAAGGCTTTAAGATATATAAAATCTTGTTTAAAGTTGGTTTTTCGTTTTGTTTTGATGCGTCTGTCTTGCTGTTGCGAGGCAGACGTTTTCTTTTGATACACAAATTGTTGCACAGGATCAAAAAAATGCTTAGCTTTGCGGCATAGAAGGAAAAAATCTAAAAAAGAGGGAACATATTTTGTTCCCTCTTTTTAATTTAGCAAATGGTGATAGACAAAAAAATATCCGATTTACTCGAAGTAAAATTCTCCGAAGAAGCATTTTCGACCTGCTTTTTGATCGAACTTAAAATACATCCGGGGAATAAAATTGAAGTTTTTATTGACAGCGATGAAGGAGTCAGCTTTTCAACCTGTCAACAAATAAGCCGTTATCTTGAACACCATATTGATGAAAATGGCTGGCTGGGTGCAACCTATGTGCTGGAAGTTTCTTCCCCAGGAGTGAGCAGACCGCTAAAACTCAAAAGGCAATACCCAAAACATATTGGCAGAAAATTTGAGGTAAAACAAATAGAGGGTGAGACGGTCACGGGGACCCTTACCGAAGTCTCAGATTCCGGCATTGTGCTGGAAGAAAAAGCAAGAGTAAAAGAAGGCAATAAAAAGAAGAGCGTAGTTTTGACCCATGAGGTTGCCTTTGATCATATAGAAAAAGCAATAGTTAAGATATCATTTTCAAAATAAGTTACTATGAATCTCGTAGAAACATTTTCTGAATTTAAATCAGGAAAAAACATTGACCGCCCAACGATGGTGCGGGTATTGGAAGACGTATTTCGAACTTTGATTCGTAAAAAATATGGTTCTGATGAGAACTTTGACGTGATCGTAAACACGACCAACGGAGACCTTGAATTGTGGCGTGTCCGGGAAATTGTTCCCGACGGTGAAGTGACCGATGACAATGCCCAGGTTTCTATTTCAGAAGCGCTGTCCATTGACGAGGACTATGAAATCGGGGAGGAGTGTTACGAACAGTTGTTTTTGGAAGATTTCGGACGCCGTGCTATTATGGCTGCACGCCAGACGTTGATCTCCAGGATCATGGAATTGGAGAAAGACGAGATCTACAAGCAATATACTGAGCGGGTTGGAGAGATCGTAATGTGCGAGGTGCATCAGATTCTTAAACGGGAAATATTGATCCTCGACGATGTTACGGATACAGAACTTATCCTGCCCAGAACCGAAATGATTAAGGGCGATTATTTCCGTAAAGGAGATATGGTGCGCGGAATCATCAAAGAAGTGGAAATGCGTAACAATAACCCGATTGTTATTGTTTCAAGAACAGATACTTCTTTCCTCGAAAAATTACTGGAACAGGAAGTTCCGGAAATTGAAGATGGACTAATCACCGTTAAAAAAATCGTCCGTATCCCCGGTGAACGAGCCAAAATCTCCGTAGAATCCTACGATGATCGAATTGACCCCGTTGGAGCCTGTGTCGGAATGAAAGGTTCAAGAATACACGGTATCGTGAGGGAATTGAACAATGAAAACATTGATATTGTTAATTATACAAACAATACCAACCTATATATCCAACGTGCGCTCACCCCTGCAAAAATTACCAATATCGAATTTGATCAGGAAGCAAAAAGAGCTTCTGTTTTTCTTGAACCCGATCAAATTTCACTGGCTATTGGTAAAGGAGGATCCAATATTAAATTAGCCAGTCAGCTCACAGGATTTGAAATCGACGTTTATCGCAACACCCCTGTGGAAATCGAAATCGACGATGTGGATCTGGAAGAATTCAAAGATGAAATTGACGACTGGGTAATTGAGGCTTTCAAAGCCATTGGTTGTGATACGGCACGTAGCGTATTGCAGTTGAGTAAGGCAGAATTATTGCGCCGTACCGATCTCGAAGAAGAAACAATTGATGACGTCACAAGCATTTTGGCGGCAGAATTTGAAGAATAAATAAATAATAGGGTATAAATAGCCCGATTTTCTGCACAAGTAGAGGGTATTCCGATTATATTTGCAGAAAATATGGAGAGCTGGATCCAATGATTATAGAACATTGACCTCTTTCCTAAAAGCTACGGAAGGAAAATTTTTTCCCTCCGTAGCTTCGTTTGATAAGAAAAAGCATAATCAAGATGTACAATGGTAATTATTAACTAAAAAATAAAAACATGTAAGTACCTCTTCAACAAGGATTAGCTTTTGCTTATTGGATAAACGAATTGCATTTTTTAAAATTTTTGAATGAAGCGTTTAATTAAGGTAGCAAAAGAACTCAATGTAGGTATTCATACAATCGTGGAACACCTCAACCGCCTTGGCTTTGAAATTGATGAAAAGCCAACAGCCAAGGTAACGGATGAGATGTATAATGAGTTGCTCAATAAATACCAAAAATCCATTGCTATCAAGGAAAAAGCCGATAGGCTTATTATAGGTACCCGACCTACCTCTTCTAAAGAGGCTCCTTACGGTTCTTCTCATGTTTCAGAACCTAAAAAAGAAACTCCACCTCCACCAATTTTCAAAAAAGAAGCGGTAAAACCTCCGGTTGAAGCCCCGAAACCTGTCGAAGAAAAAGTCGAACCTGCGGCAACGCCGGAACCTCCAAAAGAAGAAATAGTTTCTAAGCCAGAGGCGCCGAAACTAAAAATAATTGGCAAGATCGATCTCGATAAGCCGGCACACAAACAGAAAGAAGAGCCGAAACAAGAACCTAAAGAGGAACCTAAAGAGGAACCTAAACAAGCGCCGAAAGAGGAACCTAAAGCAGTAAAAGAAGAAACTGCCCCTCCAGCACAAGTAGCAGAAGAAAAACCTGTAATAGAAGAAAAAGTCGCTGAAGTAAAAGAAACAGTACCTGAAAAATCGACGCCTAAAAGCGATTCCACTCCGGTTGAAACTCCTATTCAGAAAACACCAGAGGAAGTCGTTCCTACTCCTGAAATAGTTAAGGAAGTTCCCGCCGGAAGTGTCCTGCATAAAGCGGAGACCCCCGAATTACGCGGATTAAAAATCCAGGGTAAAATTGATATAGACAAGTTCAAAAAACAACCCAAAAAGAAAAAGAAAGAAGTGCCTAAGGCTAAGCCTGCAGGGGACGTTAAAAAAGCAACTCCAGGTACTCCGGGAACCTCCAGTGATGCAGATGCCGACAGCAAAAAGCGTCGTCGTCGCAGGAAAAAAGTGGTTTCGCCCTCTAACAATAATTCACAGGGAGGAGGTCAAAACCGCCCCAATACTCCTTCTTCTTCTTCTGGCGACCGCAACAGAAACAGGGACGTTAAGCCGCCTCTTAAAGGCCGTAAAGATGAGGTGAAAGAAATTTCCACAAAGGAAATTGAAGAAAAACTCAAAGCTACCTTAGCCCGAATCCAGGGCGGAAGCAAAAAAACAAGACAAAAACTTCGTCGTGACCATCGGGATCGTCACCGTGAACGCGAAGAAATGAAAGAACTCGAAGGTGTTGATGAAAAATTACAACTCACCGAGTTTATCTCCGTGTCGGATCTCGCCAGTTTACTCGACGTTGAAGTATCGGATGTGATCATGACTTGTATGAACGTCGGGGTGATGGTATCCATCAACCAGCGACTAGATGCAGAAATCATCGAAATCGTTGCCGGTGAATTTGACCGTGAAGTGGAGTTTATTAGCGTAGAAGAACAGGTAGATGATGAAGTTGAAGTAGAGGATGATCCGGCTGATCTCTTACCGCGTGCTCCTATTGTCACCGTAATGGGTCACGTCGACCACGGTAAAACATCCTTGCTCGATTATATCAGGGAAGCCAAAGTCGCAGCGGGTGAAGCCGGGGGGATTACCCAGCATATCGGTGCTTACGAAGTGAAAATCGAAGGTCAAAAAATCACCTTCCTCGATACTCCGGGGCACGAAGCCTTTACGGCCATGCGTGCCAGGGGAGCCAAAGTAACCGACATCGCCATCATTATCATTGCTGCAGACGATAACATCATGCCACAGACCAAAGAGGCGATCAGTCACGCACAGGCAGCAAATGTGCCTATGATTTTTGCCATCAACAAAATTGATAAACCAGGCGCACAGCCTGAAAGGATAAAACAGGAACTGGCCAGTATGAACCTTCTTGTCGAAGACTGGGGAGGTACCTACCAATCTCAGGACATCTCGGCTAAAACAGGGGAGAATATTGACAAACTGCTGGAAAAAGTATTACTCGAAGCGGAAGTCCAGGAACTGAAGGCAAATCCTGACCGCGAGGCCGTTGGAGCTATTCTCGAAGCTTCTCTTGATAAAGGGAAAGGTTATGTGGCCAAAATACTCGTACAAAGCGGAACCCTTAGCATCGGAGATGCAGTGGTAGCAGGGGAACATTCCGGTAAAATCAAGGCCATGTATAACGAATTTGGGAAGCGTGTAAAAACAGCCGGACCATCCACCCCTGTGTTGGTGCTCGGATTGAGCGGTGCTCCCCAGGCCGGTGAACGCTTCAAGGTGACGGAAAGCGAAACCGAAGCTCGTCAAATTGCCAACAAACGTGCACAGATCGTTCGGGAACAAACGAACAGGGCAACCAAACGGATCAGTCTTGATGAGATCGGACGCCGTCTGGCTTTGGGCAACTTTAAAGAGCTCAACCTCATCGTCAAAGGGGACGTGGATGGTTCTATCGAAGCGCTCTCTGACTCCCTGATCAAACTTTCGGTTGAAACCGTTCAGGTTAACGTAATCCATAAGGCAGTTGGACAGGTCATCGAATCAGATGTCATGCTGGCTTCTGCTTCTGATGCCATTATCATTGCCTTCCAGGTACGTCCTTCACTCAATGCACGCCAGCTGGCAGAAAAAGAGGGGGTTCAGGTAAAGACTTATTCCATCATTTACGAAGCCATCGAAGAAATTAAAATGGCCATCGAAGGATTGCTTGAGCCTACTAAAGAAGAAAAAATCACAGCCCAGGTCGAGGTACGCGAGGTATTCAAAATCAGTAAAGTGGGCACCATTGCAGGTTGCTTCGTAAGAGAAGGAAGCATTTCCAGAAATTCACATCTCCGTCTCATACGGGAAGGTATCGTTATCTATCCTGTGAAGGAAGGAGTGGTTGGAGAACTCTCATCCCTCAAGCGCTTTAAAGATGATGCCAAAGAGGTTAAGGCAGGGCTGGAATGTGGTGTTAGCATCAAAAACTACAATGATATCAGAGTCGGTGATGTGATCGAATGTTATGAAATAATCGAGATCAAGCAGCGGTTGTAATTCCTTGTCATATAAATAAAAAAAGCCCGACGTGTTAACACGTCGGGCTTTTTTTATGGACAAATTTGATTTCCATCATTACCCCAATTACGGATTACTCGCCTTACCTACCGGCACGATCAACGCCGGGATCCCTTTCTCACGATACAACTCATTAAACTCAACGATGTCCACCTGCAGGATGGATTCCATGGCTGCTTCATACATTTGCCATTGCTCCAACAGGTCCTGTAACCTTTGTTTAATGCCCAGCGAGATCCGGGGGTCATGGCTTTCGGCCCGTGTACGGAGGTTAATCAGTTCTGCATCCAGGCTATTCTCAAAATTGATGACATCCTGGTAGGTTTCCTGCTGGGGTTGCACCAGGTTGTTGATCAGGTTATCCATTTTCAGAGAAACATTTTTTCCTATTTTCACCAGGGATTCCGTGCCTTCCACATTTTGAAGGTAATTGATCAGGTTGTCCAGTTGTGTATTGATGGTCATCAGGGAATTCACGGATTGATGAATTTTATTCACGGTTTCGTCCACCGAGGTCAACACTTCCTGCTGAGACAAATAATCGTCTGAAGACACCTGGAGGGTTGGATCAGGCAAAACTTCCATTACGACTTCCTGTTGCTCTTTTCCATTCGACAACCTGACCCTATACTTGCCCGGTGCAACCAGGCTGCCGCGGTAATCGCCCATCATAAAAAGATCCGTGACTCCGGCAAGCGTTTCTCTCCGAAAATCCCAGTAAAAGCGGTTGATGCCCTTTTGGGAAGGCAACTGCTGTTTTGCCGGAGGCCCTCCTTCGTATTCGGTATATTCCACATCTTTTTTATTGACGTATGTTCTCAGCAGGTAACCATTCATGTCCAAAATTTCCAGCCGGATCTCGGTGGTGGAATCTATGTGATTGGGCAGGTAATAATCAATGATCATACCGTTGGAGGCGTATTTCTTAACGGATTCTTCCTTTTTCAGTGCCGGTAAATTTTGAAGGGTTACCGGAGAGGATTGGAAGAGGATCATTTTTTTGCTGAACAACTTGTTCCTGCTTTGTTGAATGGCACTCAGGTCATCCAATATCCAGAAGCCGCGCCCCGAGGTAGCTGCAATCAGGTCATTGTCTTTAATACAAAGATCGTTTATTGGGCAGACCGGCAGGTTGAGTTGAAACCGATGCCATTTTTGACCAAAATCGATGGAAATGTAAAGCCCTCCTTCAGTTCCGGCATAGAGGATGCCGGGTTCAACAGGATCTTCTCTCACTACCCTGACAAAATGTTCAGGGTCAATTCCGGTAGTGATTTCTTTCCAGTTTACCCCGTAGTCCTCTGTATAATACACCATGGGGGTGAGTTTGTTGAACTTGTATTTTGTGGCTACTACATAAGCAGCTCCTTGCCGGTGCGGAGAAACTTCAATACAATTGATAAGGGCCTCTCCAACTTGAGGAGGGGTAATTTCCGTCCAGGACTCCCCGTCATTTCTGGTGAGGTGCACCAGTCCGTCATCGGTGCCCACCCACAATTCTCCGTAATCCCGGGGCGAACAAGCCAAATAACTGATGGTGTTGTAATTTTCTCCCCCCGCACCCTCATTGGTGAAAGGGCCACCGCCCCGACCTTGTTTTTGAGGGTCATTCCGGGTAAGATCAGTACTTATGGCCTCCCAGCTTTGCCCTTTGTTTTCTGTTTTTAAGACTACGTTGGCCGCGTGATAGATCACCTCCGGTTTTTGGGGAGAAGCGACTATCGGAGCGTTCCAATTGAAGCGGTATTTCATCTTTTTGGGCAACCCGGCCAATCCGATCTGCGGATAGGCCATAATATCTTTGGTGGTTTTCGTGCGATGGTCGTAAACGGAAATGTTGCCCTGGTAGCTGCCGCCGTAAATCAATTCCGGATGATCAGGATCAAAAGCCAGGAAGGCACTTTCTCCCCCTGAAACACTATAATAATCAATAGGGGTATTATTTACTCCGGGCCGGCTGGCAATGGCAATGGCAGAATTGTCCTGCTGACCGCCATAAAGGTAGTAGGGGACCCGGTTGTCGGCGATCACCCGGTAAAATTGTCCTGTTGGCTGGTTGGATTGAGAAGACCAGCTTTCGCCCCCGTTAAAGGTGATGCAGGCTCCTCCATCATTGGCGAGGATCATATTTTGAGGATTCTCCGGGTTGATCCAAAGATCGTGCTGATCGCCATGCGGATTGGTGATACGCTCAAAAGTATGTCCTCCGTCAGTGGACTTCAGCATAGGGGCGTTGAGTACGTAAACGGTTTCTTTGTCTTTCGGGTCAGGGAAGATCTCGGTATAGTACCATGCCCTGGCTATTGTCAAACGTTCTTCATTCACCTGTTCCCAGGTTTCACCCGCGTCATCTGAACGAAAGACGCCTCCTTTTTCTGCCTCAATATTGGCATAAATGACGTTTGGATCTGCGGGAGATACCGATATGGCTACTTTGCCCATTTCTTTAGGCAGTCCATTATACAAACGGTGCCAGCTTTCGCCCCCGTCATCCGATTTATACAATCCAGATCCCTTGCCTCCACTCCTTACTTTCCAGGGGAATCTTTGATGATCCCACATGCCGGCATACATGACATCAGGATTATGGATGTCCATGCTCAGGTCGGCGGCTCCTGTTGTTTCATCAACATACAATACTTTTCGCCAGGAATCTCCGCCGTCTTCAGATTTGTAAATGCCTCTTTCCTCAGTAGGTCCGAAGGCTGCACCCTGAACGGCTACAAAAACTTTATTGGGATCTTCAGGATGAATTCGAATGGCGGCGATATGTCGTGAATCGGGGAGCCCCTTATGTTTCCAGGTTTTTCCACCGTCCTCAGAACGATAAACTCCGTCGCCATGGGTCGTCATCACCCCACGAACGGGATGTTCGCCCATGCCTGCGTAAATAATATCTGTATTGGAAGGAGCCACGGCAATGGCCCCGACAGAACCGCTATTGAATTGATTGTCTGAAATGTTCTTCCATTTCAGGCCACCATCAGTCGTTTTCCATAACCCGCCGCCCGTACTGCCCATCAAATAGGTCATCGGGCTTCCGGGCACTCCGGAAACTGCAACACTTCGCCCCCCTCTGAAAGGGCCAACGTTTCGCCATTGGAGTTCATTAAACAGGGGGGCATAAAAAACTGAACCCTGGCGATCAGGTGCTTGAGCAAAGACAGTATTTACCCATAGGGTAAATGTCAAAAATGCAAGCCAGTTAACTGGGTGCTTCATTGTACCGTTTGTGTTTTTGACGCAATACCATTCGGGAGGGACAATGGCCATTACGTGCAGTTCTCAATAGTAGTAGATAGTATGTTATTCCCGGTTTTCCGGCCAACACAAAGCGTAGATGGCCCAAAAACATCCGTAAATGCACCAAAGGGCATTCACAATTGTGTGTTTTTCTAAAAAACTGCAGAGAAATTTGAGAGTGGTTCACTTTCCTTATCGAAAAGCAAAATGGCTGATGCGTAGCATCAACTCGGTAAACCTGTTACGGTTCCTGGAATAACAATATCAGGCGAGTGTGTAGTTTATTGTCCCCGATATTGTATGACACCTCGAAAAGCAGTAAATCACTTGACAAGGCTTAATATTCTTAGTATAATAATCGCTATTAGTCCTTCGATTGAATCGAATCAAACGCAATTTACCGTTTTTTTGTAAAAAATTACCGTTTTAGGTCTGAAATTGCATCATTTCATAGATTTTGGATGGACGGCCCAATGTGGCTTTTGTTTTTTTGATGTTTTTGGGAAAGGCAAATATTTTTAGATTGGCACCCTATTCGCCCAGCTCCACCAATTCCATCCATTCCAATTCCACCACTTCGATAGTAGATTTCAGGGTGTCAAGTTCTTTGGCCAGTTTCATGATTTCCTCAGGTGTAATGGATGCATCGGTAAACTTTGCTTCTATCGCTTCTTTTTGTTCTTCCAGTTTACTCAACTGTTTTTCCAGGCGACTCAGTTGCTTTCTTTGTTCGTAGGTAAGACCGGGTTTTTGATCCTGGGCGGAAGCTGTTTTGGGTTTGTCTGTTTTTTCGGCTAATTTACGCTGTTCCGTCAATGCCTGTTTTTGTTGCTCCCGGTAATCGGTATAATTGCCATTAAAGTCGCGTATTTTTCCGTTTCCTTCAAAAATAAAGAGGTGGTCCGCCAGTTTATCCAGGAAATACCTGTCGTGGGAAACGATGATCACACAGCCGGGAAAGGCCAGCAAAAATTCTTCAAGGATATTGAGGGTGATGATATCGAGATCGTTGGTAGGCTCATCGAGAATGAGGAAATTCGGGTTTTTCATCAGCACCGTCAACAAATACAATCTTCTCCGTTCCCCTCCACTCAATTTTGAGACATAAACCTGCTGTTTTTTCCGGTCAAAAAGGAATTGTTCAAGCGCCTGTTCTGCGGTAAGTTTCCGGCCATTTTCCAGGGGAATATATTCTGCAATATTGCGGATGACCTCGATTACTCTTTTGTCCTCTTCGAGTAAAATGCCGTCCTGGGAATAATACCCAAAAACGGTATTCTCTCCCACCACGATCTTACCTGTGTCCGGGCGAATTTCCTTGGTCAGCAATCCCATAAAAGTGGACTTGCCCACTCCATTGGGACCGACGATGCCTACCTTTTCTTCCTTTTTGAATTTGTAATCAAAATTCTCAACGATCTTCAGGTCGCCGAATGACTTATTGATGTAATGGGCTTCCAGGATCTTTTTTCCCAGTCTTTGTCCTTTGATTTCAATTTGGACTTCACTGCGATCGATTTTATTTGAACTTTTTTCTTTGAGGTCAAAAAAAGCATCCACCCTTGATTTTGCTTTAGTGCCCCTCGCCTTAGGCATACGGTTCACCCATTCCAGTTCCTTTTTGAGGAGTTTGCGGTTTTTCTCCATTTCCGTACTTTCATTTTCGTGGCGAACGGCTTTCTTTTGGAGAAATTCGGAATAGTTTCCACTGTATTTAAAAACTTTTCCTCTGTCCAGTTCAACGATCTGGTTGCAAACGAGTTCCAGGAAATACCGGTCGTGGGTGACCATCAGAATGGTCATGTTCTGTTTGCTGAGGTATTCCTCAAGCCATTCGATCATATCCAGATCCAGGTGGTTGGTGGGTTCATCGAGGATCAAAAATTCCGGTTCATCGATGATCAACTTGGCCAGGGCGAGTCTCTTTTTTTGTCCGCCCGACATGGTTTTAATGGTTTGATCCAGCCCGGTAATATTCAGTTTAAAAAGCACTTCCTTGATCCGGGCTTCAAAATCCCATGCCTTCAGGTCATCCATTTTGGCCGAAGCAGCCATCATTTCCTTTGTATCTCCCGGATTTAATAAGGCAAACTCATAACGTTTGGTGGCCTGGATGAGTGGGTTATCGGAGTCGAGTACAGCTTCCAGTACGGTATTTTCTTCGTAAAACTCAGGTTCCTGTTCCAAAAAGCCTATGCTTATTCCACGCCGCAACATCAATTTGCAGTTTTCCCCTTCAGGAGATTCCTTGCCCCCGATGACCCGAAGGAGGGTACTTTTGCCCTCTCCGTTTTTGGCCACAAGCGCTACCTTTTGCCCTTTATTGATCGTCAGATCAATATGATCAAAAAGGACCTTTTCTCCGTAAGATTTTGAGACCTGCTCCAGTGTTAGGTAATTCACGTGCTATTCGTTTTTTATTCCTTCGGGATTAAAAAGATGATTTGCCTTTTTATGGTCATACCATTTGTTGGCTAAAACAATGCAAGGTAGGGAAAAAAAATGAGGCCTGCTAAACTTCGATCCGTTTAGCAGGCCTTCCTGAAAGCAAAATTTTTATTTAAAATTCTTTCAAATATTATTCTATTCCGTTTGAAGAAATGGACTCTTCCTCTTCCACATCGTCTTTTTTCCTTTTTACCGGTGCACCCATTATTTTTTCTTTGATCTTTTTTTCGATTTCGATGGCCACTTCCGGATTGTCTTCAAGGAATTGTTTTGCTCCCTCACGTCCCTGGGCAATTTTAGCATCCTGGTAGCTGTACCAGGCACCACTTTTGCCGATGATGTCTGTGTCTACTCCAAGATCAACGATTTCCCCGACTTTAGAAATGCCCACTCCGAAAACAATATCAAATTCCGCAACACGGAAGGGAGGAGCTACTTTATTTTTAACGACTTTCACTTTTACGTGATTGGCGATGACATTACCTTCTTTATCTTTAATGGCCGCTCCTGATTTACGGATGTCCAGCCGCTGGGAGGCATAGAATTTCAAGGCGTTTCCACCGGTGGTCGTTTCAGGATTACCAAACATGACACCGATCTTTTCACGCAACTGGTTGATGAAAATGCAGCAGCAACCGGTACGGCCGATACTTCCCGTCAACTTACGCATGGCCTGGGACATCAATCTTGCCTGCAAACCCATTTTGGAATCCCCCATTTCTCCTTCGATCTCACTTCTTGGAACGAGGGCTGCTACAGAGTCGACAACGATGATGTCAATAGCTCCTGAGCGGATCAGGTTCTCGGTAATTTCCAGGGCCTGCTCACCGTTATCGGGCTGAGAGATCAGGAGGTTATCGGTATCTACGCCCAATGCTTCAGCATAGGTTCGGTCAAAAGCGTGTTCCGCGTCGATGAAGGCCGCTACCCCTCCTTGTTTCTGGCATTCGGCAATGGCATGGATGGCCAGGGTCGTTTTTCCGGAAGACTCAGGGCCATAAATTTCAATTATCCTTCCTTTGGGGAATCCATTTACGCCTAAAGCAATATCGAGACCAAGGGAACCGGAAGGAATGGAGTCCACTTCCACCACCTGTTTGTCGCCGAGGCGCATTACCGTTCCCTTTCCATAAGTTTTTTCAATCCGGTCAACGGCAAGTTCGAGTGCTTTTAATTTGGCTGCTTTATCTTTTTCTGTGTCTGCCATGGTTGCTGTTTTTAACTTTTTGTTTTATTATGGAGGTAAAAATAAATAAATTGTTATTTAAATCCAAATTTATTTCTAAAATAAATAAAAAAAGTCTTTAGCGGATTGCTCTGCTAAAGACTTTTTTCGTAAAATAATCTTTGTTTTCAATTAAGCCAACTCTTCGAGTGCCGTCTCTTTGCTGTAATTCAAAATGCTTTGAATGGAGGTCTTAGAAGGCTCAAACTTTACTTTAGGCAATTGTTGAAAAGCGTACAACAGCTCTGAAAATTCTTCGCGCAACAAATAGTTGTCAATGAGTTCTTCATTGATGGCGCGCCTTTCAGCAGATGTTGTTTCGTGGTAAAGGTATTTTACTAATAATTCAGATGTAAAGTTTTGCTGCATATAGCGGATTTGTTTGATTAAAAAATTCAACTATAAAACTTACTTAGCCAAATAATTATTGCCCCGGGCTATTTTTTTTATCCTCAAAGGCTGTTAAAGTTATTTTTTAACTTAAAAAACACAGCCTGATCTGTGAGACCGGGTTTCAAAATTTCAAAACAATTGGATTGCTTCTGGTTTTCTATTAAATTCCTAGGCCAGTTGCGCCTATGTAGGTTTATTTACGGAAAGTAATAATGTAAACACCACAACCACAGCCGTATTCGACAATGCTTCCGTCACCGGAACAGTCAACCCGGGATTCAGTGCGGCCATCCAGGGGCCACCCCCTATCGGAGTCGATGATGTTCAAAAAACAGGGTTCAACCTGTACCCCAACCCGGTGAGTGATGTGTTGAACATTGACCTGGATAAACTGCCAGAAACATCCATCACGATAGAAGTTTTGGATATCAACGGACGCCTGGTTTACCGGGCAGATTATGACCTGGAGGTTCCAACCATACAACTTGACCTGAATAGTATGAACCTTCCTTCCGGATTGTACCTGATGAATGTTCGCACCGGAGATGAAGTGATGAGCAAGCGGTTTGTGAAGGAATAAAATAAAGGGACATTTCCCTGCCCGATTCATTTAAAAAGGGAATCGGTGATCGTGCATAGATCATTTTGAGTTTTCCCGGATTTTGCCTTAGGGTGGAATCCGGGATTTTTTTTATGGTATTAAGTATATTTCGTAAATTTGGAACATACAAAATCCACCCTCACCATGAGCAAAATATTTTGGGCTTCCCTTTTTTTTATCCTTTGGTTAATGCCAATTTCATCAGCGCAGCAATCGACTTTTCAAACCCACCTCAATACCCTGGCCAAAGACCCCATCCTGAAACACGCCTCCTTCGGGGTCAGCATCATCGATGTTGAAAGCGGCAAAGTGCTGGCCGAACTCAACCCCGGGCAAAGCCTCATCCCGGCTTCTATTCTCAAACTTGTCACCACTTCCACCGCCGCGGCCATTCTTGGTAACGATTATCGATTCAAAACAGAACTGCAATACAGCGGCGATATCGACCAACAAGGCAACCTCAAAGGCAGTCTTTACATAAAAGGTTACGGAGATCCTACCCTGGGTTCTCCAGAATGGGAGGAAGCGTCCTCCATGGAAGAGGTTTTAAGTCAGTTCAAAAATGCCATCCTGAAAAAAAATATCCAGTGCATCGAAGGGTACATTGTCGGGGATGCTTCCTGGTTTGGCAGCGAGGTCAACGGGCCGGACTGGCCGTGGATCGACCTGGGCAATTATTATGCTGCCGGGGTCTGGGGACTCAATTTTCATGAAAATTTATACTACCTGAATTTGTTGCAAAACCCGGTACTGGATGAAAGCCCGCGCATTCAGAGTATAGAACCCGAAGTCGAAAACCTTGCTTTTTACAATGAACTGAAATCCGGAGCCAAAGGCAGTGGCGACAATGCCTATATCTTTGGCGCCCCATATTCCTACGACCGGTATATCCGGGGAACCATTCCTGCCGGTACCGGTCAATTTACCGTAAAAGGATCTCTCCCCGACCCACCTCTTTTTGCGGCCCAACAGCTATGGAAAACTATGGCGAACATAAATATCCATGCTTCAAAGGGTGCAACGACCGACCGGATCCTTCAAATTCCGCTCGACCAAAACCGAAAGATACTATACACCCATTATGCTCCCGATCTTAAAACCATCATTGCCCGAACGAATATTAAAAGCGTCAACCTCTATTGCGAAGCCATGTTAAAAGCGCTGGGAAAAAAGGAAACCGGAGCCGGTTCAGAAGCAAAAAAAGGCATCGAGGTCATTCGTACCTTTTGGGAAGAAAGGGGCCTGTCTTTTGACGGTGTCAACCTCGCTGATGGAGCCGGGTTATCCAGGACCAACCTCGTGACGGCAGGGTTTATGACCGCTTTGCTTCGAAAAACAGCCCTCGACACCAAAATCAACAAAACTATTTACGACTCCCTGCCCGTGGCAGGAAAGTCCGGAAACATGAAATACTACCTCAAAGGAACGGTGGCCGAAGGGAACATTCATTCCAAAACCGGGACCATGGAAAATGTGCGTTCCTTCGCAGGTTATGCCACCAATAAACAGGGGAAAAGGCTGGCTTTTTGTATCATTGTGAATAACCACAACTGCTCGACCAGTGTATTGAGAAAAAAACTTCAACCGCTTATGGTTGCTATGTGTAATTAATTAAAAAATGCTTATCATTTAAAACAATACAGATATGCGATTTCAATCTTTAACATTACTGACCATCCTGGGATTATTCATTTCAGGATGCGGAAAAAAGGGTGATTCCGAAACGCCGGCCACCCGAATTACTTCACCCAACGGATCCATTGCCATAGCCGTATCCCTCGACTCTGCCGGGCACATCCTGTATGCCGTCAACAAGGGAGAAATGGCCGTGATCAAACCTTCCGGACTGGGGTTTGAATTCAAAGACTGGCCGGCCATGGATGCAGGGTTTGAAATAACCGGCTCCACCGGAACCACCATCGATGAAACCTGGGAAATGCCCTGGGGGGAACAACAGTCTGTCAGAAACAACTGTAATGAACTTGTCGTAAATTTTGAAGAATCCGGCGAACCAGGCAGGAAATTAAACCTCATCTTTCGGGCTTATGACGATGGGGTGGCTTTCCGTTATGAGATCCCTCAACCCGAAGGCATGGACTCTGTCATCATCATGGATGAGAACACGGCCTTCCAGCTTACCGGCAACCACAAATGCTGGTGGATTCCCGGCGATTGGGACATCTATGAACATTTGTACAACACCACAGATTTTTCAGGTATCGATGCCATCAGCAAACGCAACCACCCTAACCTGGCCCAGACGTATATTCCCGAAAATGCAGTCAACACACCGGTAACGATGAAAACGGCTGACGGGCTGTACCTGTCCTTCCACGAAGCCAACCTGACCAATTATTCGGGCATGACGCTCAAAGTGGACCCTGAACATTTTAAAATGACCAGCGAACTGGTAGGCTCCGACATCACGGGGTACAAGGCCAAAGTGCCCCTGCCATTCAAAACACCCTGGCGGACCATCCAGATCTCTGAAAAAGCAGCTGACCTCATCAATTCCAAACTGATCCTCAACGTAAACGAACCCAACAAACTGGGGGATGTTTCCTGGTTTAAACCCAAAAAGTACGTCGGCATCTGGTGGGAAATGCACCTTGGCAAATCCAGTTGGGATATGGCGAGTGGCAAACATGGTGCCACCACCCAGAATGCCAAAAGCTTCATCGACTTCGCCGCGGCAAACAACATAGGCGGCCTGTTGGTGGAAGGCTGGAACACCGGCTGGGAACACTGGATCGGTTTTGAAGACCGGGAAGGCGTTTTTGATTTCGTCACTCCATACCCGGATTACGACCTGGAGGAAGTGGTGCGTTATGCCAATGAAAAAGGAGTGGAGATCATCATGCACCACGAAACATCTGCCGCGCCGAGGACTTACGACCTGCAGATGGATACGGCTTACGCCCTGATGCAAAAACTGGGCATCCACAGCGTAAAAACCGGTTACGTAGGAAAAATCATTCCAAAGGGAGAATACCACCACGGGCAATGGATGGTCAACCATTACCGCCGGGCCATTGAAACCGCTGCCAAATACGATGTGGCCGTCAATGCCCACGAGCCCATTAAGGATACCGGTATCCGCAGAACCTACCCCAATGCCATTTCCCGGGAAGGCTTGCGCGGACAGGAATTCAATGCCTGGGCAACCGATGGAGGCAATCCTCCCGAACACCTGCCTATCATAGCCTTTACCCGAATGCTTGCCGGACCTATCGATTATACGCCCGGGATTTTCAAAATTAAATTGGCTCCTTACAAACCCGACAACCAGGTCAACACCACGCTGGCTCAGCAACTGGCCTTGTATGTAGTCATCTACAGTCCCATCCAAATGGCGGCCGACCTCATCGAGCATTATGAAGGTCAGCCCGGCCTTCAATTCATCCGCGACGTGGGTGTCGATTGGGAAACGTCCATCGCCCTCGACGGAGAGCCTGGTGATTTTGTGACCATCGCCCGCAAGGAAAAAGGCACCGGCAACTGGTTCCTCGGAAGCATCACGGACGAAAATCCGCGGCAGGAATCCATCGTCCTTGACTTCCTGGATAAAGACAAAAAATACACTGCCCGGATCTATGCCGATGGCGACAATGCCCACTGGGACAACAATCCAACCGACCTGAAGATTACCGAAATGGAGGTGGATGCGACGACTGTGCTGGATGTGAAACTGGCTGCCGGCGGGGGAGTGGCGGTGAGTATTTTGGTGAAGTAAATAGAAAAATTTAACCGCGGAGTGCGCTAAGAATTCATTGCGAACTCCGCGCCTCCTTTGCGCCCTCCGCGGTTAAACAAACCTCCCGTCTCTAAACTTTACCGTGCAAAAAGTACTTCTCCCATAAGAAAGTGTAATTTTTACACGAAATGTGCCTTTGGTAACCTTTTTAGTTTTTATATTTGTTTCCAATCTATACCAAAGTATCAAAATCAAAAGACATGAAAAAACTCAGTTTACTCCTACTGATTTTATTGAACCTCACCTTTCTCGGGGCTCAAATCACCTTATCCCCTGAGAAGCCAGGATTTTCCGAACTCGTCACCCTGACTTATGATGCCACCCAGGGCAATGGGGCACTTGAAAACTACAAAGGAGACATTTATGCGCACACCGGACTGATCACCAATCAAAGTTCAAGCGCCGGAGACTGGAAAAATGTAGTAGCCGATTGGGGACAAAATCTGCCAAAACTAAAACTGCAACGCACCGGTAAAAACACTTACCAACTAAAATTTAAAATTTCCGAACTCTACGGTATTCCACCGGACGGGGGCGTGGCGGCATTGTGTTTCGTCTTTCGCAATGAAGATGGCAGCAAAGTAGGGAAAGCATCAGGCGATAAAGATATCTTTTACTTCTTCAAAAATCTGACCTTCAAAAAACCACCGGTCACCTTCAAAGCGTCCCATGCCAAAGAACCGGAATGGGCAAAATATGCCACCATTTACGAGGTGAACGTACGGCAATATTCTCCGGAAGGCACTTTCGAGGCTTTCTCAAAACACCTGCCCCGCCTCCGGGAAATGGGCGTGGATATCCTCTGGTTTATGCCCATTCAACCCATTGGGGAGAAAAACCGGAAAGGCTCCCTTGGCTCCTATTATTCCATAAAAGATTATAAAGGCATCAACCCTGAATTCGGCACCATCGAAGATTTTAAAAAGCTTGTTGACAAATGTCACGGCATGGGGTTCAAAGTGGTGCTCGACTGGGTGGGCAATCACTCTGCCTGGGATAGTGAATGGATCGACCGGCATCCTGATTGGTACGTACATGATGAAAACGGAGCGATCGTCGCTCCTTTTGACTGGACGGATGTGGCCAAACTCAACTACGACATGTATTACATGCGGGAAGCGATGACCGATGCCATGATGTATTGGGTGAAAGATATTGATATCGATGGCTTCCGTTGTGATGTAGCCGGAGAGGTGCCTTTGGATTTTTGGGAAGCTATTCGCCGCGATCTGGATGAGGTCAAACCGATCTGGATGGTCGCTGAGAATGCCGACCAGATGTGGCTGATGAACAAAGCTTTCAATGCCAATTACGGCTGGCCTTTCCATCACCAGATGAATGAGATCGCCAAAGGCAAAGCGACGGCCAGTTCTCTTTTTGAGATTTTTGATGCCATGGAACAATATTATCCTAAAGGCGCTTACCCCATGCAATTCGTCACCAACCACGACGAGAATAGCTGGAGTGGCACCATTTTCGAAAGATTGGGAGAGGGCAATATGGCTTTTACGGTACTATCATTTACCATGCCGGGCATCCCCCTGATTTATTCGGGCCAGGAAGCTGGAATGAGGAAGCGACTTAAATTCTTCGACAAAGACACCATCGACTGGTCCAGTGAATGGTACCTCCCGTTTTACAAACAACTCAACCAGTTAAAAGCAGAAAATCCCGCCCTGTGGAACGGCAACGCCGGAGGCTGGATCAAAAAAATCCCTAATGATAAGGAAGATTATGTCATCTCTTTCAGCCGGGAGCAGGGCAATAATAAAGTCGTGACCATCATCAACCTTTCGGGCGAAGAGCAATTGACTACCGTTCAGGTGGGTGCGAATGAAGGCATTTACAAAGAGTACTTTACGGGCGAGTCAAAGGTTTTAACCAAGCGTACGAAAATCAAACTTACTCCCTGGCAATACCAGGTACTTGTTTTTGAAAAAGAAGCACCTACCCACGACAGGAGTTTTCAATCCGCAGAAAAATTACCCGATGGTATCCGAATCGCCACTTCTGACGGAACCATTGATATGACCGCTTTTTCTGAAAGCACCCTGCAGGTGGTCTTTACCCCGGTAGGAGAAGAAAACCCTCCGTCCTATGCCATAGACGGCCATCCGTCCAAAGTCAGGGATGATTACCGGGAGGATGCCAACTCCATCTTTTATGAAACGGATGGCATCAGTGTGACCATCAATAAATCGCCTTTCAACATTTCGTATAGTTACAAAAACAAACCGCTGTTTTCCGAAGAAAAAGGATATTTTGACAATGGCGTTTACAAAGGATTCCGTTTTAACCTGGACGAAACTGAAAAACTGACCGGCGGCGGCGAGCGCGTTTTAGGCATGGATCGTCGCGGGCACCGGTTACAGTTGTACAACAAAGCCAGTTATGGCTTCGAGACCCATGCGGACCTGATGTATTATTCTCTACCCATCGTCATTTCCTCCAAAAAATATATGGTCATTTTTGACAACGGGGCAAATGGCTGGATGGATCTCGGCGCTACGGAAAACAATATCCTTTCCTTTGAAGCCGTCGGAGGGCGAATGAGTTATCTCATCGCCGCAGCGGATGAATGGGGCAAGCTGGCCGGCAACTACACCAGCCTTACCGGCCGTCAGCCCATGACCCCGCGCTGGGCCCTGGGAAACATTGCCTCCCGAATGGGGTACCATTCCCAAAAACAAGTGGAAAGCGTGGTCGATAAATACCTGGAAGATGATATTCCTCTGGATGCCATCGTTTTGGATCTTTACTGGTTTGGCAAGGAATTACAAGGCACATTAGGCCGGCTTGAATGGTATCGCGATTCCTTCCCACAGCCCGAGAAAATGATGGCCGATATTAAAGCAAAAGGAGTCAAAACCATTTTGATTACCGAACCTTTCATCATTAAAAACCAGGGGTATTATGATTACGTGGTAAAAAATAAACTGGCCGGGCTCAACGCAAAAGGCGAGCCTTACCATTATGACTTCTACTTTGGGAACACCCTTCTGCTCGACATCTTTAAACCCGAAACGCGCCAATGGTTTTGGGATATTTACAAAAGACATACGGCCTCCGGCGTGGATGGCTGGTGGGGTGATTTAGGAGAACCTGAAGTGCATCCGGCAGACCTGCTTCACGTAAACGGGCGTGCCGACGATGTGCACAATCTTTACGGTCATGAATGGGCGAAAACCATCTTTGACGGCTTTGCAAAAGATTTTCGTAACAGGCGGCCTGTCATCCTCATGCGGTCCGGATTTGTGGGATCACAGCGATACGGCATGTTGCCCTGGACAGGAGATGTCAATCGCAGTTGGGGCGGTTTCAAACCCCAGGTAGAACTGGGCATCACCATGGGCATGCAAGGGTTGGGTTATACCCATTCAGACCTGGGCGGTTTTGCGGGAGATTACAAAGATGCGGAGCTGTACCGGCGCTGGTTGCAATATGGCGTTTTCCAGCCCATCTACAGAACTCATGCGCAGGAAGAAGTACCGGCCGAACCCATCTATTGGGACGATGCCACGAAAAATAATGTAAGGCGATACATCAAACTTCGTTACGCTTTGATGCCTTACAACTATACCCTCGCTTATGAAAATGCCACCACTGGCCTGCCGATGATGCGGCCATTGTTCTACATGGAAGACCGTCCGGAATTGTTCAATGAAAAGGATACCTATCTCTGGGGCGACAATTTCCTCGTCAGCCCCGTCACAGAAAAAGGAGCTAAAAAACAGCGTATCTATTTCCCGAAAGGGGCCCGCTGGTTCGATTTCTGGAATGGCAAAACCTATGAAGGCGGACAGGAAATTAATTTCGACATCGATCCTGAGAACACGCCGGTTTTTGTCAAAGCAGGTTCCTTCATTCCGATGGTACCTGTGTTTCAAAGTATGAAGGATTATACTTCTGAAAAACTGTCCGTTCACTACTATCATGATGATAGTATAACCAAAAGTGATGGTTTTATGTACGAGGATGACGGGGAAACCAAAGAGGCTTATTTCAAAAAGATGTATGAGATCATTCGCTTCGATTCTTATTTCAGGGGCGGCATTTTGCAGCTTTCATCCAAAACAGAAGGGTTTGATTACAAGGGCAAACCGGAAAGTAGGGAAGTGACTTTTGTGGTACACAACGTGAAAACAAAACCAGCATCGGTGACAATTGGCGGGCAGAAGCTGACGGTAAAAGTTACCGGAACGGATGGAGCCATCTGGGATGAAAGGGCCGGATTGTTGAGTGTTACCGGAAGAATGAAAGAAAATTTAGTCTGTGAAATTCAGTTTTGATGGAGGGTAAAATGGCTTTTTTGGGGAAAGATCTATCCTTGAATTTGTTAAAATACAAACGTATTTTTACATTAATATTGTTAAAATACAAACGTATTTTTACGAAATTGATCTCTCTTCCTCTTTATCTCGTTCATGAATTTCGGAGATTTTTATAAAGTGTCCAGCGGTAAATAAATTATTTAAACAGGCCATTTTTACAATTAATCCCAGGGCAAACCGTTTTTACTGCTGAGCAAAAAACGGAGTCAAAAACAAAATCTAATATGGCCGCCATTCAATCAAAAACATACGCCCCCAAAGAAGAACTTTGGAACGTCATCACGCACGGTTTTGGCCTTTTATTAAGCATAGGAGCCCTGGTGATCCTGGTGGTTTATGCAAGCCTTTATCAATCCATTTGGCATATCGTGAGCTTTAGTATTTATGGCGCCAGCCTGGTCATTTTGTATTTTGCTTCCACGATTTTTCACGCTTCAAAGCATCCCAAATGGAGGCTGCGTCTAAACGTCTTCGACCATTCTGCGATATACCTTTTGATTGCCGGAACCTACACCCCGCTTTTGCTGGTCACTTTACGAGGGCCCTGGGGCTGGAGTCTATTCGGTGTAGTTTGGGGGCTGGCTGTCGTTGGTATCATCTTCAAGTTGTTTTTTACAGGAAGGTTTGATAAGGTCAGTACACTGGCTTATGTGATCATGGGTTGGTTAGTCCTGATTGCCATCTATCCACTGATCATGCGACTTGCCGTACCGGGTTTGATCTGGCTTTTGATTGGGGCCATTTTTTATTCGGTTGGAGCCATTTTTTACCTGCGGAACAAGATGGCATTTAACCACACCATTTTCCATATTTTCGTTTTGCTGGGCAGTGTCAGTCACTTTTTTTGCATTTTCTTTTATGTTTGATTTTTGTCGGGATTAAAATATATAAAATCAAAAAACGTCAATCGGGGCAGAAACAGCCTGTTCATGGAAATGATCCCGATTTTGCCCACTAAAATGAATACTCTGGTTGCCATATCATGTTTCAGCCCGTGGTTCATGCTTTTAACATCCTGTTTCCGTGCTTACCCAATCTTTCGTCGAAAATACAATAAAATACGGGTTGCTTTTTCGATAAAAAAAAGGTAATTTATGGTTCTGTTTTAATGAGTCTGAAATAGTCTCTTTTATTTGATACAGAATGATGCCCCCGCCCTTCCGACACCCGGTCGATCCAGGATAGAACAATCAGGACGAATTTATTCCTGGGAACATCCATTGTAAAGTAATTCATTCTATTACTCAACAGCGCCCAATTTCATACCCATCTTGACATCAATTCCCCCCGGCTCAAATGTACCGTTGTCAAAATAGTTTTTAAAGGGGGATTATGAATATTCGAACGGTATTGTTGTTGATAATTCAAAGCGTTAAAAAAACGCTTAAGGATATAATTCTATCAACCGGTGTGCAGAGCGGTGGCATTGGGTGCCGCTGCTGGCAGCCATAAATCCTGATCTAATGAAACGGCAACTTTCCATTATTTTTACCGGTATTTTTTTGACTTTTTTCTTTTGCTCTTATGGGCAGGTGCCCCAGAGCATCAATTACCAGGCTGTTGTCAGAGACAATGATTTCATTCCCGTCACCGATCAACTGGTAAGTCTCCGGATTAGTATTCTTCGGGAATCACCCGGAGGAGATCCTGTATATATTGAGTCGCACCAGGTCAATTCCAACAGTTTCGGTTTGATAAATTTAAAAATTGGTGAAGGAGAGACCGTATCCGGTACCTTCACTGCTATCGACTGGAGTGCTGACGAATTCTTTTTAAAAATCGAGCTTGACCCTGAGGGAGGGAACAACTTTTTACCAATAGGAATCAGCCAGTTGATTTCCGTACCTTATGCATTACATGCGCAAACGGCCGAATTTGTGGACGATGCCGATGCGGATCCGGCAAATGAAATACAGACATTGTCGTTTAATATCAATAACAATGAATTGTCCATTTCAGGAGGAAACACCATTACCATTCCTTCCGGCGGCACGGATGCCGACCCTGATCCGACCAATGAGATACAGACCCTTTCCAAAACAGGAAATAGCATCACGCTTTCGCTGAATGGTGGCACGGTCACTGACGAAGTAGATGATGCCGACCCCGACCCGAGTAATGAGATACAGACCCTTTCCAAAACAGGGAATAGCATCTCGCTTTCGCAGAATGGGGGCTCGGTCACCGATGAAGTAGATGACGCCGACCCCGATCCGGTCAATGAAATCCAGACCCTTTCCAAAGCAGGGAATACCATCACGCTTTCGCAAAACGGCGGTTCCGTTATGGATGAGGTAGATGATGCTGATGCGGACCCCGACAACGAAATTCAAACCCTTTCCAAAACAGGGAATAGCATCACGCTTTCGCAAAATGGCGGTACTGTCACAGATGAAGTAATTGATGCGGATGCGGATCCCACCAACGAAATTCAAACCCTTGGCCTAAATGGCAACATCCTCAGTATTACCAACGGGAACAGCGTCAGTCTGAACGCAACGACACCCTGGATCAGCTTTGCCAATGGCATATATTACGACCAGGGAGAAGCCTGGGTCGGTAATGCAGGAATGGCACCGGGTTTAAAAATGACGCAATCCGGGATGAGTGTTTTGGGCACCAGCAACACCTCCTCTTTGACCACCACCGCATTGCTCCTTGAAGAAGGAGGAGCCATGCGAGCCAGGTTATCTACCGGACTTATGGAGTTTTGGGATGGTACCGGGCAATATACCACTGCTATTGGAGGTTTTCCTGGATTCATGGGAACTTATTACGGGGGCAATCCGGTCAGCGCCATAGGACTGAATGCAGGAAATTCAGGAGCGATAGGACTTTATAACCCTTCAGGTAATTTAAATGTCAACATCACCAGTGTTGTCGGACAACCGGATGCCGGCCTGATAGACGTCAACTTTAACGGAGCCGTCCGTGCCAGGATGTCCGCCAATAGTGAAGACGCCGGGTATTTTTATTCCTATGGCCCTTCCAATATTTACAATACCTACCACGGTTACGTGGCAGGATATCCTAACATCGGGGCATTTTACGCTGCACAAAATGGCAATCTCAGGTCAAAAGTGACAAGCAACCTGGAAGACGCTGGAGAGATCATAACTTTCGGTCCTTCTTCCGAAAATGTCAAAATAAGCAATCCTCCGGGACTGCCCCAGACAGGTAAAATAGCGCTGTATCACTTGAATAAATTGACCAGTGTTCTATCCATCGATGCTCAAAATGATGCAGGAGCTATGGCCACTTACAACCCTTCAGATGACCTGAATGTCATGCTTTCTACCTACGCGCCGGCCTCACCGGACCAGGGAGCTGTCCGGGTCTTTGGCGACGGAGTTGAAAAGGTTGCTTTACTGGCAAAGGACGACGGCACCGGTGCTGTCGAGGTCAGGGGCCCCGCATCGGAAACGATTGTCAATATTGGAGCCGACTCGACTGACCCTGAAAGCGGTAAAATTGAAGTGCTCAATGACTATGATGCAAAAGTGACCCTGAGTGTTACCAATGAGGGAGCGGGGGCTTTGACTTCAAAAGGGCTGGCAGGAAATAAAACCGTGGAAATCACCCCTCCTCTCGGCCAGCCGAATGCCGGAGGGTTAGGGATTTATAGCCCTATGGGCAATGTCAATATTCAGATGGGGGTCACTTTTAATGATCCGGAAGCAGGTACTATCGGAACATTCAAGGATGGATTCCTGGTCAACCTGTTAGACCTTAATCCCGGCAATGCAGGGACCTTCAGCACCTATGGACCCTATGGAAGTCTAAAAACCCTCACCTCTACTTCGACCTTTAATGAGGCGGGCACCTTCCAGACCTACCACAACAATATGGCGTTGACAGACCTGACTACCAGTAATGCCAATGGAGGGTATATCCTTACCTACCTCAACCAACTTCCAATGACTCATCTCACCCACAACGGCGCCGGCGCCGGCGGATTGTGGCTGGCTAATTCCAACAATTTCTATGACGTTACACTGACAACAAATAACGACCCAAGCAACACGGGCGGAATTCTCCAGCTGTTTAAAAACGGCAACGAAAAACTGAAACTGACAACGAGTACCAATGTCGGCATCATACAGGCAAAGGGGGCGGCAGGACAACTCATCACAGATATTTCCAGCCCTAACGGGGATGATAACAGCGGTTGCATCACCCTTTACCATATGGGTTCCATCAGAACTATGGCCTGTAGTAATCAGGATAATGGTGTGATCAAGACCTATGATGACATCTGGCTGGAAAACGTCAACATCAACGCCCTGGCCTCCAATACCAGCCATGGGTATATTTCGGTCAATGACTTCAACGGTATCCCCCAGGCCGGGGCTTATGTGGATGCAGGCGGGCAGGGGATCGTATTTGGTGATGTCAAAAGCTTCCGGATGCCGCATCCCGAAAAAGCCGGCAAGGAAATATGGTATGCAAGTGTGGAAGGCCCTGAGGCGGCGGCTTATGTTCGGGGTACGGGAACCCTGATAGGTGGAAAAGTGACCGTGCAATTCCCTGATCACTTCCGCCTAGTGGCGAACCCTGAAACAATGACCGTAATGATGACTCCTCTTTCCCCGGAATCCAAAGGGCTGTGTGTCACCGGAAAAACCGAAAACGGATTTACGGTTCAGGAATTATGGAAAGGCAAAGGCAATTACGATTTCGACTGGGAAGTAAAATGTGTTCGTAAAGGATATGAAGATTTCAGGGTTATCCGGGATATGGATGAAGCAGCTCCGGCACCAACTCCTTTGCCCAAAAAGATGGACACTGCCGATGGAGGATTGCCCCAACCGGCAGCCACACGGGAATCCCATCGTCCTGTTAAAATGAATTGATGGACATTTTTTAAATCTTCCGCATAAATAATTTAAAACTACAGCCATGCGAAGTACTATCACAATTATCCTGATTTTTGTGGGTGTCATTTTTTCCAAAGCCCAGTTTCTGACACCCGTGGTGATCAGTGGGGCAGGATCTGATGGCAATGCAGGGGATTACCATCTTACCTGGACCCTTGGTGAAGTGGCAATAACCTCCCACATACAACCGGATGTAACCTTATTACAGGGTTTTCACCAACCGGAATACATCATCACCCAGTTGGTTGAAGGCCCGGAAAAAGATTTCAAAATACTGGTCTATCCAAACCCGGTGTCTGATTATATTAATATTGAGGTAACGGGAATAAAGAACCCGTTGAAGTTTGAAATGTACGATTTAGTCGGACTCCTGATCATGAAAGAAGAACTTGAAAATCCTTTCACAAGGATCAATATGGCCACGATTCCCGACGGAGCATATTTGTTCAGGATCAGGAGTGATCTGGATATCATTTCAGGGGTTTGGCGCATCCTCAAATTTTAGAGACCAGTAGCTGTTCAACAACGTGATTTTTAATAATGAACAGGAGTCTTCCCTGATTTTGGCATAGACCAAAATCAGGGATTCTTTTTGCAATTGGTCGATTTTTAATTCTTCCGGCATAGAAAAACGACCTTATTGATTTCGGGGCTGAAATCATTAACTCGTAAACCGCAATTTAGGTTAATTGCCCAAAATGTCCGGTTTTTATCCAAATATGTCCGGTTTTTGGCCTCCCGTATATCCCATCTTTGCGGCAGCATTTAAACGACTAATAAACAACCGGTTTACCATAAGAGTGACCATCTAGCCGGGTATACCAGGTAGTCAGGTTGATCATATCTCAGTTGTAATGTACATGTAAACAAAGAAAATAAAAATGAAAAATCTGAAAATCACTATGAAATTCATTAAAGGAAAAATGCACCCTACGCAGCAGTCGACAGTTCCCGTTGAATATTTTCTGCCTGGCCTTTTCCACATGAACCTGAAAAATTCCCTTCATCGGCCATTGCTTCTGCTTTTTCTTTTAGGCAATTTAATGGTCGGTCAGCTCATGGCCCAGAGCACGCTGTCCACCTCGGACATCCCTACCCGCATCAATTATGAGAACGGGACGGATTACACCGATTATTTCGTCCCCAATGTGGGCGGATCCATCTCCTTCACCCTGAATGGAGGGGATGGCGGTCGCCGGAGGGTACCCGATCTATGCACCAGGAAGGGGGGGCAAGGTGCAACCGTGCAGGCTACCTTTTTCATTGGTCCCGGATCAGGACAGCTGGCGCCGGGCGGGCGCTTGCGTTTTATTCCGGGTGAGCGGGGAGAAAGTCAGGCTGGTAACGGCGCTTATGGCGCTGGTGGCGGTGGTGGATCTGGTCTGCTCTATACTACTGCCACGAATATTAGTGGCCTTTCCCAAACGCCATCTCTTGACTTTGCGGACGCCGGTACTTCCTGGGTCATTCTGGTGGTAGCCGGCGGTGGTGGTGGCGCCGGACTGAATGGCGTTTGTGATGGAACAGCCGGTGGTGGTGGCGTAACGACGGAGGATGGAGGAGACGGTTCTCCTAACGGAGGCGATGGCGGTACGGACGGAAATGGAGGTGATAGATATGGCGGTGGTGGTTACAGAGTAAACGGACAGACCGATAACAATTCCCCTGGCCAGTCCCCTGCCCAGGCAGGTAGAGCCACAGGTGGCGAGGGGGGCTCTTATCAATCCATGGGGGGGTATGGCTATGGTGGCGGTGGTGGCGGTGATCCTTTTACCTCTACTGGCGGCGGCGGCGGCGGTTTTTCCGGTGGTGGTGGCGGCGGTTTCAATGGCGGCGGTGGCGGTGGCGGTAGCTTCGTCAATGCAGCGGCCTCCAGTAGCGCCAAACAGGGCGGCGGCCGCACGAATAACCCCCGCAGCGGTTATATCGAATACGTCCTTGAGGATTCCGATTCTCCCGTAGCCGTCTGTCAGCCCGTGAACGTAGAACTGGATGCCGACGGTATGGCTACCGTCTATCCTGCTGACGTAGATGGCGGCAGCTACGATCCCAACGGCGATGATGCTGCCCTGGAGCGGGTCTTTGTCGGGTTTACCGGATTTGGTTTTGCTGAGGCTAGTGAACTTAATTTTGATTGTTCCGAAATAGGCGTGATTGAAAACGACTTTTTGTGGTTGCGCGTAACGGATGAGCAAAGCCTGGAAAGTTATTGCTTCGTGTCCCTGAATATTGAGGACAATAGCCCGCCTACGGCGCTTTGTCAACCGAGTATGACGCTCTTTCCGGATGAAACAGGTACCGTTTCCCTTACGCCGGCGGACCTGGACAACGGCTCTTTTGATAATTGCGGGATTAGCAGCCGGTCGATCAGCCAAACGACGTTCACCTGTTCCGACATCGGCACGCATTCGGTTGCCCTGACCTTGGGGGATGCCGAGGAAAACTTCTCCACCTGCACCACGGAAGTAACGGTAAAGGCGTACGAGCTGGACTGCCCGGATGATTTTTGTGTCAGCATCCCGCCGGGCGAAACGGAGGCCTACGTCGATCTTTCTTCTCCGGTCGGCACCTTCACCTGCGACTATTTTGTAGAAAGCAGGTTATACTGTGCAGATTGTGATCCATTCGCGGGCTGGACCACGACGGACAAAAGCGGCTACTATGGCCCCGGCGAATATACCCTGCGAACCCGTGTCCTCAGCGGTCCTAATGCGACGGTAGACATTTGTGTAATTAACTTCCGGGTAGCACCGAGTCAGACGGATTTTGAATTTACCTGCGGGCCAGACTTCACCGTACAGGTACCCGCCGGGGAGTGCGCAGCACAGGTCGATTTCCCGGATTCTCCGGTATCGGTACCGGCCCCCTGCGGTTACGAGGTCGCAAGCCAGGTTTGTGCCCTTACCCCTTTCAGCTGTAATCCTTCTTCGGGCAATAGCACGGAGAACAAGAGCGGGCTGTACCCACCCGGCGATTATGTCATGCGGTGGCGTCTGCGGATCGAAGGAACTAACAGTATAGCCGACGTTTGCCAGGTCAACTTTACCGTAGAAGGAAGCCCCCCCGTCACGGCGGTCTGTTCCAATCTGACGGTACAGCTGGATGACATGGGCGCCGCCTCGATCAGTGCCAGTGACATTAATAATACCCCCACGGACCTTTGTGGGGACCAGACCTTTACCCTCAGTCAGCAGGACTTCACCTGTCAGGATATAGGCAATAACCCCGTGACCCTTACGCTCACCAGTCCATCAGGCAATACCTCTGACTGTATCGCTAGCGTTACCGTGGAAGATCAGGTCGCACCACAGGCTATTTGTCAGAACACGACCGTTCAGCTCGATGCCTCAGGTAATGGATCCATTGTTACCGGGGATATCGATAATGGCTCCAATGATGCCTGTGGTATCGCAAATCTGTCCCTGTCACAAACAGCCTTTGATTGCAGCCACGTTGGAACCAATACGGTTACTTTAACTGTTACCGACCAGAATGGGAACGTGAATTCCTGCAATGCAACGGTCACTGTCCAGGACAATGTTGCCCCGAACGCTATTTGTCAGAACACGACCGTTCAACTCGATGCCTCAGGTAATGGATCCATTGTTACCGGGGATATCGATAATGGCTCCAATGATGCCTGTGGTATCGCAAATCTGTCCCTGTCACAAACAGCCTTTGATTGCAGCCACGTTGGAACAAATACGGTTACTTTAACTGTCACAGACCAGAACGGCAATGTAAATTCCTGCAATGCAACGGTCACTGTCCAGGACAATGTTGCCCCGAACGCTATTTGTCAGAATACGACCGTTCAGCTCAATGCCTCAGGTTATGCGTCAATTGTTACCGGGGATATCGATAATGGCTCCAATGATGCCTGTGGTATCGCAAATCTGTCCCTGTCACAAACAGCCTTTGATTGCAGCCACGTTGGAACAAATACGGTTACTTTAACCGTTACTGACCAGAATGGGAACGTGAATTCCTGCAATGCAACGGTCACTGTCCAGGACAATGTTGCCCCGAACGCTATTTGTCAGAACACGACCGTTCAGCTCAATGCCTCAGGTAATGGATCTATTGTTGTCGGGGATATCGATAATGGCTCCAATGATGCCTGTGGTATCGCAAATCTGTCCCTGTCACAAATTGCTTTTGATTGCAGCCACGTTGGAACAAATACCGTTACTTTAACCGTTATCGACCAGAACGGCAATGTAAATTCCTGCAATGCAACGGTCACTGTCCAGGACAATGTTGCCCCGAACGCTATTTGTCAGAATACGACCGTTCAGCTCAATGCCTCAGGTTATGCGTCAATTGTTACCGGGGATATCGATAATGGCTCCAATGATGCCTGTGGTATCGCAAATCTGTCCCTGTCACAAACAGACTTTGATTGCAGCCACGTTGGAACAAATACGGTTACTTTAACCGTTATCGACCAGAACGGCAATGTAAATTCCTGCAACGCTACGGTCACTGTCCAGGACAATGTCGCCCCGAAAGCTATTTGTCAGAATACGACCGTTCAGCTCAATGCCTTAGGTAATGGATCCATTGTTGTAGGGGATATCGATAATGGCTCCAATGATGCCTGTGGTATTGCAAATCTGTCCCTGTCACAAATTGCTTTTGATTGCAGCCACGTTGGAACAAATACCGTTACTTTAACCGTTACCGACCAGAACGGCAATGTAAATTCCTGCAATGCAACGGTCACTGTCCATGACAATGTTGCCCCGAACGCTATTTGTCAGAATACGACCGTTCAGCTCAATGCCTCAGGTTATGCGTCAATTGTTACCGGGAATATCGATAATGGCTCCAATGATGCCTGTGGTATCGCAAATCTGTCCCTGTCACAAACAGCCTTTGATTGCAGCCACGTTGGAACAAATACGGTTACTTTAAATGTTACCGACCAGAACGGCAATGTGAATTCCTGCAATGCAACGGTCACTGTCCATGACAATGTTGCCCCGAACGCTATTTGTCAGAATACGACCGTTCAGTTCAATGCCTCAGGTAATGGATCCATTGTTGTAGGGGATATCGATAATGGCTCCAATGATGCCTGTGGTATCGCAAATCTGTCCCTGTCACAAATTGCCTTTGATTGTAGCAACGTTGGAACAAATACGGTTACTTTAACGGTTACCGACCAGAACGGGAACGTGAATTCCTGTAACGCTACGGTCACTGTCCAGGACAATGTCGCCCCGAACGCTATTTGTCAGAATACGACCGTTCAGCTCAATGCCTCAGGTTATGCGTCAATTGTTACCGGGGATATCGATAACGGCTCCAATGATGCCTGTGGTATTGCAAATCTGTCCCTGTCACAAATTGCCTTTGATTGCAGCCACGTTGGAACAAATACGGTTACTTTAACGGTTACCGACCAGAACGGGAACGTGAATTCCTGCAACGCAACAGTGACGGTCCAGGACAATGTTGCCCCGAACGCTATTTGTCAGAATACGACCGTTCAGCTCAATGCCTCAGGTAATGGATCTATTGTTGTCGGGGATATCGATAATGGCTCCAATGATGCCTGTGGTATCGCAAATCTGTCCCTGTCACAAATTGCTTTTGATTGCAGCCACGTTGGAACAAATACCGTTACTTTAACCGTTATTGACCAGAACGGCAATGTAAATTCCTGCAATGCAACGGTCACTGTCCAGGACAATGTTGCCCCGAACGCTATTTGTCAGAATACGACCGTTCAGCTCAATGCCTCAGGTTATGCGTCAATTGTTACCGGGGATATCGATAATGGCTCCAATGATGCCTGTGGTATCGCAAATCTGTCCCTGTCACAAACAGCCTTTGATTGCAGCCACGTTGGAACAAATACGGTTACTTTAACTGTCACAGACCAGAACGGCAATGTAAATTCCTGCAATGCAACGGTCACTGTCCAGGACAATGTTGCCCCGAACGCTATTTGTCAGAACACGACCGTTCAGCTCAATGCCTCAGGTTATGCGTCAATTGTTACCGGGGATATCGATAATGGCTCCAATGATGCCTGTGGTATCGCAAATCTGTCCCTGTCACAAACAGCCTTTGATTGCAGCCACGTTGGAACAAATACGGTTACTTTAACCGTTACTGACCAGAATGGGAACGTGAATTCCTGCAACGCAACAGTGACGGTCCAGGACAATGTTGCCCCGAACGCTATTTGTCAGAATACGACCGTTCAGCTCAATGCCTCAGGTTATGTGTCAATTGTTACCGGGGATATCGATAATGGCTCTAATGATGCCTGTGGTATCGCAAAGCTTAGCCTGTCAGACACCGATTTTGATTGTGCTGATGTTGGGACCAATAGCCTGACGCTGACGGTTGAAGACGTCAACGGTAATGTGAATTCCTGTACCGCTACTGTGACCGTCGAAGATAATATAGCACCCAATGCAATTTGTCAGGACGGAGCAGTAAAATTAAATGCACAGGGTACAGGGTCCATTTATGCATTCCAGATAGACGGTGGCTCCAATGATGCCTGCGGTATTGCGGATATTACCGTATTTCCAAACACTTTTGACTGTGATGATCTGGGAGACAATACCGTTACCCTCACAGTTACGGATGTCAATGGTAATACCAATGCCTGTAATGCCAACGTAAGCATAATAGATAAAATTCCACCGCAGGCCTCCTGCCAGAATATTACCATTGCACTTGACCTTGAAGGATCAGCGGTCATTACCCCTGAGGAGATCGACAACAATTCATCAGACAATTGCTTTATAACGGATATGACGTTAGATAATGAAGCATTTGATTGTGACGATGTTGGAAACAATACCGTTACCCTTACCGTTTTCGACAGCAGCGGCAATTCGGATCAATGTACGGCAACGGTCAGTGTTGTGGAAGGAACGGGGCTGCCGACAAACTGGGCCCATGAAGACATCGGGCTGGCCAACGGGGATGCTTCCTACACACCCTGTGGAGGAAATTTCACGGTCAGCAGCTCAGGGTATCCCACACCGTTAAATGACATTCAGCATTCTGCTTTCCAGGAAATATGCGGAAATGTAGAGATCATCGCCCATATAGAAAGTATAGTCAATCCTGGTTGGGCCGGTATTGAAATCCGTGAAACGCTGGACACTTATTCGAAAGCAGCCCAGCTCAAAACTCAGTTGGGGTCCTTCGTCCACAGGGTCGTAAGAACCACGACCGGCGGATATGCTATCAGCAAGCAATTATTCAGGATCGGTCACCACTGGCTGAGACTGGTAAGGACGGGAGACAGTTTTGTGGGATACACTTCTCCGAATGGGGTGAACTGGTTTTTTGCTTTCCAGTCGACCATCAATATGAATGATTGTGTTTATGTCGGCTTGTTCACTGAAGGCAATAGCGTTAATATGGAAACCACCGCCGTATTTGAAGATGTTGATATTATTGATAACCAGAATCAAGGATTCAGTGCCCCCATTCAGGTTCCTGGGGACATTTCTTCAGAAGGCAAGGGCGATATAGACATTAATCTTTTCCCCAACCCGACGGATAAGATTCTGAATATTGGTTTCAACAAGATCACCGGGCAGAAAATGACCCTGGAGATTCTCGACATCAATGGCAAGCGGTTCTATTTCAAAACCATCGAGGGTGACATTTTCAATCTCGACATTGACCTGCAGGAAATAGGCATGCCTGCCGGGTTGTACCAGCTTAATATCAGGTATGAGGACTTCGTAGTCAGCAAACGTTTTGTAAAAGGGAAATAATTGGTCTTTTAAAAATTTCACTTTTTCAGAAGGCACTCTTGGTCCTTTAACAGGATTAAGGGTGCCTTCTTGTTTTTAGGAACCGGGTTAGCGGTTTGCATAGGGCTTGTGGCGATTTCGAAGCACTTTCCTGTCCACCGAAAGCAAAGCGGGCTACGAAGCGAAAACATAGCTTGCAGCCGTTCAATCGCCATAAGCTATATGCGTTGTTGGCTACTGGCTTTCATTTAGCTATTCACTAAAATTTAAATTTTACAAATAAATCAAAGGTGTTTGTGCTCATTCTACTATCAATACCACTCTGATTCTTTGAAAAATCGGAGAAATTGTATTGAATATTATATGCAACTCCCACAGCAGCTTTGGAAGAAACATCATGACAAATCCCTAATCGTCCCTGCAAACCCATAGACCAATTCTCAAATTCGAGATCTTCAGTCGAGTTCACGTATTTATAAGAATCTTCGATGATATGATTGATAAACAAACCACCACTTGTAATTAACTGGGTCTTTTCGTTCAAATATTTGTTGGTATTGAGTAAGACAGGGATTCTTAATATTCCACGAGTTTGATTATAGTTTCCATTTTCATTGAAACTATTGCCATTAAGGCCTAATACTGAAAATCCCGTACTAATTCCAAGATTTTCTTTGAACTGGTATGTTCCAAGAATTTCGACACTTGTAGTACCTAATCTAGTGTTTATTCCTTCATTTTGAATTACGCTTGACCCAATTCCGTATGAAAGTTGAAAACCAAACTTTGATGGCTGATTCACTTGTGCATTTGTTGACAATGACAAAACCATAATTGGCAGGACGAGAGCAAAGATTTTTTTATTCATTTTATTCAATTTATTTTTGGTAAAAACGGAATGGTCGTTTATATATTACCTTTCGTTTAAAATATAAATTGTTAAATTTTCGGCTTGCTGCCAACGAATAATAAGCTCAAAGGCTTTATTTTAATACAAGTAATCACTCGGCAATCGGCCAAACCTCTCCTGAAAAACCTTTGTCAGATAACTGCCCGAACTATAACCGCAAGCAGCCGCTACTTCATTAACCGTTAAATACGCCTTACATTCCAGTAGATAACGGGCTCTTTGGAGTTTTACTTCCTGTAAATATTCACTTGGTGAAAGACCGGTAGCCGACTTGAGCCTGCGGGAAAACTGTCGTTCACTCAGGAACATTTTATTGGCAAGGTAAGAAGCATTTAATTTTATTTGTCTGGCCAGGGCGTCCCTGGCAGCCTCCTCTACCTGCTTCAGCCAAATTTGATCAGCTGAAGCCTCTGTCTCTAATACAAATTCAACGTCTTGTTCTTGTTCTATTTTACGAAATGACCTCCTCTTGTAGTAATTATGGAGCAGGTTCCTCACCCGTGCTTCCAGTTCAGCTGGCGAAAAAGGCTTGAGCAGGTAGTCGTCCACCCCCATACGCAGCGCCTGAAGTTTATCTTCCTCCGCTGCTCTGGCTGTCAGCATAATCACAGGCAGCTGTTGCCACTCCTGGTGAGCTTTAACCTTTTCCAGTAACTCATAACCATCCATTTCAGGCATCATAACATCAGACAGGATGAGTTCAACACCTTGAACCGACGGATCCCCGGATTCGAGCCACTGCCAGGCGACTGCCCCATTAGAAGCGACCTGGCAATCGTATTGGTCTCCCAGCAAGGAGTATAACAATTGCTGCATATCCTCATTGTCCTCAACGATGAGCAGCTTTCTTTTTTCAGGCCATACATTGTCAATTACCTTTGGAGAAGCAATCCTGGAAACAGCTGGCAGGATAAATTGCTCAGGCTGTAAAACACCTTCACCATCAAAGGTGAGATCTGCATTTACCGGCTTTTTGGGCAGGCACAACCGGAACAAAGCCCCTTCACCCTTCTTGCTTTCAACTGTTAGCGTCCCCTGCATGAGTACTGCCAGCTCCCGCGACAGAGCCAGCCCAATGCCGGATCCACTCTGGCTACTACCTACATTCTTTTTGGCCTGGTAAAACCTGTCAAATACATATGGAAGATCCTCCGCCGCGATGCCGGGCCCATTATCCCTGACTTCCATGACCAGCTCACTGTCAGATTGGAACAGCCTTAGGTCAACTTTTCCATTTGAAGGGGTAAACTTCAGCGCGTTAGCCAGAAGATTGTTCAATATTTTTTCCAACTTGCCAGGATCGACCCGGAAATCCTCCTCCTCAGCCAGGTCAGCGTGAAAGGTATAAACAATCTGTTTCATATCCGCCGCAGAGGAATAAGCACTGAAAAGTTGCCGGCAGAATCCGGCCAGAGGGATGGGCTTCTCATTCAGCGTCGCTTTTTTGGCCTCCAGACGTGACAACTCCAGTAACTCTTCGACCAGGCCGCTTAGCTTAAGGGTATTACGGAGAACCAATTGCAGCCTTTTTACCAGCCATTGCTCAAGAGAAGTGCCATATTTTTGCAGCAAGTCTTCCAAAGGGGCCTGGATCAGGGTGACCGGAGTGCGAAGTTCATGGGAAATATTGGTAAAAAAGCGGGTCTTAAGCTCATCCAGTTGTTTCAACTCTTCTGCCTGCCGGGCGATCACTTGTTTATCTTCTTCTATTTTTTTGGTCCTTCTGGCGACTTCCAACTCCAGGCGACGGGCTTCAAGTTGCTTATTGCGTGCCCAGATCAGGCCAAACACCACAAAAGGCAAAGCCACCAGCAAATAAAACCAGCCTTGCCTGTAAAAGAACTCCCGGGCATGTATAGGAATGACCAGGGGCGTTTCCGTCCAATTGTTTCTATAATCTGCTCCTTTGATCAGGATCCGATACCGGCCAGGGGGCAGGCGATTGAGGTTAAGTTCTGGCTGATTGCCTAAATAGTGCCATTCCTTATCCTTGCCTTCTATCCGGTAAGCATAACGGTTTTTGTGGGGTTCGAGGTAACTCGATAACGCAAAATGCAGATGGATACCGGGATATTCGGCAGGCAGCTCAATAGTGCCCAGCTTTTCCAGGTTTTTCTGTAACGTAATCTCATGTCCCTGATGCTTATCAAAAAACGACAGCTCCGTAAGGAAGATCTGTACATCTTGCTTGCTTGCAAAGGCTGCTTTCACCCCTTGCGGGTCTATAATACTAATCCCCTGTCTGCTGCCAAAGAGCAAGCGGCCATCGGGAAGTTTGAGTGGGTCAAAACGTTCCAGCTTATCATAAATGAGACCGTCTTCCTCATATAGGATATTTTTTACTTCCCCTTCCGGGGAAACAATGTTGATTCCATATTCCGTTCCAACCCAAAGAAATCCTTCATCATCGGGAATGATACTCATCACGGCATTGTTAGACAATCCTTGCTGCTGATCGATGATGGTGATATCACCAGATTGAGGATCGAATCGGTGTAATCCTCCATAGTAAGTTCCCAGAAATAACCGGCCACCTTCATCCTCATAGATAGAAGTAAACCGGATATCGGCAAAGCCATCTTCCGCACCGAAGCGCCGGCTTTTCCGGTTTTTAAGATCAAATTGCCAAAGCCCATCATTGGTGGGTATCCAAAGTAGTCCTTTCGAGTCGAGAAATAAATCCCTGATAAAGGCGGGCAGCTCATGTGGAATCCCCGGCCCAAAATCTACTGGTTGCCGGGTCACAAGATTATAAAACCCGATCGAGTTATCACCATATTGAACAGCCACCAGGTGATCACGTAACAAAGCAAAAAGCCGGCCTTGTTGCCCCAGATCGTATCCATCGCAAGTATTATTAGCGGGATGATACTTTAGCAGATATTGGTTTGCAATCATCCAGAGGTTGCCATTTTCATCCGGTATGATCTGTTGCTTCATCCCCTTTTCAAAAATAAGGGGAGTCAAACCACATTCAGGCCCTTCGAATGGAAAGCTGCGCTGTTCTTTTTCATCATAACAATACATTCCCTCTTTGACGGTATTGACCAGCAAACGTCCGTCGGGCAGTGGTGCCATAGCACTGATCCATTTTCCTGCCATAGCCTGCCGAACGGATTCTTCTTCCCTCACCCCTATGGAATAAAGGCCGGAATTTCCAACTGCATAAACTTGTCCCCTGAAATCATTAGCGACCAACCGTCGAATATCTTTCACCTTGGAAAGCACTGCCGAATAGTCGTACCGCTTACCGGTTTTATCTTCCAGAACAGCACGGTATTGACCCGATTTGTCCTCAAAAAGAAAGCAAATATTACCCGAGGCATCCTTAAACAAGTTCCGGGGTTTCCAATCGGCAGGAAACTGACTGCGCATGGATACGAAGTGGTCGGCCTGCCGGTCGAAGATCAAAAATCTATTACCGTAAAAATTAGGTAAAAACAGATATACGGAACCATTCTCCTTTTTGAGCAATATCATAAACTGATCCTCAAATATACTGATCGAAGGCACGTCTATCTTGCCAGTATTGACCAAATCTTCCAAACCATATTTCCTGACCTGTCCGCTTTTACGGTCTACCCGGTACAATGGAAAACTGTTCCCCGTCAGCCAGTATTCGGTTTCATCCACCACCAGCGGATAATTTTGCACCCCCCAGGTACCTTCTGAATAATCCAGGGAGAGTTCTTTTACCAGAGTGCCATCCTCTACTCTGAAAAGATGGATCTCCTGATCAGCCGAAAACCCCAGAGTATAAACGGTTGATCCAACCTTATCGAATCCGGAAAGCTTTATCTTCTGAAAAGTAGTATCTGCAAAAGGAAGCTGCTGAATGACCCTTGAATCAGGATCAAAGAAAAAGAACTGGTTGGAATTCGCTAATCCTAACAATTGCCCGCCGTCCAACTCACCTTTAAGTGCTGGTGAGACGATCGGGTTTCCATTATCTTCAAAAAGCTCAACCGGCTGAAACTGATACCCATCAAACCGAAATAGTCCGACAGAGTTGATGACCCGCTCACTCCCGCATACATTCAGCCACATACGACCGCTCTTGTCCAAATAAACCTCACTGAAGCAGGTCCTGGAATAGGGAGAATCTTCCTGATAAAAGTGATCGATGTAGGAGGGTTGAAGCTGCTGCAGCCCCTGACCATAACCCGAACACAATACCAAGCCAGCAATAAAAACCATGGACAGTAACCTGACCGTCTGAGTCTTAATATTAAATGTCATATTAATCTTCCTGAATAACACCAGGATTAAACACTGGCAAATATCCGGATTTTATCCATATCAGTCCAGATTTTGGCTTCCGATCAACACTGTTTTTGCTGCTGGACATTGACGATTCATGAATGAACAGACCATTTGCATGGAAAGCAACCAAGTATCAGGGAAACACCTGACAGTGAGCAAGTTTATATTAAAAAGAACATTAATTTGTATTCTGCCTAAGTTTTTCCCACTGCTTTTTCTCGTTGGGAAATTGGTCATGTACCGGCATGAGACAACTTATTATTATACGAAAAACGAAGTAAAAAGTTGCAGATAATTTTCCCAAGAACAAGATCAATAATAATCCTTTGATTTCTAGCCATAGTGTAAAACAACTCTGAAATCCAGCACCAAAGGTACTGTTATTAGACACAAGCTGCAATTGGAACCAAAGCACCGCCGAAATGGTCAATGTTGTCGAAGGGCCCGAATTACCACCTGACAGGACACACGATGATTTTAGCCCTGCAGATGAGCAGCTTTTTACCCGATGGCATCCGAATCGCCACTTCTGACGGAACCATTGATATGACCGCTTTTTCTGAAAGTACCCTGCAGGTGGTCTTCACCCCGGTAGGAGAAGAAAACCCTCCGTGCTATGCCATAGACGGCCATCCGTCCAAAGTCAGGGATGATTACCGGGAGGATGCCAACTCCATCTTTTATGAAACGGATGGCATCAGTGTGACCATCAATAAATCGCCTTTCAACATTTCGTATAGTTACAAAAACAACATCCTTTCCTTTGAAGCCGTCGGAGGGCGAATGAGTTATCTTATCGCCGCAGCGGATGAATGGGGCAAGCTGGCCGGCAACTACACCAGCCTTACCGGCCGTCAGCCCATGACCCCGCGGTGGCTGGTGGGGTGAATTAGGAGAACCTGAAGTGCATCCGGCAGACCTGCTTCACGTAAACGGCACAATCCTCGAAGTTTCAAGGAACCAGGATGAAAGCGCTTTTTGGGATGGGGAAACTTTAAGTATTAAGGCATATTTTAAGGATAAATTAATGGTAGAAATAAAAATTTAGCCATGTCATAATTAAAATCCCTATTTCTCTTCCTGCTTATTGCCACCATGACAGGCAGGTAGAGTTTTGCTCGAAAAATAAAAAAAACTCAAAACTCCCCCATACCTTTATTTTTCCGTCTGGAATGCTTATTTTTCAGGCTTGCAAGTATAAGGAGTTATGAAACAAATTTGGGTCTTGTTATTCTCCTGTTTTACCGTTGTTTTGTTCGGTCAAACGGAAAGTAATGTGAGCCTGCTATCGGTAAACGAAGGGCTGTCACAGGGGCAGGTGTTTGATGTGTGCCAGAGCAGAGACGGTTTTCTCTGGGTTGCGACCAAAGACGGGCTGAACCGCTACGATGGTTATCGTTTCGAAGTTTTTACGAACGACTCCTTCGATCCCTTTTCCATTATTTCCAATGAAGTGTGGAAAATTTTTGAAGACAGCCGGGGATGGATATGGGTAGCCTGTCCGGGAGGGCTGGACGTATTATTGCCCCAAACCGAACGTTTTTTTCATATCATCCCGGACATACGGGGCTTGAACGGCGACTCCATTTCCTTCACCGAGACGCCAGATGGGACAATCTGGATAACCGTAGCCGGAAAGTTATGGAAGATAGAGATACCCAAAGGCAGTCTGACAACGGCCGCCAGGGCCGGCAATGCTTTTCCCGAACTGCCGGTAACCCGGATCGAATCCCCTGGGGGGCTGTTCAGTACTGTTTACTTTTCTAAAAAGGGAACCCTTCTTGCCGCCTCCTCAAAGGGCGTTTTCAGTGTAAATCCGGCTGACGGATCCCTGCAAGTGGAAGCCCTTGCAGGCACCTCAGTAGACATCATAGGAGAAGACAACCACGGCAGGATCTGGCTCATTGCCCTTTCACCCGCCTTGGAAGGGTTGTATTACCAGGCGCAATACGACATGTGGGTGTGGAATACCGATGAAGGAAAACCCCGGCTGATACCCTGCCTGCCTTATGGCCGATACAAGTTCGACCGCAATGGCTTCCTGTGGGCCTGGAAGTACACCGATAATACATTCCAAAAATGGGATCCTGAAAAATTCATTGTTGGAGGACCTCCTGAGCTGGAATGGGCCAACGACCAGGCTTTCACCCAAAGCCCTGCTTACTTCCCCATCACCATTGCCTTCGATCGTTCCGGAAATCTTTGGCTGGCCACCAATGGCTTCGGAATGTTACGGGTCGGTTTTCAAAATACAGGGTTCAGCAGTTATCTGCCGCTTACCTCCCAACGCATGATCACTGAGAGTCCGGACGGGGATCTTTATCTCCAATCTGATTACCAAAAGCGGTATCCCTCCGCCGGTTTTCGGAAAGGCATGCCTACCCCTTGGGCCATCCCAATCTCCAAAACGGAAAGAAAGACGGTAATCACTTTCGATTCCAAGGGAAACTGCTGGGCAAATAAAAACGCCGATTCCCTTTTTCTCCTGGGGACACCTGCCCGCCAATATCCCTGGAAAGCAATGGGCCTGATACCCTGCAAAAACCGAAAACTGCTCAGTGTCAGCGAAAAAGGGCTGCATCAGTTTGACCCTGCCACGGGACACAGCCGGCTGATCCCATTTGACCACACCCCGGAGCCATCGCCCACTTTCACCTATTCGCAATTTTTATACGAAGATCATGAAGGTACGGTCTGGATCTTTGCCTTCAAAGGATTGATCGAGGCGACACCTGACGGGGATGGCTACCGTTTTCGCTACTTTAAGAGCCACCCGGCCGACCGTACCTCCCTGTCGGACAATACGGTGCTCAGTGTAGCCGCCGACCCGCTCGATCCCGGCAGATTCCTGTGGGTGGGCACCAAGGGTGGCGGGCTGAACCGGCTGGACCGGCAGGCAGGCACCTTCCAGCACTATAAAACCGGGCAGGGCCTGCCGGACAACGTCGTTTATGGCATCCTGCCCGATGACAACGGCCACCTTTGGCTCAGCACCAACAAAGGGTTGTGCCGTTTCCATATACGCGACGAATCGACACGTAACTTCACCGTGGCCGACGGTCTGCAAAGCAATGAATTCAACCAGTCGAGCTACCTGCGTACAAGAGATGGGCACCTGATCTTTGGCGGTATCAATGGCCTGACGGTCTTTCATCCCGACAGCCTCCTGTTTAACGAATATCAACCCACCACAGCGATCACCCGCGTCTGGATTAACAATCAGCTGACAAGCTTTCGACCGCTGCAGAAGAAAGGAAATATTCCTCCTGCCCTTGAAAAGAAGGATCAACAAACCCTTTATCTTGATTTAACCCATCGTCAAAATCTGATCTCACTGGAATTTGCCGCTTTGGAGTTTACTAATCCGGAGCAAAACCAGTATCGTTACCATTTGGCACGCAAAGGTTTTTTGAGTACCCATACAGACAACAAATGGGTCGAACTAGGCTCCAAAAACAGTGTGCAATTCGCCAACTTAAGATCGGGAAGGTACACCTTCCAGGTACTGGGCAGCAACAACGACGACGCCTGGAGCGAACAACCTGCCGTACTGGAATTCACCATTCGCCCGCCCTGGTGGCTGAGCTGGTGGGCCTACCTGGGGTATGCCCTGCTGGCCGGTCTGATGGTGAACCTCATCTACCACACACAGCTGCGACAACGTCTACAGGTGCAGGAAGCTTTCCGCCTCAAGGAACTGGATCAATTCAAAAACCGCTTCTTCGTCAATATCACCCACGAATTCCGCACCCCTCTTACAGTCATTTTGGGGCTTTCCAGGCAACTCAGGATGAGCAAAAAAGACTTATCCGAAAAAGAATTCGCACTCAAGCTTGACCTGATTCGAAGAAATGGTGAAAACCTGCTGCGTCTGATCAACCAACTGCTTGATCTGGCCAAATTGGAATCCGATAAACTAAAGCTCAACTATATTCAAGGTGATGTGCTCCCATATTTGCGATATGTGGTCGAGAGTCTGCACTCCCTCGCTGCTGTTCACAATGTTGGCATAACAATAATAAGTGCCGATGCCCCAATCGTGTTGGACTATGATCCTGAGCGGCTTCAGCAGGTCGTTTTTAACCTGCTGTCCAACGCGATAAAGTTTACACCATCTGGGGGCAAGGTCGAGCTGGAAATCAGGGTAGCTGCAGCCTCAGGACAACGTCTTCCCCAACTGATCCTGGAGGTGCGTGATACCGGAGTCGGTATTTCACCGGCAGACCTTCCCCATATTTTCGAACGGTTTCATCAGGCTGGCCATCTGGAGAAAGCTCTGGTAGGAGGCACCGGGATTGGCCTGGCCCTCACCCGAGAACTCGTCGAGGCGATGGAAGGGGAAATAAAAGTTGAAAGTCAGCCCGGCCAGGGCACTGTTTTTCGGGTACAACTCCCTATCCACCAACAGGCAGAGCTTCAGGAAGCAAGCCTTCCCGTGCCTGCCGGGGAATTGCAAGATATTGGAGAAAGACCGTCGCCCCCGGGTCATCAGGAACTCCCTCAATTGCTCATCGTTGAGGACAATCCGGATGTGATGGAATACCTGGTCTCATGTTTAAAGGGAACCTTTGCTGTACAGTTAGCCTACAATGGAGCTGATGGAATAGAAAAGGCCCTCGAGATAGTGCCTGATCTGATCATCAGCGATGTCATGATGCCTCAAAAAGACGGCTTTGAGGTGTGCAAGGTACTGAAGGAAGACGAACGTACCAGTCATATTCCCATCGTTTTGCTGACCGCCAGAGCGGAGGTGAAGGATCGCATCCTGGGGTTGCGCAGGGGAGCTGATGCCTACCTGGCCAAACCCTTCCATGAGGAGGAATTGCGGGCCACCCTGGACAACCTGTTGGAGGTGCGGCGCCATCTTCAGGAAAAATACCGGAACGCTGCCTTCACAGCACCCAATGCCGAAGCTTCTGCCAAGTCTGATCCTGAACAGGACTTTATACAAAAAGCCCGATCCATTGTCCTGGATCACCTGCCTGATGTCACCTTCTCCGTGGGAACTTTTTGCCGTTCAATGGCTATGAGTCAGCCACAATTACACCGAAAATTAACCGCCCTGACGGGAAAAAATGCCACGCTTTTCATCCGCTCCATCCGATTGGCAAAAGCCAAGGAATTACTGTTGGCCAAAGGGAAAAACATCAGCGAGGTAGCTTATGAAGTGGGCTTTTCTGACCCTAAATACTTCAGCCGGGTTTTCTCGGAAGAATTCGGCGTTTCCCCCCAGCAATTTGTGAACAAACAGGGCCTTTGAATGGAAAGTCCACCTTCTTGAATGGAAAATGAACGGCCTTTTGCGGCCACACGCTGACCTTTACAGGGAATTGAAAATCATAATTTTTTAATAAACCTATTCCTCATGTTCAGTGCCTATTTCCATTTAAAAAAACAATTTCAAGCCTTATTTTTTTTCTTCCTTATTTTTTCTTCCGGCTTTGCTGTAAAAAGCTTTGCGCAACTCAGTATTCCGCTCTGCTCTACCACTTTACAAATGACAAATGTAGGACCGAATGGCATTATCTGTCCGGAAGACAACCCCTGCACCTGGTCGTGGTCCGGGGCCGGGCTCACCTTCAGCTGCTCTACCTGTCAGCTAACCAACATCACAGCTCCCGGCCCCGGCACGTACTCCGCGACCATATATTTCAGCGGAGCTTCCAACGGCTCCCTGACTTATTCGCTGACGTTCGGTGCCGATGACGGGGATATGGATGGTTTCAACGATTGTGACGATTGTGATGACAATAACCCAGGCATCAATCCCAATACTGTCTGGTACCTCGATGCCGACAATGATGGCTATTACACGGGTACAGGTATCACACAATGCGCCTCTCCCGGTACATTTTACCGTTATGCCGGGCTGATCGGCGGCGGAGATTGTAACGACAGCAATCCTGCAGTCAACCCCGGGGCCGCCGAAATATGTGACAATCTCGATAACAACTGCAACAATCAGGTTAATGAAGGTCTGAACCTTACCTATTACCGCGATGCTGATAATGATGGCTTCGGTAATCCGGGGAATACCCTACTGGCTTGCAGCCTACCTGTTGGTTATGTTACCAACAACAGCGATTGCGACGACAACAACGGAGCGATCAATCCCAATACTGTCTGGTACCTCGATGCCGATAACGACAACTATTACACGGGCAGTCCTATGGTCCAGTGTACTTCTCCCGGTACAGGTTACCGCTATACCGGTCTGGTCGGTGGTGGAGATTGTAATGACGGCCATTCGGGAATCAACCCCGGGGCCACGGAAATATGCGACAACCTCGATAACAACTGTAACAACCAGACCGATGAAGGTGTGCTCAATACCTTCTATCGCGACATGGACGGCGATAGCTACGGCGATCCGAATATCAGCCAGCAGGCCTGTAGTGCTCCTGCGGGTTTTGTGGCCAATAACACTGATTGTGATGATAATAATCCAAATGTCAACCCCGGTACTGCCGAAATATGTGACAACCTTGATAACAACTGCAATAATCAGGTTGATGATGGAATCAACTGCTGCCCTGCCACCAACATCATTTATGTCAACGATGATGCCTCCGGCAATAACGATGGTACCTCCTGGACCGATGCATTCAACGACTTGCAGGATGCTCTTGCCCTGGCTGGCAACTGCCCCAATGTAACCGAGATATGGGTCGCAGCGGGCACCTATAAACCCACCAGCGGCACGGATCGGAGTATCTCATTCTCTATGGTTACCGGCGTGGCCATTTACGGTGGATTCAACGGAATGGAAACACAACTTTCGGAAAGAAACTGGGTGTCAAATTTAACCATGCTTAGTGGGGACATTGGAATCCAGGGGAATAATTCTGATAACAGTTTCAACGTGATTAAGAATGAAAACAATGGGTTGAATAACAGTGCTATCCTGGATGGCTTTACTGTTACTGCCGGAAACGCCAATCAGGATTACCTCAATAATAACGCCGGTGGTGGCTTGTTTAATTCATGGGTTTCCCCCAAAATCATGAATTGCACCTTTAAAGAAAACTCAGCTCTCGACGGAGGGGGTATTTACAATAGTAATGCCACACCGGCTATCATTAATTGCAGATTCTACAACAATGTGGCTACAAATTCATTCGGTGCAGGTATATATACCATTGGTGGTTCACCAGAGATAATAAATTGCGAATTTACAGGAAATTCGGCGGCCGTTTATGGTGGTGCTTTGTTTAACAATCATTGTAGTTCTCCAATTGTCAATTGTATTTTTAAAGGAAACTCTGCTGTTGCGGGAGCAGCAATTGCCAGTTATATCAATAGCCATGAGCAAATAACGAATTGTACTTTTACGGCAAATTCTGCATCACAATCTGGCGGGGGATTAATGAGTTTTTCATTTACAAATAATGTTACTGTTTCAAATTGTATTTTCTGGGAAAATACAAAAGGTGGTTCATCACAGGTTCCGGGGGCAGATATTGAAAACGGGCAAAACACCCCTTATGTCACTATATCGGGCACATTGTTGCAGTTGCAGCAAACCTCCTATGGTGCAAATCTTAATTTTGGATCAGGCAATATTTTCGGCTCAGATCCGCTTTTTATAGAAAATTTCAACCCTTCGGCTCCCGATCCTCTTTTGAGTGGAAACCTTCGCCTTAGTCCCTGTTCACCTGCGATCGATGCCGGAAACAACAACCCTTTTCCCGCTGGCATCACCACCGATCTGGATGGAAACCCTCGCTTTTATGACAACGGCATTGTAGATATGGGCGCTTATGAATATCAGGACATTACCATTGATCCTGTCAATGACATTCCTCCCTTAACCACACAAAACGGACTGAGCTTTGACGGTACTGATGATTATGTCGAGGTATTTGATAACTGCGGAGACAATACCTTCTTCCCCGGGGGGGATGCCATTACGGTTGCTTACTGGTTCAAAGGCACCAACGGCCAATCAGCAGTGCGTATGCAAAATGGTAGCGATTTTATCGTAGCCGCCTGGAACAACAGTATGCACATACTGTCGAATGACGGTGGCACCATTGGTGTGCTGGCAGGTAACGGCTTTGATGACGGCAACTGGCATCACATGGCCTTCACCTGGCAGCGCAATACGGTAAATGGTTTCAAGTCATATCTCGATGGCCAACTGGTGGATCAGCGCAATTCCTCCGACACACCGCTGCCTGCCTTCAATAGCGGATTTTTCCTGGGCTCATTTGGGGGCAATTCAGAATTCATGAATGGTACCATTGACGAGGTGGGGATCTGGTCATTTGCGTTGGATGGGTTTATTGAACAGATCATGTGCGACGGTTCCAATACATTTCCTATTGTTTTAGCAAACTGGTTCGACTTTGACCACGGTATCGTCAATGGGAACAATACCGGGGTTGAGCTGGCACAAAACCTGAAAATGGCCAATGCCCCAGGAGTTCTCCATAATTTTGCATTAAATGGCAACAGTTCCAACTGGGTAGAAGGAACTACCGGCCCGGGAGATATTTTGTTCGTAAATCCACAAGCTACCGGAAACAATTCCGGCCATTCGTGGACAAATGCCTTTACCGACCTCAATGATGCCTTTACTTACGTAAATACGTGTAATCAGGTGACCGAGATCTGGGTGGCAGCAGGAACCTATAAGCCTGCCAATGGCACAAACAGGTTGAAATCGTTTAGCCTAAAGCGTGGAATTGCCATCTATGGCGGTTTTAACGGAACAGAAACTTCTCTTTCCGAACGCGACTGGGTAACCAACGAAACCATCCTGAGTGGGGACATAGGCATAACGGGAGATAATAGTGACAACAGCTACAATGTGATCTTCAATGGTGCCTACGCGATTGACCAGACTGCCATCCTTGACGGATTCATCATTCAGGACGGTAATGCCAATGGCAGCTCCCTGGATACCGGGCATGGCGGTGGGATACACAACGCAGGCAGTTCACCGAGGATAGTCAATTGTGTTTTCAGGAATAACCAGGGTAACTTATCCGGAGGAGCCGTTTATAATCATTCCAATTCTGCTCCCCCGGTTTTCGTCAATTGCATTTTTTACAACAATAACAGTACCCAGGGTGCCGGAGCAATGGCCAACATAAATGCCGGTACCGTAATGACCAATTGTGTTTTTTATGATAATCATTCCGGAAACGAAAATCCGGTTTGTATTGATAATTCCGGAATCACTCCGCAAATTTCGAACAGTATCATTTGGGGTAATGACGGCGTTATTTCGGGAAACCCGATAGTGGATCATTCGATCATTGAAGGGGGCTTTTCAGGTGCCGGGAACCTGGACACCGACCCGTTGTTTATCCACCCGGCAAGCCATGATTTTCATCTCCAAAACTGTTCACCTGCCATCAATGCCGGAAATAATAATGCCCTCCCGGCTGGCATCACCAACGATTTTGATGGAAATTCCCGGGTCTACAATAATGACATAATAGACATGGGTGTTTATGAATATCAGGCAGTTGTGGACATTTGTACCTGTTTTGCCAGCGGGATCATTTATGTAAATGTCAATGCCACCGGTATAAATAATGGTCAAAACTGGACCGATGCTTTCACGGACCTGCAGGACGCCCTGGTACAGGCTAACGCTTGTTCCAATATTTCCGGGATCTGGGTTGCTGCCGGCACCTATCATCCTACTTCCGGTAATGACCGAAGCATTTCTTTTTCCATGTTAAACGGAGTGGCCATTTACGGCGGTTTTAACGGCACCGAAACGCAACTTTCGGAAAGAGACTTGGCAACATATGAAACCATCCTGAGTGGTGATATCGGTACAGTGAATGACGAAACAGACAACAGTTACCACGTCATTTCTAACAATTATAACGGTCTTGACAATACTGCCATCCTCAACGGTTTTACCATCAGCGGGGGTAATGCGAACGGCAGTATTCAGGATAGTAGAGGAGGAGGCATGTATAACTCATTATCGTCTCCGCTGGTCATCAACTGTATTTTTTCTGCCAACCAGTCTTCATCCTTTGGCAGCGGTGTTTTTAACAGCAATCCATGCACACCGACTTTTATCAATTGTCTTTTCGCAAACGACCTTGCCAATCCGGGGGGAGAGGTTTTTAATGATATTGCCTCCGCTCGTTTTCAGAATTGTTCTTTTACCGGCAATAGTGGACTGGCGATAAAAAATGTGGATGCCCAACCAACCCTTATCAATTGTATTGTTTGGAATAATGGCGGAAGTATTAGTAATTTGGGAAGTCTCAGCAATGTTGCCAACGTGAGCTATTCTATCATACAAGGTGGTTACCCGGGCACTGGCAACCTGAACGAAGACCCTCTCTTTGTAGATCCTGCCAATGGTAACTTCCGCCTTCAGGTCTGCTCCCCCGCCATTGACACGGGTGATGGTGCCTTCGGTTCTTCTGCAAATACCACGACGGAAGACCTCGACGGTAATCCCCGCTTCTACAACAACGGCAATGTAGATATGGGAGCTTATGAATTACAGGAAATACCCACGCCGGTCGTTGCCAGTTGTCAGAACCAAACGGTAACCCTTAATGCTTCCGGAAATGCTAGCTTGTCGGTGGCAGCACTCGACGCGGGTTCTGACGGATGTGGCGTTCTTGACTTCACCGTTGATAATGCCAGCCTGTTGAGTTATGGCTGTTCGGATGTGGGTGTCCATAGTGTCATGGTTACCGTGACCGACCAAACCGATCAAACGGCGACATGCAGTGCAACCATAACCGTGACAGACAATATCGCACCGGTTGTCAGTTGTGGCCTTAATGGTAATGTTACCCTGACTATCTCAGAAGATAATTCAGAGGATTGTTCGGTGAGTTATGAAATGTTCTATAGTCTGAGTGATAACTGCGGTTCCACCATATTGGCCAATGAATATGTGGTGAACGCTAATGGTGATGTTCTAAGAGATTATACGCGCGCGCTGTACCAGAGTAGCTGGGGGTCGGCAATCAATCTTCCTGTCGGGGAATATACCGCAACCATTACGCCAACCGATGGAAATGAGAACGAAGGAATGCCCTGTTCTTTCACCATTACGGTGGTGGATGATGAAGCGCCAATTGCCCTTTGCCAGAATGCGACCATACAACTCGGAGCTTTAGGGATCGGTTCGATAACAACAAATGACATAAATAATGGCTCTAATGATGCATGCGGCATCGCCAGTTTGTCCCTTTCTCAAACGACATTCGATTGCACCCATGTCGGCGAAAACACTGTTACCTTAACGGTTACCGATAACAATACTAACATAAGTACCTGTACTGCAACAGTAACTATTGAAGACAATGTAGCTCCACAGGCTCTTTGTCAGAATACTACCGTGCAACTTGATGATTCAGGTAATGGCTCCATTACAGCCGCGGATATCAACAATGGCTCCAATGATGCCTGTGGCATCGGAGGTTTGTTGCTTTCGCAAACCGCCTTTGATTGTAGCCATGTCGGGACAAATACAGTAACCCTAACGGTTATCGATAACAACGACAATAAAACCCATTGTATGGCGACTGTTGTGGTTAAAGACGGCGTCCCTCCACAGGCTCTTTGCAGAAATCCTGTCGTGCAACTCGATGCCAACGGAAACGGGTCTATTTCTACCGGCGATATCGATAACGGATCCAGTGATGCCTGTGGTATTGCAGGGCTTTCGGCTTCTACAACGGGCTTTGACTGTTCAAATGTAGGAACCAATATGGTCACATTGATTGTTGAAGATGTGAATGGAAATGTGAACACCTGCACCGCCACCGTCACCGTTGAAGACAATGTAGCGCCCAATGCACTTTGTCACAACGGAGAGGTAAAATTAAACAGCCAGGGTTCAGGTTCCCTCTATGTGTTCCAGATAAACAATGGTTCCAACGACGCTTGTGGTGTTGAGGAGGTTTCTGTCTTTCCAAATACTTTTGGCTGTGATGACCTCGGCGACAATACCGTTACCCTCACAGTTACGGATGTCAATGGTAATACCAATGCCTGTACTGCCAACGTAAGCGTAATAGATAAAATTCCACCGCAGGCCTCCTGCCAGAATATTACCATTGCACTTGACCCTGAAGGATCAGCGGTCATTACCCCTGAGGAGATCGACAACAATTCATCAGACAATTGCTTTATAACGGATATGACGTTAGATAATGAAGCATTTGATTGTGACGATGTTGGAAACAATACCGTTACCCTTACCGTTTTCGACAGCAGCGGCAATTCGGATCAATGCACGGCAACGGTCAGTGTTGTGGAAGGAACGGGGCTGCCGACAAACTGGGCCCATGAAGACATCGGGCTAGCCAACGGGGATGCTTCCTACACACCCTGTGGAGGAAATTTCACGGTCAGCAGCTCAGGATATCCCACACCGTTAAATGATATTCAGCATTCTGCTTTCCAGGAAATATGCGGAAATGTAGAGATCATCGCCCATATAGAAAGTATAGTCAATCCTGGTTGGGCCGGTATTGAAATCCGTGAAACGCTGGACACTTATTCGAAAGCAGCCCAGCTCAAAACTCAGTTGGGGTCCTTCGTCCACAGGGTCGTAAGAACCACGACCGGCGGATATGCTATCAGTAAACAATTATTCAGGATCGGTCACCACTGGCTGAGACTGGTAAGGACGGGAAACAGTTTTGTGGGATACACTTCTCCGAATGGGGTGAACTGGTTTTTTGCTTTCCAGTCGAATATCGCCATGGACGACTGCGTTTACGTCGGCTTGTTCACGGACAGCTATAATGCCAACGCTGCTACAACGGCGGTATTCAACCATGTTTCGGTAACCGGCAGCATTAATGAAGGCTTAAGCGCACCTGTTCAGGAGGTAACCGATATCAGCGCGGAAGGTGTAAAACCTTTTGATTTTAACCTGTATCCTAACCCTGCGGATGAATTCCTGAACATCGGTTTCAACCAGGTCAGCGGACGGGAAATGATCCTCGAGATCGTGGACATCAACGGCAAACGGTTTTACTTTGAAGCCATCGAAGATGACCTTTTGGGTCTGAACCTGGACCTTCAGAAAATCGGGATGCCCGCCGGGATGTATCAGCTGAATATATGGTATGGTGACACGCTGATCAGCAAGCGATTTGTGAAAGGGAAATGATAACTTTTTTCCGATAAAAGATTAACATGAGCCATCCCGAATTTTCAAAAACTGTCTGAAATAGAAATTTTTTGATTATTTGAAGTATTTTTTAAATGTAAAATGTAAAACAAGGAATTTAAAACCTGCCTGCTGACGCAGGAAGGCAGGTGTAAAAGTGAGTGGGCAAAAGGTTTGGGTTTTGGGAAAAAGTCATTTTTTGTCGCAAAACACCTAACCCACGACCCAAACACTTCTAAATTTTGCGGTTACTTGTTTTAAACCTTGCCTGCTGCCGCGACGGAAGGCAGGTTTTGCGGTTTATTTCTTTTGTAAAAGAGTCATCTTACCTTAGGGGCAGGAAATTAAATTTGGTAAATTTGAAATGAAAAAATAAGGAAGCGGCATAAGACTATAATGAGTCATTTGTCATTAAGACAGTTCGGGATAGCCAGTCCCGCTTCCTTTTCTCTGTTTCACCTCGGACAGTTTGTTAGGCAAAAAGCCTGAGTAAGATAGATGAGGCATAACAGAAGTTATTTTATCAACACAAATTTACCGATTTAGTATGAAACAATCTGATCGTTTTGTAGGAATTGACATATCAAAAGATAGTTTTGATGTCTGCGTTTTATCACAAGGGGCTCTATTAGAAGAAAGCCGTTTTAATAATGATGCTCAAGGTTGGCAAAAGTTTGCTAAAAACCTTAGTGATCAGGACTTATGCATAATAGAAGCAACGGGATCTTATCATGTAGGGTTGGCATTATATTTAGTTGAGCATGATAAACGTGTTAGTGTAGTCAACCCTTTGCGTGTAAAGTATTTTTCTCGATTGAATCTCAAGAGGGCAAAAACAGATAGGGTAGATGCTTATGTTATTGCCCAGTATGGCCAAGTATTTAAGCCTGAAAGTTGGACAGCTCCACCGACACATTTAAGACAACTTCAACAGTTAATGACAGTTTCTGCACAATTAACAAAACAAAAGACGGCATTAATCAATCAACAAAAAAACTTTGAACTTGTACCAGACCCCAGTAAAGAAGCCCTTGAAATAATAAAGTGCCAAATAGTAAAATTAGAGAAACATTTACAAGAAATACAATGCCTTATCAATAATAGCATTAAAGAACATTACAAAGAATTAGAGGCTTCTTTACGATCAATTCCCGGTTTAGGTCCCAAAACGGTAGCCACCTTAATCCTAATAACTGGAGGCTTTACCAAGTTTGGATCATATAAAGCTTTGATAGCCTATGTGGGGTTAGCTCCTCGGACATACGAGTCAGGAGTAAGTGTTAAGGGAGCTTCACACATCTGCAAGTTAGGGTCATCCTATCTTCGAAAGTTACTTTATGAATGTGCTTTAAGTGCCAAAAGGTTTAACCCTGTATGTAAGGAACTATTTGAAAGACTCTATATTGCAAAGAAAAAACCATTTAAAGTAGCCATGATTGCGGTGGCCAATAAGTTGCTGAAAATCGCTTTCACTATAGCTATAACTGGACAAAAATTTGATCCGGAATACAGACTAAAACATTATTTTGCCAAATAAAATTTTCTGATTTTCCGAAAAAAATTTGGAGATGAACACAGTTCATCCCGAATTTAATCTGATTAGATGAAATTCGGGATGAACTCATGTTTTTTTAATTTTCAGCGTAGCAACTCCCTTGCTGTCTTTAGTCTTTTACAAAAATAATAGTATGCGCTCTTCCTTGGCGGAAAGGGTTGTGGTAAATTCCGTCATAGACTTCCAATATTTGGAATCCAGAATATGACGTTCGCTATTTCTCGAAGATATCAATTTTTTTGAAAGAACGTTTGGTTTTTTACATAGCATTTTAAGTGGAGTCAGCCCCTTAATAGGAGCAACTTATTTAATTATTGTTTTATTACCTTTTTTGTAAAACCAGATAGGTTCGGATAAGTTTACGCTCAATATTTTTTTCTGGCCACTTAAGTCCAGTAAGGTGCCGTTGTTAAACTATTCTGACTTCGACGTTTAAACCATAAAGAACCCCCTGTTGCGATTTTTCTGTATCATAAGTTGTATATTTGTGCAACGCCATAATTGATGAATAGACCTTTGAACAGTCTTCCCACCGCTAAATTTATTTATCATGAAAAAAAGCATCCTCATCCTTGGCGGTTACGGCAATGCCGGTTTTCTTATCTCAAAATACTTGCTGCAGGAAACTCATGATGTTGCCATTATTATTGCCGGGAGGCATTTCGAAAAGGCACAAAAGGCAGCGGACGAATTAAATCAATTGTTCCCGGGGCAAAGAACGTCGCCGGTGCAAGTCGATGTTGCAGACCGACAAATCTTCCGTGATGCCCTGTCAAAAGCCAGTCTTGTAGTGATGGCTTCCGGTACTATGAAGCATACCCAATTGGTTGTGGAAGAAGTACTGAATGCCGGCATTGATTATTTCGATCTGCAACTTTCGTCACCAGTCAAACTGGATGTTTTATTCTCCCTTAAAGATAAGATTGAAGCTTCCGGTCATTGTTTCATTACTGACGGGGGTTTTCATCCCGGCGTTCCTGCTGCACTGTTAAGGTATGCTGCAGGGATGTTTGACAGCCTTGAAAAAGCCAATGTTTATGGAGGATTAAAAGTGGACTGGGCAGCTATAGATGCATCTGAAGGTACCCTGGATGAATTGGTGGACGAATTTAAATACTACCAAATGCTGTTTTTGAAAAACGGCCGCTGGAAAAAGATGAGCTACTTCGCCATGCCCCCTGGTTTTGATTTCGGACCACCACTTGGCAAGCTGTATTGTGCCCCGATGTTTCTGGAAGAACTAAGGTCATTGCCGGAAGAAATTCCAGAGTTGAAAGAAACCGGGTTTTATGTCAGCGGTTTCAACCCGATCCTGGATTACCTTTTGTTACCGGTCATTATGTTTGGAATCAAAATCTTCCCGGAAAGATTCGCAGATCCATTTATCAAACTGTTTCAGTTTGGATTGAAATTCGGCAAACCGCCCTATGGAGTCAAACTGGTTGCTGATTGCAGCGGTTTGAAGGAAGGGAAGCCGAAACATATTCAACTGTCGCTTACCCATGAAGATGAATATGTTTTAACGGCAGTGCCTGTAGTGGCCTGTCTTTTACAATACCTTGACGGAGCCATACGTAAACCCGGTCTGTGGTTCCAGTCCAATGTTGTGGAACCTGAACGATTCTTCAATGATATGGGCAGAATGGGCTTACCGTTAGTGGTTCAGGATGTTTCTTAGCACAATCCAATGGTTCATAGGCTTTAACGGAACGGAAACCCCAAAGTCTATATTTAATTGTTCCAAAAAAAGATTACTCCTGACCCCAAGATTCATATCCAGTCTTCCCAATTTATGATTACCCCAACTAACTTTACTGTTTAGATTCCATCCCGGATGGATTATTTCTCCATTAAAATCAATATGAACGCCGGGATAAACCGAAAGCGTCCATTGCTTTTTTTGCCATCTGATCAGTTCGGAAAAATGTTCCATCCGCACACCTAATGGCAAAAACGATTGTTCAGGTTGCCAACGGGTAACAAACCCTACCCGAAATTCATTTTTTAGGTTAAAAACCCGGTAAGGAATCGCCACATACACTGCGGGGCCAAAATAGGAGGGGGGTGCCGGAAATTCAGGACGCATCTGATGATTTTGGCTATTCGTCATACTTACACTCATTTGTATTTCGCCCGAAACAGGCACTTCTACCGAAAGCACATTCGATAAACAACCATTCGAATCCACAAACTGGATATTGTAAAATCCCACACCAAATCCATCCATGGAAACCAGCAATTGAGAAGTCACTCCCCAAAATACTTCATTAACCATTATGGTATAAGGGGAGTTGGTGGGAGAAGAAACCGCAATGATTATCATTCCGTCATCAGCCGTGGGACCGGAGGGCGGAACAATCCCATCCAATGCTATTTCCAATGCACTGGAGCTTTGAATGACCGCTTCAAAACCATCGGTACAATCCACGCCTGCCGATTCATCGATTACGGTAACACTATACATTCCTTCCGCCAGCACAAGGAGGGGCGACAGCTGAATGGTGCCCGGCACAATGGAAAAGATCATTTCTCCCCCCGGATGAATTACATCCATGGACCATGGCCCCGGACTGACGGATGAAAAGTCAAATTGTATTTCTGCGCCCAGACCGCATTGTGGCTGTGTAACGACAACATTACTTACGAACATGGCCGGGTTTTGATCCAGGTCAACGGAAAACGTTTGAATACAACAGCCATTGGGATGAGTAATGGTCACTTCATAGGTTCCCGCGGCCACGAGAGAAAGTACAGGCCCCGAATCCCCGTTGCTCCATTCATAAGTAAAAGATCCCGGTTCATTAACGGAAACCTCTATGGAACCGTTTGCTACCCCGCAATCCGCGGAAGTGGTAACAAAAGTAGCTTCAAATGTACAAGGCCCTGCCAAAATTTCCAATATAGCCATAGCCGTTCCTGTGTTTCCGCAGGCATCCTCCGCCGTGTATTCAAAAGAAATCTGACCCGTAAAACCCACTGCGGGTTCAAAGGTGAAATCGCCCTCTGCCGTTACTTCCAACTGGCCAGACCCGGGAGCGGTAAAATCAGTAACCGATAATTGGGTTCCATCATCGTTATCGATCAAATTCCCTGATAACACCTGGCCACAGAAGGATTGAAAAGCGTCATCGGCCAGGTTAAAAGTCGTATTGTCACCCACCGTCACCAGGATCTGTTCCTGGCAATCGCCCCCAATACTTTGATCGATAACCGTTAACTGCCAGTCGCCAGGAATTACAGTGAAATGATCCTGAAGGTTCACTGTTCCCGGAGGCACCATAATCATAAAAGTTCCTGAAGGGCCTGTTGCTTCAATCTGCATCGGACCCACCCCCGGCGTTTGAAGAATCACCATAATTCCGGCTCCTTCCCCAAGACAATTTCCCGGGATAGAGCTGGCAGTAAAAACGTATGCTGCCGGATCGGCCGCCACGGACACCTCATAGGTTTTCATACACCCGTTCTCATCGCTGACAGTAGTTGAATAGGTTCCCTCTGAAAGATTTTCAGCTATCGCTCCAACATTACCATTAGACCATAATATATCATACATGCCATCGGGCTGAACCGATATTGTTGCCATGCCATCGGCCACCCCACAACTGGCCGCTACGGTCTCAAAAGTCGCATCGAAAAGGGGCGGCAATTCATCAACGGTCAGGTTGATTTCCTGTACACAAAATCCATCGGGGCTGGTTACCGTCACCGTATAAGTGCCCGAACCAAGGGTTTCGGAAGCACTACTCCCGCCATTCGACCACATATACGTGTAAGCCCCCGCCGGATCGACAGTAAGGGTGGCCGTGCCATCCGCCTCGCCGCAATGGGCAGACGTAGTTGTAGTACTCACCATAAAATTGCAATCTGGTGGCAAAACGCTTATCGTAACAATCCCCGTGGTCGTTTGACCACACATGCCGGTTAGCGTATAAGAAAAAATCGTTATTCCCGAAAAAGATTCCAAAGGAACAAAGGTCATCAATCCCTGCTCCGTTATCGAAACCATTCCTCCGTCCGGTTGGGAAAAACCCGTAACACTGAGGTTTTCCCCGATATCGTTTGTCAGCACATTCGCACTCAACGGCGTTCCATAAGCCGTTTGGTAGGTGTCATCCGTGGCGGTAATGGTCTGGGTATTGTCCGGCACCGTCGTCTCCACGGTTTCACTACAATCTGGCCCCGCCTGTTCGTCAAACAGGGTAATGGAATAATCCCCGGAAGGAATATTCATGAAGGAAGAAAGATCATAAGAACCCGGAGAAAGGGAAAGCTCGGTGGTTCCTTCCGGCGCCGTGATTTCAACGGCGATCATACCGGTTCCCGGCGTAGATAATGTGAGGTTGATATGGCCTCCTCCCTCGCAATTGCCCGGGCTTGTGCTCAGGCTTTCAAGGTAGGTATTGTCGATTTGACCAACGGTGGTCGAAAAGGTAGCCGTACAGCCTTGTTCATTCGTCAGGGTCACGGAATAATCCCCGGCAGCAAGGTTTTGAACATTTTGGGTAGTACTCCCTTCTGACCAAACGAACTCATAACTGCCTTCCGGCAGTACACTGGTAGCGATGATTCCGTTTTCCAGCCCACAATTGGCGGGTGTCGTTTCAAAGGAAGCTTCGATGGGAGCCGGCAGTTCTTCCACCGTAATCGAAAAGGTTTGCATGCAAAATCCATCCGGGCTCGTGACTGTGACTGTATAAGTGCCCGAACCAAGGGTTTCGGAAGCACTACTCCCGCCATTCGACCACATATACGTGTAAGCCCCCGACGGATCGACAGTAAGCGTCGCCATGCCATCCGTCTCCCCGCAATGGGCAGGCGTGGTTGTTGTACTCACCATAAAATTACAATCTGGTGGCAAAACGGTTATCGTAACAATCCCCGTGGTCGTTTGACCACACATGCCGGTTAGCGTATAAGAAAAAATCGTTATCCCCGAAAAAGATTCCAAAGGGACAAAGGTGAGCAATCCCTGCTCCGTTATCGAAACCATTCCTCCGTCAGGTTGGGTAAAACCCGTAACACTGAGGTTTTCCCCGATATCGTTTGTCAGCACATTCGCACTCAACGGCGTTCCATAAGCCGTTTGGTAGGTGTCATCCGTGGCGGTAATGGTCTGGGTATTGTCCGGCACCGTCGTCTCCACGGTTTCACTACAATCTGGCCCCGCCTGTTCGTCAAACAGGGTAATGGAATAATCCCCGGAAGGAATATTCATGAAGGAAGAAAGATCATAAGAACCCGGAGAAAGGGAAAGCTGGGTGGTTCCTTCCGGCGCCGTGATTTCAACGGCGATCATACCGGTTCCCGGCGTAGATAATGTGAGGTTGATATGGCCTCCTCCCTCGCAATTGCCCGGGCTTGTGCTCAGGCTTTCAAGGTAGGTATTGTCGATTTGACCAACGGTGGTCGAAAAGGTAGCTGTACAGCCTTGTTCATTTGTCAGGGTCACGGAATAATCCCCCACAGCCAGGTTTTGAACATTTTGGGTAGTACTCCCTTCTGACCAAACGAACTCATAACTGCCTTCCGGCAGTACACTGGTAGCGATGATTCCGTTTTCCAGCCCACAATTGGAGGGTATCGTTTCAAAGGAAGCTTCGATGGGAGCCGGCAGTTCTTCCACCGTAATCGAAAAGGTTTGCATGCAAAATCCATCCGGGCTCGTGACTGTGACTGTATAAGTGCCCGAACCAAGGGTTTCGGAAGCACTACTCCCGCCATTCGACCACATATAAGTGTAAGCCCCCGCCGGATCGACCGTGATCGTCGCTGTGCCATCGGCTTCGCCGCAATGGGCGGGAGTGGTGCCAGGAGTAACTGTAAAATCGCAACCGGGAGGTAACACTGTTATCGTTACCGTTCCCATAACTGTTTGGTCACAAATACCCGATAAGGTATAATTGAATGTGGCTTGGCCTGAAAAACCTTCTTCCGGCACAAAGGACAAGTCTCCCTGCTCCGTTATCGAAACCATCCCTCCGTCAGGTTGGGTAAAACCCGAAACACTGAGGTTTTCTCCGCTATCGTTTGTCAGCACATTTGCGGTGAAGGGGGTTCCGTATGGCGTTTGATAATCATCATCCACAGCCAGGATCTCCTGGGTGTTGTCTGCCACGGTCGCCGTTGCCGTTTCGCTGCAATCAGGACCCGCCTGCTCATCGTATATTGTGAAGGAATAATCCCCGGACGGAATGTTCAACGACGACGACAGGTCGTGGGGGCCCGGCGAAAGCGAAAGGGCTGTCAGCCCTTCCGGACCCGTCACTTCCACCACGATCATACCGGTGCCGGGGGTGGAAAGGGTGAGGCTGATCTCCCCACCGCCCTCACAGTTGCCCGGGCTGGTCGTAATGTTTTCCAGATAACTGTTTGCGATCATTCCTACACTGGCTGAAAAAACGCCCGTACAACCGGAAGTATTCGTCAGGGTCAGGGAATAACTTCCCGCGCTAAGGTTCTGCAGGTTTTGAGTCATACTGCCATTCGACCACTCATAATCATACGCCCCTTCCGGTAGTATACTCGTGTTAATGGCCCCGTTGTCCAGTCCGCAATTCGATGGGGTCGTTTCAAACGTCGCTTCCATCTGAGCCGGAAGTTCGGCTATGGTCAGCGTGTAGGTTTGCATGCAAAAGCCATCCGCGCTCGTCACCGTGACGATATAAGTGCCCGGCTCAAGGTTTTCTATCGCACCACTCGCACCATTCGACCATGCATATGAGTAAGCTCCCGCCGGGTCGACCGTGATCGTCGCGGTGCCATCGGCTTCGCCGCAATGGGCGGGAGTGGTGCTGGTAGTAACCGTAAAATCGCATCCGGGGGGTAACACTGTTATCGTTACTATTCCCATTGACGTTTGGTCACACGGTCCCGAAATTGTATAACCAAAAGTGGTAATGCCTTGAAACCCCTCGGTAGGAGTGAACGAAAATGTTCCGTTTGCCTCCACCACTACCGTTCCACCATCAGGCTGACTGTAATTTGTAACGGTAATATTTTGCCCCACATCATCCGTCAGAATATTTGCTGCAAGTGGCTGCCCAAAAGGCGTTTCAAAAACATCATCCACAGCCTGGATCACAGGCGTAGTCACCTGGATCATAAGGGTACTGGTGGCCGTCTGTCCAAACTTATCAGTCACTGTAACCTGAATTTCAAAACCTGAAGTAGTGGTTAAATGATCAACAAATACAGTAGAGGCATTAAACGTAACTTCTGCAACCGTAACGAGAGAGACCGATTGTATGGAAATGCCTTCCCCGGAATCATTTAACAATACATCGATCGCCCCGCTTCCGTCACAGGAAATGTCTATAAAATCATCGGTGACTGAAAGTTGGGGAGTAGTAGTGGGTTTTTCCCTCAGCAGAAAATAAGTGATCACCCCGCCGGCGGTCACTGCGCCCCCCACGGGAAGCCATGGGAATTTATGCTGTGGATACTCCCAATAAACGATCTTTGCCATGGCCCCTGTTAGATAAATATGATCCCAGGGAGGGGGAATGGTATCTGATCTGTTGGTACCCTCCGCCATCCAATTCTTATTTGGAGCCATGCCGATAAAGCCTGTATTTGAGGATATAAACTGGCCATTTAAGTAGGAAAAGCCAATGAAATAAAAGAGTATTGTCAGGTAAAATAGTCTCATTTTAAAACGGTTGGTTGGTGAGCGATCCACAATAATTTCCCTTTCCAAAGCATCTGAATTTAATCGCAGCTGGTCCAGTTGTACCGGTGTGATCCTGCCCAGTCCCGAACGTAACCTTCTACCGTATCTTTCCATGTTCCACTGGACGTCGCCGCATTGATTTCTCTCGATTTTATTTTTCCCTGTAAAAACCTGGTGAGATCATCTGCCATCTGATTGGCATCTGTCCCAATGAGCGGATTCAGATCTCTGGTGTACCAGCCGTTGTTACTGACTACTTCAAAATGTATTTTTCCATCCGGACAAATACAAACCCCGACCAACACCTGCACCTGCATGCTCTCAAGATAAGCGCTCGCATTCCCGTTCCCGAAAAGCAATACCCTGGCTGCCTGGGCGGTCATATCCGAAAAACCGTTGGTGGTTATGGTGAGTGAGTTGGGTTTTACGTCCGAAACGATAACCTCCTTACAATCTTCTCCCGTTCCCGACATGGCCTCGTCGGTATCCTCCTGCGCTTCGCGGGTATATAAAACCCGTGTATTCACCCTTGCCGAGCCTGTATTTGATCCAACTCTGATCACGAGGGCACCATTGGCGGTGGCATAAGTATTGGACCAGAAAAAGCTATTGAAAAAGGATTCTATGCCTTTTTCAACAAAAGCAAAATATTCTTCGACTGGTTCCAGCGGATTAAACCCTAAGAATTCTTCACACAAATCTCCAAAATCCGGAAATTCGAAAGTCGGAAGGTCTTCAATGCTAACGTCCAGCCCCATTTTGTCCAGCATATCATTTAGAAAATTCCTGGCCAGGGATTCCACCTCTTCTATGATGGCTTCCTTAACAGCACCCTCCACTTCATCCTTGATGGCATCCCGCAAATACTGCCCAAAAGACTGACTGGTTCTCCCGGTACCACATTCGACCAGGTATTTGAGGGCCAGCTTTCCAAAAAAAGTAGTGGTTCTTAAAAAATAGAGCTGATCCTGATCGTTCTCGCCCAGTTCATTCCCGGCCATGGCGTCAAAGGCCCGTGAAGAGGCCCTCACCCTTGCCACGGAGACACCGACCACAAAGGATGAACAATGGTCCCCGGGATGATAGGTCATGGTAAAATCACTTCGTCCATTGGCCGAAACGGAAAGCAATTCTGTACCACCCACCCGTTCCCAACTACCGTCTTCTCTCCTGAAAACGGCATTGGCATAGGCAGAGGCGAATCCCCCGATATTGATGGTTTTCCAAAAGGCAACGGCGCTCGTGGGATTATGACTGATATCGTATGCATCAAAAGCACTGTCGCCGTTGAAATGAACATCCCGACCGATCTGGCTGGTGATGGTATCGATGATAGACTGGCGCTCTTCGGGAGTCCCCCATTCATCGGCAATTTTCATATCGAGGTCGTAAGGAGGGTTGGCCCGGAACCCGACTTCTACTGTACAGGGTGATTCATCTTTCACCTCTTCAGGTCCGGTTTCTCCCTCAGGGGTGGTTTCTTTTTCGGGAACAACGTCTGTTTCTCCAGAGGTTTCTTCTTCTTCCGTTTTTACCTTAATCACTTTAGCCTCAACGCCTACTGCCATAAAGGAATCCCAAAAATCATCCACCCCTGAATCCACCTTCTCTTTTTGTTCTTCTGGCAATTGATCCACTGATTTTCCTGTATTATTCTCAAACTGGTTATACACCACTGTTGAAAAATCTTCTTTTGAATAACCGGTGCCGGTGGCGGCTCCCATAAATACCCAGGTAGCCTGCTGTTCCAATGCCTGGTTTTCCCTGACAGAATCCCTTGAAAAAGGAGTGACAAAAGCAGGATTTTCCTGCACACGGATGGTCGCCTCCTTGATGACCATAACGGCCCTTACGATCATTGGAGCGAGCGTCGCAGGATCTTTCCCCGGATCGATATACCCGCTCATCGGAATATCAGTGCCCGGAAAAGTGCAGGTTATTTCATTTTGGGGATTAAAATTTTCCTGGGTAAATCCCTCTGAGGCAATAATATTGCCAATTTGTGAGGGCTCAAATAACGGCACAGGATCCTGGGTAAGGAGAGGCACCTGTTCAATGCCCGGTCCAGGGGGATCTGAAATATACGTCGAAATGCCAGGATCCTCCACAGGAACCCAGGAAGCAATAGGAACCACATCTTCTCCTTCCGTAATTGGAGGCGTATGCGGATCGGTACAGGTTCCATCAACATAAATGGAAACCGTTTGCCCGGGTTGGATTATGGTTCCTCCGGGAATAATTCCCACGTAACTTTGATATTTTCGATCCGAAGGAATATAAAATACCTGTGGTTTGATCGCAATCGGTTTTTTCCCAAAATTGGATGCGGTGATCGTTACAATATGACCTGTTGTTCGTCCCTTTCCAATAACACTTATGACTTTTACTTCCTGGCTGAAAAGAGAGGATAATGGAAAAAGCACTATGCACAAAAAAAACAGTGAATTTTTTTGAATGGCTCTCATAATATGGACTGCTTTAGGTGAAAGAATTGTGGCAAAACTTCACAGCGATTCGTCCTGGATCGAAAATTAATGTTTACCGGACACACCCCGTGATTGAAAAAAGCAGCAAAGTGATTGAGTTCGGGTATCGGTCGAAAGAACTTTAAGGGAGCAAAATGTTAAGCAGTAAGCGTAAAAATTGTGTTCTAAAATTAAAGGAAAAGAGTGGATAAAACAAGTATTTAAGCCCTGAATACAGATTTTAAGGGAATTCCGGGGCTATTTTGTTCCTGTAATGAAAATTTTCGGGCCCATGGTTAATTCATTTTGAATAATTTATGATCATATACTGTATATTTGTTGTATTTATCATAGGTGTGTAAAAAATTTTGCAAAAACCTTGATAGACGAATAGTCTCTGTTTGAAGCTAAAACCCTTTCCGTGAAGGGACAAAAGGTATGACAGAAGAAAAGAAAACAGGATCAGGCAGTAATTTGGGCTGCCTATTGAAGTTTATGGGCATCATTGTGGCCGTCAACATTATTATTTTCTTACTCAATACGGTGAAGGACTGGCTCATCGCGGATGACAACGGACGCGCCCTTGCCCTGTTCCACAATGATTATTTTCTATTTCAAAAATTTTACCTGACCCTGCCCATGGGATCGCTATGGGCCCGGTTCCTGACAGGTTTTATCGTCACAGCCATTATTACCGGCATAACTTACGGAATCCTCGCTCTTTTTCAGCTAAAGGCCTCAGATGCCGTAAAAGACAAACGATTGAGTACCGTGATCCCCGGCGTTTTTTGGGGGTTGGCGTTCTACTTCATTTTTACAGGCATCTTTGTTCCCTATAACAAGATCGTTTTAAATAAACCGGATCGGCAAATGGAAATCACCGAATTCAAACAGGTTTTGTATTTCTTTCAGACCCCTATTCCTCAGCAAAAACAAATCGTTCCATTTGACTCCATCCGATGGTTTAAATTCACTTATTACGACGACACTTTCAGGGGAAGCAAAAACTATTTCCTGGATATGTATTGCGGACTGAATAACGGAGACACCCTAAATATTGGGCACACCATGACCCATCACGGGGAGTTTGGCATTTTCGATTTAAGAAGCCAGGAAACGAGGGATTCCATTGCCCGGAAAAAGGCTACCGCGGCAGTGGAAGCTTTGTATGAATTGATTGAATAAAATCCCAAAAGAGCGCCTCTGGTTATTGAAAAAAATTACACTCTTTCCCAAAGCAACTTTTTCCCAAACCCAAGCTTATTATCCGTTAACTTGACCAGGGTCAATTCAACCACGGCTATTTCCCCTTCCATTACTTTGGCGAAAGGAAATTTTTTATAATATTTCTTTTTGGCCCTTTCGAGGATGGATTCATCTTCAGTGACCATTTTACCCTGGAATTGAATGCCTTTGACGACGCCGGTTTTCTGTTTATCCGGCAAAACCGTGCCGGCGACAAACTCCTGGTTCAAGGCTTCCTGCATATGGCGGCTGTCATTATCTGTTTTAAAAACAAGGGTTTTCATTTTTTCATCAAAAGCATAATAGCAACTGGCGCACCAGGGAATATCATTAGCTGAGGTAGCAAAATTTAATACGGTCTGGTCTTCGAGAAATGACCAGATTCTTTTTTCTTCTTTTTCTGTTAATTTTATTGCTGACATGAGTTACGCGCTATTTATCTTGGTTTTTGAATCAACAATTTTCAATCAAATCTCTGCTGCAAGTTCCGCAGCCTGGCGGATGGCCCGTTTGGCATCAATCTCCCTGGCCTCAAAAGCACCGCCAATAAGATGAGTTTTTACGCCTTCATGTTCAAGCTGGTTATGAAGGTCCGTAAAAGATACCTGTCCCGCACAGATGACAATGGTGTCCACTTCCAAAACGGATGATTTACCATTACTTGAAATATGCAACCCTTCATCATCAATGCGTTCATAAACCACCTGCGCCATCATTTTTACATTTTTATGCTTCAGCGCTGCCCGGTGGATCCATCCGGTGGTTTTACCCAATCCTGCACCGACCTTACCCTTGGACCGCTGCATCATCCAAATTTGCCTGGGGGATGGTTCCTGTTGGATTTCCTGTAGAGCTCCTCCTGTTTTGTAATCCATATCCACGCCCCATTCCTTCATGAAAGCTTCAGTATGAAGGCTTGGAGATTCGCCCTCGTGCGACAAAAATTCTGCCACATCAAAACCAATGCCGCCCGCCCCGATGATCGCAACGCGAGAGCCGGCTTCGACCTTTCCGGAAAGGATATCGATATAAGTGCATACCTTTTTATCGTGGATGCCTTCGATCTGCACTTTCCTCGGCAAAATGCCCGTCGCGAGGATGACTTCATCAAAGCCGATTTGATCATAAACTGCTTTTTCAAACCTGGTATTTAAATGAAGGTGAACCCTGGTGGTTTTTATCCGTGAATTGAAGTATCTAATAGTCTCATGGAATTCTTCCTTACCCGGCACCTGTTTGGCCAGATTGAGTTGCCCGCCTATTTCGGAGGCGGCCTCATACAAATGCACCACATGCCCCCGTTCAGCGGCCAGGGTGGCAAAAGTCAGGCCTGCCGGTCCAGCGCCGACCACCGCCAGCTTTTTCGGCTGTTTGGCGGGTAAGTAATTGAGTTCCGTTTCGTAACAGGCTCTCGGATTCACCAGGCAGGTTGCCCGGGTATTTTTAAACACATGATCCAGGCAGGCCTGGTTGCAGGCGATGCAGGTATTGATGGTTTCAGATTTGTTGGCTTTAGCTTTATTGACAAAATCGGGGTCGGCAAGAAAGGGCCTGGCCATGGAAACCATATCGGCATGCCCGTCCGCAAGAATTTTTTCAGCCAGTTCAGGGGTATTGATTCGATTGGTGGTGATCAGTGGAATATTCACTTCCCCCATCATTTTTTTAGTCACCCAGCTGAATCCGCCTCTTGGGACCATCGTGGCGATAGTCGGTACGCGTGCCTCGTGCCACCCGATGCCTGTATTGATAATAGTGGCCCCGGCTTTTTCTATGGCTTTCGCGAGAAAAACCACTTCCTCCCAGGTACTACCTCCTGGAACAAGATCCAGCATCGACAGGCGGTAAATGATGATAAAATCATCCCCGACGGCTTGTCTCGTCCTCCTCACAATTTCCAATGGAAATTGAATGCGGCTTTCATAATCCCCTCCCCATTTATCTTTTCGCTGGTTTGTTTTTTTTACGATAAACTGGTTGATCAAGTAACCTTCAGAGCCCATGATCTCAACGCCGTCATACCCGGCCTCTTTCGCAAGCACCGCACTGCGGACAAAATCGCTGATGGTGTTTTCCACTCCCCGGGCACTTAATGCCCATGGTTTAAAAGGTGAAATGGGCGACTTAATCCCGGACGGGGAAACTGCCAGAGGATGGTAACCGTATCTGCCGGAGTGCAATATCTGCATACATATTTTCCCGCCTTCATCGTGAACCGCTTTGGTGACGACAAGGTGTTTTCGTGCCTGGGAGGAGGAAGCCAGTCGCGCGGAAAACGGTGCCACCCATCCGGCCCGGTTCGGGGCAATGCCCCCGGTTACGATCAGGCCGACGCCACCTTTTGCCCGTTCGGCAAAATAAGCGGCCATTTTATTAAAACCGCCTTTTACTTCTTCTAATCCGGTATGCATGGACCCCATCAGGACACGGTTGTCCAATTGCGTAAATCCCAGATTCAGGGGAGCCAGTAAATGTGGGTACGGGTTAGTCATCATTTATGCAGTTGTTTTGCATAAAGATAGGAAATATCGAAGGGAAAAATACAATTGTTCGCGGGTGTATTATTTTTCCAGTAAAACGGCATCGAGCATGTGCTGTTCCAGGTATTTTCGCGGGAGGCTGATTTCGCCCCGGAGGTATTTTTCGATAACAAGGCTGGCGATAGGTGCTGCAAATGTACCTCCAAAACCACTGTTTTCAATATAAACGGCAATGGCGATCTTTGGATTATCTTTGGGTGCAAAAGCAAAAAAAATAGAGTGATCCTTACCACTTCCCTGGGTATTTTCGGCTGTTCCTGTTTTCCCGCAGATGGGAATATCCCAGATGAAAGCGTTGACGGCGGTTCCCCCCATAACGGCCTTCTGCATTCCTTCGACGACCGGTTCAAAATATTGTTTTTCGACCCCCACCTCATGCTTTTCAAAACTCCTTTTCTCAATAACGTTGCCCTCCACATCCTTAATTTCATTGACAAAATGAGGGGTGTAATAGTAGCCGCGGTTGGCAATAATGGCTGCGAGGTTAGCCATTTGTATATTGGTCATCAGTAGTTCTCCCTGTCCAATACCCATCGAACGCAACCAGATGGAATACCACCGGCCTTCATTTTCATAAACCTTATTAAAGTATTCAACGGTAGGATAATTTCCTTTCTTTTCTCCTGGGAAATCTATGCCCAGCCGTCGGCCCAGCCCGAATTTATCCAGGTAGCTGTTAAAAACGCTCAATCCTTTCTGGGGAGTCAGGTAACCGAACTGGTCGATTATTTCCCTGTAAACCGTGACAAAATAAGCATTACAGGAATGCTGGATGGCCATGGAAACACTGGTACAGGTGGGGTGGTTGTGGCATCCGGTCAGTAACTGACCGTTGTAATAATAACCCTGGTTACAGGTAATGGTCCTGTTGGGGCTGAGCAGTCCCTCCTGCATGGCGACAAGCGCCACAACAGATTTAAAAAGAGACCCCGGGGGATATTGGGCCGAAGTAGCCCTGTTGATAAAAGGCTTGTTGGGGTCCAGTCTTAAAGTATCGAAGGCCGCTCCCCTGTTCCTTCCGATGGAAAGTATATTGGGATCATAGGAAGGAGCACTTACCATAGCCAGAATTTCCCCTGTTCTGGGATCTATGGCTACAACACTTCCTGCCTTATTTTGCATAAGTTTTTCAGCATAAGCCTGCAGGTCGACGTCCAATGTCGTTGCAATGTCAAGGCCGGATACCGGAACAACATCAAGGGCTCCGTTCTGGTAGGAAGCCACCTCTCTTCCCATGCTGTTTTTGAGTATTCTCCGCACTCCTTTTTGTCCCCTGAGATAATATTCGTATTGATTTTCAAGACCAGACGAGCCAATGTAATCCCCCGGTTTATATACATCAGCCGAATCTTTTACTTCTTTGGCATTAACCTCCCGGATATTTCCCAATACATGAGCGCCAAAAGGATACGGATAACTTCTGACAATCCTTTGCTGAACATAAAAGCCGGGAAATTCATACATGCTTTCCTGGAAACGGGTGTAAATTTCAGGAGAGATATTGGTCAAAAATACAAAAGGGGATGATTTACTAAAACGATCATCTTTCCAGTCTTTATTGATCGATTTTTCAAAATACGGTTTGGAAATAGCCAGTAATTTGCAGAATTTTGAAGTATCCATTTTGGGATCCAGCTGGTTGTAAGTGACCAGAAGATCAAACATGGGAATATTATTCACCAGGAGTTTCCCGTTCCTGTCATAAATACCGCCCCGGGAGGGATAAAGAATTCTGCTCCCTGTGGATACTGCATCAGCCCTTTTACTGTAGGTGTCATCAACAACCTGTAGGAAAAAGGCCCTGATGATGAGTGCCACCGCTGCTATCCCGAACATCGCCTGGATATAAAATTGCCGTTCCTTTAGGTTTCCTATCAAAGTTTAATAAGGCTTTGAGTTAAAAATATAAGCAGCCATAATTACAAACACCATTGAGATCACGAAGGATGAAAGGGTTCTCAATAAAATATCAACGATGTAATAATAGGTAAATGCATCCACTGAAAAATAGAAAAAGAGATGTAACATCATCATTATTCCTGAATAAGTTAAATACCAGGTAATTCCGTATTGATCCTTGGTGGGCACGTGATTGATGTTATATCCTTCACGAGGTTCAAGCCAGTTCAGGATCAGGGGTCTTATATAGGCGGTAAAAACTGCTGCACTTGCATGAATTCCCGGAGATTCGTAAAAAATATCTACAAAAAGCCCAAGTGCAAAAGCTAAAAACAGTTGTAATGGGCGGGAAGTACCAAAAGGCATCAGGATGATAAAAAGCGGGTAGATGAGGATATGAAAATGGCGATACCCTCCAATGCTCATCGAAAAACTCTTGAAGATAAGCCCCTGGGCAAGTGCCAGTACCACTAAAAGTAAGATTAAGGATCCTATTGATTTATTATTCATTATTTTCCTGATTCAACTCATCCAATTCTTCCCTAAAAAGATTGTCAACCACATAAACATGCTCCAGCCGGAGTAAATCTTCCTGAAGATCCACTATTATGGTGTAATCATTGTTCCCGTCTTTTAGGTTAAAGCTGCCAATAGTACCGATCATGATACCCGCTGGAAATATATCTGAATAACCGCTAGTCTGGATGGTATCTCCGATTTGTATCTTAACGTGCTTAGGGATAGCTTCCAGGTTTAGTTGCCGGTAATCCGTTCCTTTCCAGACCAGTGAGCCAAAAACGCCGTTTCTTCTGATGCTGGCACTGATGGCAGCCTGCCTGTGTAATATGGTCATGACCTTAGCGTAGTGGGTGGAAACTCCTGTCACAATGCCAACTACTCCTTTTTCGGAGATCACTCCCATATGCATTTTGACGCCGTGTTTGGAACCTCTGTCAATGACCACATTGTTATTGTTTCCAATAATCGCGCGGTTGGTGATGGTGGCTGAAATAAAGGAATAACGTGGCAGGCGGTCAGCGGTTTCTGAGGTGTCCCGTTCCGCTTTATCAAGATAGAAGGAAGCATCAAGCTGGCTTCTCAGCGCGGCATTTTCCTTTTTCAGTGCCTTGATATCTCTATTTAAATGAACATACCCGACGGCATCATCCACTTTTTTTGCTGCAAAACCAATGATGGTGTTGGAAGAACTGAAAAACACCCTGTTTTGGTAATCATTGTAGCGGATGATAATAAAGAAGCAAATCCCCTCCAGCAAAAAAAACATAAAGTGGCCACCGAATCTCAGGAAAAACTGTAGGAGGTTACTCATAGAGTAGTATAAAGAATTAAAAATGATAAATTATAAACGCTAAATTTAAAATTTTTAATCTACCATTTAAAATTTTTCATTTATTTTAGCTGCTTTGTCTGTCGATCAAAAAGGAATACCGGTGGGTATTTTTTAAGGCAAGTCCTGTTCCTCTTACCACAGCCCTCAATGGATCTTCAGCGACATGAACAGGTAGTTTGGTCTTTTGAGAAATCCTGATAGCCAGGCCTCTCAATAACGCGCCTCCACCTGTCAGGTAAAGCCCTGTTTTATAAATATCGGAAGCCAGCTCGGGAGGGGTCATCTCCAGTGCTTTCAAAACAGCTTCTTCTATTTTGGAAATGGATTTGTCTATTGCCTGGGCAATTTCTTTGTAAGTAACGATGATCTGCTTCGGGATACCGGTCATCAGGTCACGTCCGTTCACGGCAAAGGGTTCCGGCGGGTTTTCCAGTTCAGGCATTGCCGAGCCTACGTTGATCTTTATCTGTTCCGCAGTACGCTCCCCGATGAGGATGTTGTGATGCCGCCGCATAAAAGCGACGATATCATTGGTGAATTCATCCCCGGCGATACGAATGGACTGATCACATACGATCCCTGAAAGGGCAATGACGGCAATTTCGGTAGTGCCACCTCCAATATCGATAACCATATTGCCGTTGGGTTCCTCTACATCAAGTCCAATTCCCAGGGCAGCAGCCATGGGCTCATAAATGAGGTATGTTTCCTTGGAATCCACATGGTCGGCAGAATCAAAAACAGCCCTCTTTTCCACTTCGGTGATCCCCGAAGGAATACATATCACCATTTTGAGGTGGGAAAACATCCGGCGTTTGGTTCCGATCATTTTGATCATGCCCTGGATCATATTTTCAGCCGCCTGAAAATCAGCGATCACACCATCTTTCAACGGACGAATGGTTTTGATGTCTTCGTGGGTTTTTTCGTGCATCTGCATGGCTTTCGTCCCCACCGCAATGGTTTCTTTGGTCAACCGATTGATGGCGATGATTGATGGTTCATCCACGACTACCTTTCCATCCTGTATGATAAGTGTGTTGGCAGTGCCAAGGTCTATAGCTAGTTCCTGCTTGAAGAAGCTGAATAACTTCATTTAAATCTCTTTATTTTTTCCCATGGTTACACAAAACAGGCAAATCATTAATCACAATTATCCCATTCTGTTTTGTCAATCGGTAAAATTAATCCAATTACAACTATAAAACGCAAATCAACGCAAATTTTGTGTAAAAAGAAAATAAAGAAGTCCTAATATTTATTGTAAAGCTCCCCATTATTTCCGGCTTTGTCATTATCTCACCCCATATAGACGAAAAATCACTCCGTTCGGTTTTTCTGCCCGGGCCGATGCAGGGGCAAATTCACAAAAGTATACCTTTTTAACAGATATCAATTAAACGGGCTGCCTGAAAGAAGAGCCGGCTAAAATCAAAAATGTTTGATTTTTTTCCTTATTCTATGTACACTTTGTGCATTTATCCACAATTTGTGGATTTTTTTATAGTGCATATATGGATAAGAAAAGCTATTTTTGTGGCTAGCGAACGACCAGTGAAGCAATAAAAAAAATTAGACAAATGAAATTCAGTGTATCCTCTTCAGAATTACTTAAACAGTTGCAAATAGCAGGCGGTGCCATAGGTTCAAATCCTGTTCTTCCCATCCTCGAAGATTTTTTATTCTCTATTTCGAATAATAAACTGACCATTGCCGCAACGGACCTTGAAACCTCCATTATCACAGAACTTGAAGTGATGGCGGATTCAGATGGTGTGGTGGCTATCCCGGGGAAGATCCTGCTGGAAACCCTCAAGGCGTTACCTCAGCAACCTATCACTTTTGCCATCGACGAGGATAATTATAGTATTGAGATCACTTCTGCTTTTGGTAAATACCGGCTCGCCGGGGAAAACGGGCAGGATTTTCCAAGTATTCCGGAAGCTGATTCAACGGATTCCATTTCCATTCCGGCACAAAGACTGGCACAAGGCATCAATAAAACTATTTTTGCCGCAAGTAATGATGAGTTGCGTCCCTCTATGACGGGAGTGTATTTCCAGATAGACTTCAATAAGCTTACTCTTGTCGCTACAGATGCACACAAACTGGTCAAATATACCTTTACGGATGTGGAAAGTGAGGTCTCCACCTCTTTTATTGTGCCTAAAAAAGCGCTTAATCTTTTGAAAAATGCACTTCCTTCCGGGGATGATGTGAAGTTATCTTTTAATAAGGCACACACTTTTTATTCCTTTGGCACAACACAATTGATCACCCGACTTATCGATGCACGTTATCCTGATTACAATGCGGTCATTCCGGTAGATAATCCTAACCTGCTTACGGTTAACAAAAATGATTTCCAGCACTCTCTGAAACGTATCGTCATTTATGCGAATAAAACGACCAACCAGGTGGTGCTAAACATCAATGACGGAAGCCTTACCGTTTCTGCTCAAGACCTCGATTTTGCCAACGAAGCTACAGAACAACTGACCTGTAGTTACACAGGATCTCCATTGAATATTGCTTTCAATGCAAAGTTCCTCGTGGAAATGCTGAGTGTACTGGATTCTGAAGAGGTGAAAATTGAGTTGTCTGAACCTTCCCGGGCGGGCATTTTATCTCCGGTCGAAGAAGTCGAAGGGGAAGAAATTTTGATGCTGGTCATGCCCGTGATGCTGAGCAATTAAACAAGGAAAAAATAGCCCATTAAGATTGAAAATGCGTTAAGCATTTAATCCATTTTTATTGCTCGCTTGCTAAAGCCATGTCGACCACGTTTCGGGCAGAAGATATTTTGGGTTTCCAGTATTTTGATTTTGAAATATTGTCAATGACTACCCCCCTTGAGGTGCTGTGGATGACTTCAAGCCCGTCTTTTGTATTCGATACCACCATAGCCACGTGAAACACTTTTCCCGCTTCACTTCGTTTGAAAAAGATCAAATCCCCGCATTTTACATCTTTCAAGGCGACCTTTTTTCCTTCTTTAGCCTGTAATTTTGAACTGGCGGAGACTTTTATATCAAAGGCCTTCAATACATAATTCGTAAATCCGGAACAATCAAACCCTCTTGGATCTTTTCCTCCATACATATAATTCACTCCTACCTGCTTTTTTGCATATTCCAGAATATCCTGTCGAAGGAAATCTTCTTTGGACAACATGCGTGTTGAATCGACATGATCGGAAGTGCCAAAAACCGAGACACATTGGGTGAGAAAAAAACCGGATATCACCAATAACAAGAGAAGATTATTTTTCAATTTCATGTACAGTCTTTAATGTTTTTAGAGTGAAAGTCTCCACTATCGTTTAATCTGGTTACAGAAACGACATGAATTTGAGAATTATTATGTGGTAAAATCAAATAAATCTCTGTCCTGGAGAAAAGATAAGCGGGCGCGAAAATCCTGTTGAGCCGCCATGGACAGGTTTGTGGTGTTAATGCATGCCTCTGATCCGGCTTCAAAAAGGAGGTGTCCTGAAAAATCGTAGAGCATTGAATCCCCTGCATAATCAAATCCATTCCCGTCATGCCCGATCCGGTTGACCCCCAGGCAGTACGCCTGGTTTTCAATGGCTCTGGCCGCCAACAATTTTATCCAATGTTGGCGCCGCTTATCTGGCCAACTGGCCACATAAACCAGTAAATCGTAGTCTTCCGTATTTCTGCTCCAGACAGGAAATCGAAGATCATAACAAATTAGGGGCATTATTTTCCACCCCCGGTATTCCACCACAAGGCGACTTTGACCGGGCTTATAATGATCTCCTTCCCCGGCAAGGGAAAAGAGATGGCGTTTATCATACTGTGAAATACTACCGTCAGGTTCGACAAAAAGGAGCCTGTTGTAATAATGGTTTCCTTTCCGGATGATACAACTGCCCATGATGGCAGCGGATAAGATAGCTGATTGTCTTTTGAGCCATTGAATAGTCTCACCTTCCATCTCTTCTGCGAGATTTTGGGCATTCATGCTAAACCCCGTGGTAAACATTTCCGGCAAAACAATTAAATCTGTTACTCCTTTTAGAGGTTGGAGGATGGATTCAAAATGAGTCAAATTGGCGGGCTTATCTTCCCAGGCCAGGTTGCTTTGAATTAAGGAAACACGCAAATCTTCCATACACTTTGATTTTGATGTAAAATCTAGCCTGTAAAGGTAAAAAAAGACGGGGTATTCGCTACAAACAGAAAAAGCGCAGGTACTCATGAGAGTACCTGCGCCTTAATATTTTTTATTTATAGCCTAAATCGGGTATTGATTAGGCTTCATCTCCACCTTCTTCGGCAGTGTCTTCACCTTCTTCATCCCCAACAAGACCACCGACCTTATCTTTTGCAGCTGAAGCACTACGCAATGCACGTGGTATTTCAATGGTAGCTACGGGCGTTCCACTCGGGTTGACAACCTCTATTCCTTCGAGCTTATCAATATCCCTCACACGAACGGATTGACCGATTTGCAATTTAGAAACATCCAGTGTCAGTTCATCCACCAAATATTCAGGAGTGGTTTTAATGGTGATCCGACGCAGGTTTTTCTGTAAAGAACCTCCGATTTTCACACCGGGAGCCGAACCCTGAAATTTAACAGGCACCTGAACGGTAATTTTCCGATTATCCAGCAATTCGATGAATTCAATATTCTCGAGTGCATCCGTTACCGGGTGAAAGTGTCTTTCTTTGACAATACACCTGTGCTTGGTACCATCGATATCAATGTCAGCCAATTTGAAATCAGAGGTATAGATCAAAGATTTTACTTCTTTAATGGTAACCGCAAAGTGTTTAGCATCACCCATGCCATACATGGCACAAGGAATTAACCCTTCACGTCTCAAAGCTTTTGTGGCTTTTTTACCAGTTTCTGTTCTTTTCAGTCCTTTTAAAGCAACTGTTTCCATTATATATGTTTTATACTGTTCTTTCAACAAAAATGAGCCCGAAATGATCTTCCCTATCAAAACGGCACGCAAAGATAGAAGTTTTTTCTAAAAAAAGAACATTAGATCAAGAACTTCTATAAAATTTCTTTTGCTCTTAGGATTAAAAGTAAAATACAGAGTACTACAACCGCTGCGGCAAGCCCCATTTGCATCCACTGGGTCTGTACCTGTCGAATGCGGCTTTCGACGTAAAAAGGGTTGGGGGCATTAGGCGTACCATTATTGTAATGGACTTCCCAGTTTTCAAAATCTGCATTGTCAAGCGTAGGCAACAAAAGGGAAACCGTAAAAAAGGAATCTGTTGGGGGGACCTCAAAATGCACACTATCGACCACCGCTCCCAAACGTGAAAACAACCCTAACGTTTCCATTCTTTTGTTTATTCCGAAATTCAAGCCGCTGACCACATTGTAGGCCGTAGGGAAAGTACCCAAAAATTTTACAGAATCCCGGCACACTACGAGGTAATCATTGGGAGAAATATTGACATCGGGCAGTATGAATTCATTTTTACTGTCAGTTAGCACCCATCCCTCCATACTGATCACCTCATCCGTTTGATTGTACAACTCGATCCAGTCTCCGGTTTTTTTATTAAAAGGGCACACTTCATTGATCATCACTTTTCCGGCAAGGGGATGGGAATATTTTTCAAAGACCGCCGTCAGATCATAGGCTTCTTCTTTAAGTTTCAGCTCAAATCCTCGAACCTGCTCGTCAAGGTCAATACCTTCCCATTTGACAAACCGATATCCGTAGTCTGCAACGGCCCGTACCGTGATCGGATACTTTTCGAAATAACTGCCCTCAAACAAATTTTGCCGGACGCTGATATTGTTGTTGAGATAAATGGTACCTCCCCGGGTGGCCTTCAGTTTAAAGGGACGTATAGCTCCTGTTGGAAAATAATCCATGAGTTGCATACGCGTATAGGAGGGGCGTTCAGCGGCAAAGGTTTGCATAATCCTTACCTCTTCCTGCCATTTTTCAAGGCTAAGGTTCCAGCGGTTGAGATGCCTCGGGATTTCAGGTAGCAATACCTGGTACATGTCGTTTATTTTCTTCCCTACTTTTCCAGGGGAAAAAGACTCATTGAGATGATCCGCGAAACGGTTGACAAAAGTCCTTTCAAATTCAGGATTTTTCAGCAGCTTTCTTAAAATAAAAGTACTCCATGGGGGGTTGGGCCAACGTGGGCCATCGGGTTTCGTGTGAAACTTCAGACTATTATTGCGAAAAGCATTCTCATCATACAATCCGAATCCCCAATCGGTATCGTAGAGTATCCATCGCCAGCGGCCCTGTTCTGTTTGAGGGCGCCAGTATTTGATATTGCCACCAGCATCCTGGTTGTCAAAATAGATCTGAGCAATCTGGTAATCGATAAAGTTATCCACTTCCATCTGAGTTTGCACCCATTGGTAATTTTCAGGAACGCTCAAATCTTTTTCCTGGAGAAAATTCAACAAATTGCCATAGTGTTCTTTATTCCCCAGATCACTGATGAAACGGTGTTCCATCATGTCAATGCTATCCTTATCTGCCTCAGAATGGCTTTCAATAAAATATCGGTTTATTTTCTCACGAATGTTGTAAATTCCCCAATAAAAACCATTGATATAAACATGAGCCGGGCGATAGGCCTGTGTTTCAATATCCCAGTCTTCCACCAGCCCGGTCATAAGCCCGTCCCTGAACAGGGATTTCCTGGAGTCACTACCTGAATTTCGCAAGACCAGGTATTTGAATTTTTTAGGCTCTCCTTTTCCGAAAATCGGGTAGTCAATGCTGTTTTGTCCATATCGCTGTCGTGCTACGATGGCGAGGGATTTTTGCGGGAACAAACGGCTCATCCCGCCAAAAAGACGCAGTCCGCTAAGATTGCTGTACACATTTGTGCCGTCATTTTCAAAGATGTCTATATGTACGCGCACTTCCTTGCGGCTCCAGAAATTGGCTCCCGGTTTAGTCCATAAAGAATCCACGGCATGGCTACCTTTCATAAACAAACCATTGACCGGATCGAATAACACAAAAGGGGTCACTCCAATGGAAACGACAGGGAAGTCGGTTTCCGGTTCATTGATAAAATAGGTCTGCCCCACTTCCCGGCTCCTGCTTTTGTGCCTGTAGGCCAAAACGCGAACCACCGTCGTTTCCCTGATCAGGATAGGTTTTGTGTAAAATTTGGAACTTAAGGATGGGCGTGAACCGTCGAGTGTATAATAAACAGAGGATCCCGGAGCAGATATTTCCAGTTCTACCTCGTCACGATAAAATCCACCTTCAGCAGAGAAGTTTATTTCAATAGGGTCTTCCAACTGTTGAATTGCATCACCCTGTGACCAAAGGGCAGTATTGCAAAGCAAGAGGACAAAGGTAAAAAATGTGATTCCTTTCAATGCCGTTTGTATAATTAGAAAATCGTAAAAAGGCTGGTTATGGTGGATTTTGCAGGGTACGTTTCAGTAAATTTTATAATTCGTACCCTTTCATCTCCATCTATTCCTTTTTAACCAATCACACCATGTTTAACAAATTTGCTCCATCATTGCCTTCTCAAAACATGGATATTCAGCGAAGTTATAATTTTTTTGCAAAAAATCAACTCTTTTTGATCAGTACCTCCCCATCCATTTCCTTTGGAATTTCAACATCTAAAAGCGTCAGGATGGTTGGCGCAATATCGGCCAGCTTGCCATTTTTTACGATATACTGACCGGCTCTTTGGCTGACCAGAATAAAAGGTACCGGGTTCATGGTATGCGCCGTGTTGGGCGTTCCGTCTTCATTGACCATATAGTCGGAGTTGCCGTGATCGGCGATGACGATGGCATCGTAACCATTGGCCAGGGTAGTGGTAATGAGCCTTTGGACACAGCCGTCAACCGTTTCAGCGGCTTTCATGGCAGCTTCGAAGACGCCAGTATGTCCCACCATGTCCGTATTGGCATAATTCAGGCAGATAAAATCAGGTTTATGGGCTTCAATTTCCGCAATAATGGCGTCTGTGATGCCTGCAGCACTCATTTCAGGCTGAAGATCATAAGTAGCTACTTTGGGCGAAGGGATCATGATGCGGCTTTCGCCTTCAAATTCACTTTCCCTGCCGCCCGAAAAGAAAAAGGTCACATGCGGGTATTTTTCGGTTTCGGCAATGCGCACCTGGGTTTTATTGTTTTTGGAAAGAATTTCTCCCAGGGTATTGGTCAGGTTGTCTTTTTCAAAAAGCACCTGGATGTTTTTGAAGGTATCGTCATATCGGGTCATGGTAAAATACTCGAGATCCAGTTTCTTCATGCCAAATTCCGGCATATCCTTCTGCGTTAGTACCAGCGAAATTTCACGCGGGCGGTCAGTCCTGAAATTGAAACACAGGGCGACATCACCGTCTTTGATCTTTGCATTCTCACCACCACAGAAAATGGGTTTCACAAATTCGTCGGTCACTCCTGCGTCATAACTTTCCTGAAGTGTCTTTAGGACATCATCCGATTGCACCCCTTCTCCTTTGACCATAAGGTCGTAAGCCAGCTTGACGCGCTCCCATCGCTTGTCGCGATCCATCGCGTAATAGCGTCCGATAACGCTGGCGAGTTTCGCGGTTTTTCCATCATTGTGCCTGATAAGTTCTTCCAGGAAACCCAATCCGCTATGAGGATCAGTGTCGCGGCCATCCAAAAAGGCATGGATAAATACCTCTTTAACCCCTTCTTGGTGGGCAATATCGCAAAGCGCTTCGAGATGTTTGATGTGAGAATGGACTCCTCCATCGGAAACCAGGCCAAAAAGGTGCAAGGCAACGCCTTTTGATTTTGCGATTTGAAATGCCCTTTTTAGCGCTTCATTATGTCTCATCTGATCCTCCCGAATCGTCTTGTTGATCCGGGCCAGTTCCTGGTAAACGACCCTTCCGGCACCGATATTCATGTGGCCCACTTCGGAGTTGCCCATCTGTCCTTCAGGCAAACCGACCTGTTCTCCAAAAGTTACAAGTTCTGAACTGGGGTATTTTTTATACAGCCCGTCCACAAAGGGAGTATTGGCTTGTGCAATGGCACTTACTTCCGGTTTAGGCCCGTGGCCCCATCCGTCGAGAATGATTAAAATTACGCGTTGATCTGACATGTTTTTGTTTATTTAAATGAAGGCCAGGGCTGAAAAGTCACTTTTTAGATTTAAATCAGTCACAAAGAAAACCAAGTTTTCTCCAAAACATAAAGGTAAAGGCTCTTTAGTAAAATGATAAATTTAAAATGATAAATTTAAAATTTTAATAGGCTCCATTTCCGGGTGCTGAAATAACTGCCTTTTGATTTTATTTTTTCGTAATACTTTAAGGAAAAAACCTTAAATTTAAGGTTATCTGCGAAAATTTGTATTTAAGAAATTCTCTTCAAATAAAAAGGAAAAATTATGAGCAAAATCAGCTTCACCACCAAATTATTGATCATTCTGTTTTTACCCGTCATTTTTGTCGTAGATTCATGTGTCACCAATCCGGTTACCGGTAAAAAAGACTTCATGCTAATGTCTGAAAAGCAGGAAATTGCCATGGGAGCCGCATCGGATCCATCCATTATAGCCGGTTTTGGATTGTATCCCAACGATGAAATTCAGGCTTTTATCAATCAAAAAGGGCAGGAAATGGCCAGAATTTCCCATCGCTCCAACCTGAATTACGAATTTAAAGTCTTAGACTCTCCTGTTGTAAATGCTTTTGCTCTTCCCGGAGGTTATGTTTATTTTACCCGTGGCATCCTGGCTCATTTTAATAATGAAGCCGAATTCGCCGGTGTCCTGGGGCATGAAATCGGGCACATTACAGCCCGCCACTCTGCCAAACAATACAGCAAGCAGGTCGTTGGGCAGCTGGGACTGATCGTTGGGATGGTCGTATCCGAAGAATTCGCCAAATATGCTGATGTGGCCAATACAGGATTGGGGCTGTTATTTTTGAAATTCGGCCGTGATGCTGAAAGCCAATCCGACCAGCTCGGGGTGGAATATTCCACCAAAATCGGCTATGACGCCCATGAAATGGCTGGTTTTTTTCAGACCCTGAACAGGTTGAGCGGAGGCCCTGAAAACAGGATACCCGTTTTCACTTCCACTCACCCTGACCCTGTGGACAGGCATGATAAAACGGATGCCGCAGCCACCCAATGGCAACAAAAAGATTCCCATACCCGCTATGCAGTGAACAGGAATGAGTACCTGCGCATGATCGAAGGCATTGTTTACGGAGAAGACCCCCGCCAGGGATTTGTGGAAAACAATATCTTTTATCATCCTGAGCTGAAATTTGAATTCCCTGTGCCGGGAAACTGGGCAGTGCAAAATACCCCTTCGCAAGTGCAGATGGCCCCTGAAGACGGCAAGGCTCTTATGATACTCTCACTGGCTCCGGGAAATTCCCTGGGCGCCGCTGCCGACAGTACTTTGGTCCAGTTTGGGCTGACACAGATCAGTCGCAAAAACCTATCGGTCAACGGTTTTTCCGCTATTGAAATGATCGCCGATCAAACCCATGACCAGCAGCAACAACCATTGCCGCAGGAGCAACAAATCAGAACACTGACTTACCTCATTCAATACAATGGGATGATCTATAAATTTATCGGGCTTAGTCTTAAAACAGACTTTTCTGCTTATGAAAATCATTTCATGCGCACCATGAATAATTTTAAGACCCTTACCGATCAAAGTAAAATCAACAAACAACCCGAGAGGATCCGCATCCAGACCATCACCTCCAACGGAACGCTGAAGGATGCTCTACGTGCCCTTAACCAACCCAGTGACCGACATGAAGAGCTCTCTATCCTTAACGGAATGGAACTCACCGATCCTGTGACCAGGGGCATGCTGATCAAAACAATCGGGCAGTAGTAAAATGGGAAATGGAAAGATACTAAATACCTTTCTCAGAGAAATAGTATTTAGTATCTTTGCCCCATGGAAAAAGAGACAAAAAGGCAAAAGCAGACAGCTGAATTGGTAAAACGCCATTTCAGTATTGTATTGCAGCAGGAAGGAAGTTACATTTACGGCATGGAACCACTCGTTACGGTCACATCGGTGAAGATGTCTCCGGATCTCGGTTTGGCAAAAATATACCTCAGCATTTACAATACGGAAGACAAACAGGCCGTCCTGCTTGAAATGGAAGCGGTTTCTCAAAAATTGCGGCAAAGTTTATCTCAGCGGATCAAAAAACACGTACGACGGATTCCCAATATTTCTTTTTTTATTGATGAAACAGTGGATGAGATGTATCGGGTAGACAGTCTTTTTGATAAATTGTATGAAGAGAATCAAATGGGAAACGATGAGGAGGATGAGGACGAATCAGAATAAATGATTGGATAAAACAGATCAAAAAAAAGCCTTCTATTGAATCCTTGAAATAATTAAAATTTAGAACCTTTCAGGTTCTGCCTCGAGCATCATTTCCAAAATTACTTCATAAACATCATCCGGATTGGGTTTGGAATAATAATCCCCATCAGAAGCATAAGCCGGGCGATGTGCCTGGGCCGTAATGGTTCTCGGCTGAGCGTCCAGGTGAAAATATCCTTTTTGTTCCTCGAGCACATGTTGCATCATATAGGCTGCGGCCCCGCCCGGCACATCCTCGTCCAGGAAAACGATCCGGTTGGTTTTTTTCAACGATTCAACAATGCGATGTTCAATATCAAAAGGTAATAAAGTTTGAACATCTATCAATTCTACCGAGATATCCAGTTTTTTTAGCATTTCGATAGCTTCCTGCGCGATCCTCACGCAGGAACCGTAGGTTACGAGCGTAACATCTGTTCCCTGCTCCAGTACTTCGGGGATTCCCAGAGGCACCGTAAAAGTATCGTAATTATCAGGCAATTTTTCCTTGAGTCGGTAACCATTAAGGCATTCGATCAATATCGCCGGGTCATCAGACTCGAGCATGGTATTGTACATGCCTGCTGCCTGTACCATATTTCTTGGGGTAAGGATATATATTCCTCTCAATCCTCCGAGCAACAAACTCATGGGTGAGCCGGAATGCCAGATTCCTTCAAGCCGGTGACCGCGTGTGCGGATGATGGCCGGAGCCATTTGTATATTATTGGTCCTGTATCGCAACGTGGCCAGGTCGTCGGAAAGAGGAGAATAAGCATAAATGAGGTAATCCAGGTATTGGATCTCAGCAATGGGGCGCAACCCCCGCATCGCCATGCCTATGGCTTGCCCGATAATCGTCCATTCGCGAATGGACGTGTCAAAAACGCGGTGTGCTCCGAATTTTTCCTGCAACCCGGCGAAGCCCTGATTTACGCCTCCGATCACCCCTACATCTTCTCCAAAAGAATAAACTTCCTTTCTGTTTTGAAGGGTTTTGTCAAAAAACCTGTTGAGTACTTCATAACCGTTGAGCAGGGGAGATTCATCTGAGTACCGGGCTTCGACCACCGGAACCTTTAACGCTGACCTGTTTGTTTCACTGTAGAGGTGTGAATGATACCTACGGGCCATGCGCTCATCAACTTCCCGGAGGAATGCAACGAGTCGGTCTTTTTCATCCAGGGTCTCTTTTCTCAGCAAAAAGAGCATCTTTTTAATATTGCGCACTATTTCAACACGAACAGGATTGATGAGTGTCTCCAGCTCATTGCGAATATCCTGCACTTCCTGCACCGGGTATTTTTCCGCGATGGAGGTGTAAATAACTTTTAAAGCTTCACGGTTTCTTTTTATCGGTTCGTGGTAAGCTTTCCAGGCATTGTCCTTAGCTAACTTCGCTTCCTTCAGTGCTTTGTTTTCCAGGTTGAACAAAGCTTCTTCGTCAGCAATTTCATTGTTGATGATCCACTGGCGGAATTGCAAATTACAATCATATTCACGTTCCCACTCCAGCCTTTCTTTAGACTTGTATCGCTCGTGTGAGCCTGATGTAGAGTGGCCCTGGGGTTGGGTGAGTTCATCTACATGAATCAAGGCAGGGGTATGAGTTGCTCTGGAGACCCCCACGGCTTCCTGATACACTTTGCAAAGAGCAATATAATCCCATCCGTTGACCCGGTAAATTTCGATTCCGTTGGTGCCTTCTTCTTTTTGAAATCCCCTGAGAGCACGGGAAATGCTATCCTTTACCGTCTGTACGCTTCTGGGTACTGAAATCGCATAACCATCATCAAAAACGGAAACCACCAGGGGGATTTGTGTTACCCCGGCAGCGTTCATTGCTTCCCAGAAAGGTCCTTCGGAAGTACTTCCATCCCCGATATTACAAAAGCAAACCTCTTTCCCTTGATCAGAAAAGGGCGTTTGTTGCAATAAGGGACTTTCTTTGTAAACTTTAGAAGCATAGGCCAGGCCAAAACCACGAGCCATCTGACCCGCCGTAGTGGAAATATCAGAAGAAAGATTGTATAAATTTTTATGAGGCAGCCACTCCCCCTTTTTGTCAATGAGTGGGGTAGCATGATGACCATTCATCTGCCGGCCTCCGGAAAATGGATCGTTATCTCCATCGGCATAAAGCTGGGCAAAAATATCTTCTATTTTGCACAGGTTAAGGGCGATTAAAAGCGTATGGCCCCGGTAATAGTCGGCGCGAAAATCTCCCTGCTCAAAAACCTTGGCCATTGCCACATGGAGTAATTCCTTTCCATCGTCATAAACGCCGAATTTAGCCCGGCCAATAAGCACCTCTTTGCGAATAAGCAGGCTCACCTGCCTGCTGACGCAACAGGTATAATAATCCCGCAAAATCTCTTCCCGGCTGAATTTAATTTCTCTCCTTTCCTGTAAAAATGTTCTGCTCAAATTGGAAGTAATTGTAAGGAACGGGCCAATTCCCAAATTTAATTATTGGGCAAATATACGAAATATTTAATGCAAGAAATTTTTTACCTTGTTCTCTGAATGCGATAAAACATGCTAAAAGACACCAATCAAATACCAACAAAGCCCAAATGGCTGCGCGTCCTGGAGCAACAGAGCTGGCAGGCAGAACTAGTCATTTCCGGGATTGCCATCTTTGGTTCCCTACAGATTCCCGCCATTCTTTTCAATACCATTGACTTCGTCCTGGTCAGTTTTTCCGATAGCAGTTTACTGTATTTTGAATATTTTTTTATTTACCTCCTGATCGGTATAAGGATACTGATTGCAGGGTTTATCATTCATTTCGTGCTAAGAGCTTTATGGGTGGGAATGTTAGGCCTCGTCTCGGTTTTTCCGCAGGGAATTGGGGATTCGACCAGTATTTATTCCTCCCATTTTCTTGAAAAATTGAAGAAGGAATTCCCCGATATTAATGCTTTTAACCAAAAACTGGACAACCTTTGCAGCCTGTTGTTATCTATTTCGGCCCTCGCCGTTTTAATTTTTTTGACCATCGCAGGCTGGGTTTTGATGGTGATCATCCTGCATAATGTGTTGTCTACATTCCTGTCTAAGGATACTGTTATCCTGATTATGGAGATTCTTGGAGCGCTGGTAGTGCTGTTGTTTTTTTTCCTTGCCTTGTTGAATACTAAAAAATTCAGAGAAACTACAATTGCAAAAAGATTCCAATATCCGCTAAGCCGTGGGTTTAATAAGGGTTTTACGCATATTTTTTACGAACCTTACCTGTATATTTTCTTAACCCTTATCACCAATTTAAAACTCAAAGCCAATCAAAAAATAATGTTTTTCGCCGGTTTTTTTACTCTTGTCATGTTCTTTTCCATTGACCTCGGCTTTTCAAATATCAGGTATTTTGATTCCGACAATTATTTTAGATTAAACAGCAAAGACTATACTTCTTCTGCATTAAACTATGAAGACCAGTTTCGTGGAAACCGGATAGTGAGACCTGTCATTCCATCGGAAATCATCAGAGACGATCACCTCCGGCTTTTCCTGCCTTGGTATGACAGAGAAGACAGCTTCCGGACAGTTCTTTGCGGAGAGCCTTCTCTCGGCGAGGCCATGGAAAAGGATGAAAAATGGCGCATCGAGGGATTGTTTAATAATGATTGCATGACAAAATATTATACGATTTTTATCGATGACAAAGTCATTCCCGGGGTGATTTTTCGAAAACATTACCATGAAAATAATGAGGAGGAAGGCTCCCTGACTTACATTGCGCTTGATTCGTTAAAGAACGGGCCTCACCTCTTGAAAATAGAACGGGGATACACCAACGACAAAGGGGAAAAAGCCATTCAGTTTATCCCTTTTTTGCTGGAGAGGAAAGAATAATCCCCGTTTCTTTTTCCGGGGAGCGCGTTACATAAATAAGCTGCTTTTCAGGCAGAAGCTTTGGTTTCACGTCCTTATCTTTGTAAAAAAAAACATACCCAAAACCGTCCTGTAATGTTCAACAAAACACTATTGATCCTCTTGGTCTTTTTTTTTCCTTTCATGGCTTTCGCACAAATCGAAAAGACAGCCACTGAGATGGCCGTCGATTATTACCAGGAGGGAGAAGCTGCCCTGTTGAACAATAACATCAAACAGGCGAAGCGTCATTTTGAGAAATCCCTCCAAATGAATCCCAATATAGTGTCAGCTTACCGTGGTCTCGGGATTTGTTATGAAATTGAATACCGGTACGAGGAAGCCCTGGATGCCTATGAGAAAATATTGCAATCTGATTCCCTTTTTTCCAGGATTCTTTATTACCAAATGGGGGAGATTTGTTATAAACTCGGTCGCGCAAATCAGGCACTGGAATATTTTCACCAGTATGAAAAGCTTCAAAATACAGCCTTTAGTGAATTTGGTTTCAACGGAGAAAAGGAACTTGAATTTGAGCCGGAATACCTCCGGAAACTGCCGGCAAACATTAAAGCCTGCCAGATCTCTCTCGACTCTGCCAAATTTGTCAATATCACTACTGTTCTCAACCTGGGGCCTGAGATCAACACAAAAGCAATAGAGTATTTCCCTTTTCTTTCCAATGACCAAAGGCTCATCTTTTTTAACCGGAGGAAAAACGCTTTTTCGGATGAAGACCTTTATTACAGCAGGCTGATCGAAGACAACTGGACCCCCGGGAGCCCTGTCCAAAATCTGAATACCACTGGAAACGAAGGGATGCCCAGTCTGGTTCGGGACGGCCGTAAGATGTACTTTACGGCCTGTGGCCGCCAGGGTGTGTTGGGCACATGTGATATTTGGGAAGCCGAGGTCAAGGGGCATTACATTGAATCGGTGGACAAACTGAGCGGGTTTGCCAATTCCGACAAATGGGAATCCGAAGCAGCCGTAAGCTGTGATGGGCGAACCTTGTATTTCGCCAGTACCCGCGATGGGGGTTATGGCGGTACTGATCTTTGGTATAGCATAAAACAGGGCACAGGGTTATGGTCCCGTCCCATCAATATGGGGCCGAAGATCAACACCCCCTATGACGAGGAATCCCCTTTCATTACCAACGATGGCAAAACCCTCTACTTCGCTTCTACAGGACATCCGGGCCTTGGCGAGCAGGATATTTTTGTCAGCTGGTACGATGGAAAGTCTGAAGAGTGGAGCGTTCCCATCAATATTGGCCCTCCCGTAAATTCTCCTTTCAGGGAACTCGGGTTCTTTCTCTCTGCGGACGGCAGAACCGGGTATTTTGCCAGTGATCGTCCTGGCGGATTCGGAGAAATGGATATTTACAAATTCGAACTCAATGAGACCTTATTCAGCGATCCCATCACCTTTGTTGAAGGTTTTGTAAGAGATTCCGTGAGTAGTGAACCCATTGCCACCACCGTAAATATCAAAGGTCGTAAACCGATCCAAACCAAAGAAGACGGCCGTTTTTTTCTTTGTGTCGGTGCGGATGAGCTACTCGACTTTGAGGTTTCCCAGAAAGATTACCTTCCCCTAAAGGCACAATTTGCCATTCCCGAATGGGATAACAGGCAATTTTATGTCGTCGATTTATTATTGCAACCGATCTCCTTTTTCCTGGATCCTGAACCTGTTCCCGACCCTGACCCTGACCCTGAACCCGAACCAACCGGGCGAAGGGAAGTCACCTATACCTGGACCATCTATTTCCAGTTTGACCAGTCGCAGCTCAATCCCAACGAGATGAACAAGGTGGTTGATTTTATCGAAGATGTTAAAAATAAGAACATTCAAAAAGTTGATATCATCGGATATGCAGACGATATCGGTGACGAATTCTACAACCTGACGCTTTCAGAAGAACGTGCCAAAACGGTAGCCATGATTCTCATCGACAATGAAATGATCGTGGATAAGATTTACCTGGAAGGAAAAGGAGAAATCAAAGACGGCGCCCTGAAGATCAAAAACAGAAGGGTGGATCTAAAGGTGGTGGTGTGGGAATGAAAAAAATAACCCATTGTCTGGATCAGGATGCTCAGGATTTGGGGATTTACAGGATTTTAATCGGGCCAATCCTGAAATTTTGTGAATCCTGATCCTGGCTACATTAAAGAAATACTCACCCGGTTACATCAAAATACTCAAGTTTTAGCTCTTCCCCGTCAAATACAGCATAGGAGTAATAGCTGAGCCAGTCGCCGAGATTGATATACCTTGTTTTTCCATTTTCTAACAGGTGGTCGATAGGTAGATGGCGATGGCCAAAGACAAAATAATCCACCTCATGGGTTTTTATTTTACGGTTGCAATAGGCGATGAGCCATTCTTTATCCTCTCCCAGGAATTTATTTTCATGCATATTGGTATCCCGACTGAGGCCCGACCAAAAATTGGCGATTTTGATTCCGAAATTGGGATGAAGGCGAGCGAAAAGCCATTGGCAAACAGGATTGGCAAATATTTTTTTGATCATCTTATATCCATGATCCCCAGGACCGAGGCCGTCGCCGTGACCCAGAAAAAAGGTTTTTCCCTGAATTTTTCGGATAATGGGCTTGCGGTAGGTGGGAATATCCAGTTCATCTTCAAAATACCTGAACATCCACATATCATGGTTGCCCGTGAAAAAATAGATTGGAATGCCTTCATCACGCAATTCTGCCAATTTGCCGAGCAGGCGCAAATGCCCCTTCGGCACCACCGTTTTGTATTCAAACCAAAAATCAAATACGTCTCCCAACAGGTAAATGGCCTCCGCATCCTGACGGATTTGCTCCAGCCATTGTATAAGCTGCCTTTCTCTTTCCTTACTTGTAAATTTTGCATCAGACCCCAAATGAAAATCCGAGGCGAAATAAGTTTTCTTTTTCGTCACGTGCTTGTTGGTTACATTGATTTTCCAGGAAAAAAATCCTGCCTGTTCTGTTTTATTAGGTTTAAAGCATAAATTTATGCTTTACCGTGCACAAAATGATGATTTTTGCTTCCATTTTTGCTGTGTACCATATAAACAGTCGCAAAGGTCACCTCTTTGTTGAACAGCCTGATTTATGCGATTTCATGTACTATAAAATTTAGAAACGAATAAAATAATTGCCCATGAATTTGGATCTAAAAGGAAAAAATGCCCTGGTCGGAGGAAGTAGCCGGGGAATTGGAAAAGCCAGCGCCATTGAGCTGGCAGCCCTGGGAGCAAATGTTACCCTCGTCTCCCGATCTCCCGAAATAATGGCTGAAGTACTCAATGAACTGGATCAAAGCCAGGGACAACAACACGATTTTTTGGCGGTCGATTTTTCGGACTATCATGACGTGAAGAAACGTGTCAAATCCTACTTATCCAACAAACACATCCATATTTTGGTCAACAATACGGGCGGCCCTCCGGGCGGGCCCATCACCGAAGCTAAAATCCAGGAGTTCTTACAGGCCTTTAACAATCATGTGCTCTGCAACCACCTGATTACCAAATATGTGATCAAGGGCATGAAAGCAGACGGTTATGGCCGAATCATCAATATCATCTCCACTTCGGTAAAAGCCCCGCTTAGCGGTCTTGGCGTTTCAAACACGATCCGGGGCGCCGTAGCCAACTGGTCCAAAACAATGGCCAACGAACTGGGCCCCTTCGGTATCACCGTCAACAACGTGTTGCCCGGCGCGACCAATACCGGCCGGTTGCAGGAGATTATCATTGATAAGGCAGCAAAAACAGGAGCCAGCGAGCAGGAAATTTCCGGCAAAATGAAATCATCCATCCCCCTGGGCCGATTTGCGGAACCCAAAGAGGTGGCCGCAGCCGTAGCTTTCCTCGCTTCCCCTGCCGCAGCATATATCAATGGCATCAATCTTCCTGTGGATGGAGGCAGGACGGTTTGTTTGTGATGCGTTGATATTTTGATGTTGCGATACTACGATGTTATGATATTATGATGTGGATTAAGGAGACATCTTCGTGCAGAGCCTTAAAGAGGTGCAAAAAGGGGGCTTCTTAAACGGATGTATGAATTTAATAAACTTGTACTGCTATGAATTACAATCGCTTAGGGAAATCGGGGATTCTGATCAGTGAAGTGTCGATGGGATGCATGTCTCTCAATATTGATGAACCTGAAAAAGCCGCAAAGCTCATTCACACGGCAATTGATCTCGGAATCAATTTTTTTGACACCGCAGATCTGTATGATCAAGGCAGGAATGAAGCCCTGGTAGGCACAGCCATAAATGGTAAAAGGGAAGATGTTGTTATTGCCACGAAAGTGGGAAATCAGTGGAACGAAAAGGGTACCTCCTGGAGTTGGAACCCACGGAAAGCATATATTCTTTCGGCAGTTGAAGAAAGTTTGAAAAGGTTGAATACGGATTATATCGACCTTTATCAATTACACGGAGGCACCCTCGAAGATCCGATCGAAGAAATCATCGAAACTTTCGAATTTTTGAAAGAGCAAGGCAAAATCAGGTCATACGGCATATCCTCTATCCGACCCAATGTTATCCGTGAATACATCAAACGTTCCAATATTGATAGTGTGATGATGCAATACAGTTTGCTGGATCGCAGGCCGGAAGAAGTATGCCTGGATCTACTTGGAAATCATGGCATTTCCGTGATCACTAGGGGCACGCTGGCAAAAGGATTACTGGCCGGAAAACCCGCCCAACCTTACCTGGACCATTCCACTGACCAGGTCAAGGCTGCCTCAGATGCCATTAAGGCTGTTGCCCATAAAATGAACCAACCTGAATGTGCTACCGCATGCCAATATGTTTTGCAATCGCCTGCCGTCGCCTCAGCCGTCATCGGTTTTCGTACCCTGGAACAACTTTTAGGTTGTATCACTCGCGGCAACAATTTAACAAAGCTGGAAACTGTCGATCTCAAAATTCTTCAGGAAAGTACCTCTGCCTATATCTATGAAAGCCATCGCTAACCAGTACAGTGAAACAAGCAACCAGCAAGGGTAAGCAGTTTTCCCATATTTTCTGTAACTTTCAGCCAAGATGATAAATTGAAAACAAATGTCTAAACCTGATTTTCAAAAAATACCTTTCGATCCAAATATTTTCGAAAATGTAACCCAAACGCCTTCCGCTCCCTGGAAAGCGGCTGAAGGCATCGAAGTCAAGCCCGTTTATACCGCCGGGGATATTTCGGAGATGGAACATATTGGTTTTGTGGCAGGTGTTCCCCCTTATTTGCGCGGACCTTACAGTACGATGTATGCGGTTCGGCCCTGGACCATCCGGCAATATGCGGGGTTTTCCACCGCAGAGGAGAGCAACGCTTTTTACCGCCGCAACCTGGCACAGGGGCAGAAAGGGTTGTCGGTGGCTTTTGACCTGGCTACGCACCGGGGTTATGATTCCGATCACGAGCGCGTCAAAGGAGATGTCGGAAAAGCCGGCGTAGCCATCGACAGTGTGGAGGATATGAAAATCCTTTTCGACCAGATTCCGCTCGATAAGATGTCGGTTTCCATGACGATGAACGGGGCTGTGATCCCTATTATGGCTTTTTATATCGTTGCGGCAGAAGAGCAGGGAGTGGCCCCGGCGCAATTGAATGGAACCATTCAAAACGATATTCTCAAGGAATTCATGGTGCGCAATACCTACATCTACCCGCCGGGACCTTCCATGAAGATCATCGCCGATATTTTTGAATACACGGCTCAAAATATGCCCCGTTTCAATTCCATCAGCATCAGCGGGTACCATATTCAGGAAGCGGGGGGGACGGCAGATATCGAGCTGGCGTACACCTTGGCGGATGGACTGGAGTACCTGCGCACAGGGATCAGGGCAGGCCTGGAAATTGATGATTTCGCCCCGCGGTTGTCTTTTTTCTGGGGCATAGGCATGAACCATTTTATGGAAATCGCCAAAATGCGGGCCGGCCGACTGCTGTGGGCAAAGATCGTAAAGCAATTTGACCCCCAAAATGAAAAATCAATGGCCCTGCGCACCCATTCGCAAACTTCGGGATGGAGCCTCACGGAACAGGATCCTTACAACAATGTGGCCCGCACCTGTATTGAGGCGCTGGCGGCCACGCTGGGCGGCACCCAATCGCTTCATACGAATGCGCTGGATGAAGCCATAGCCCTTCCCACTGATTTTTCGGCCAAAATTGCCAGGGACACGCAAATTTTCCTGCAAAAGGAAACCCATATCACCAAAGCCGTTGATCCCTGGGGCGGATCGTATTACGTGGAATACCTTACCGATCAACTGGTCAAAAAAGCATGGGCACTCATAGAAGAGGTGGAGGCACTCGGCGGCATGACCAAAGCCATTGAAAAAGGCCTTCCCAAAATGCGCATCGAGGAAGCCGCCGCGAAAAAGCAAGCCCGCATAGACAGCGGGAAAGATAAAATAGTTGGGGTAAATATATTCCGGATCGAAGAGGAAGCCGAGATGGATATCCTGGACATTGATAATGCTGCTGTCAGGGAGTCCCAGATCGAAAGGCTGCGCCATTTGAGGAGCGACCGCGATGAAAAAGCGGTACAGGCTGCCCTGGAATCCCTTTATCAATGTGCCGTTTCCGGGGAGGGCAACCTGCTCGACAAAGCTGTGGATTGTGCACGCCTCCGGGCTACCCTGGGAGAAATTTCAGATGCGATGGAGCGCCAATTCGGTCGTTTTGTCGCGACCACGCACGCCATTTCCGGTGTTTATTCAAGTGAAATAAGTATGGATGAATCCTTCAAAAAAGCCCTCGAACTTTCCGACAAATTTGCCGAAATAGAGGGCCGCCGCCCCAGGATCATGATCGCCAAGCTGGGCCAGGATGGTCACGACCGTGGCGCCAAAGTTATCGCCACCAGTTTTGCCGATATCGGCTTTGATGTGGATATCGGCCCGCTCTTCCAGACCCCGGCAGAGGCCGCCAGGCAGGCGGCAGAAAACGATGTACACATCCTCGGCATCTCTTCTCTCGCCGCCGGACACAAATCCCTCGTGCCCGAAACCATTGCGGAGTTGAAAAAACTGGGCCGGGAAGACATTCTGATCATCGTAGGCGGGGTCATTCCCCAGCAGGATTACGACTTCCTTTATGATCACGGGGTGGCCGGTATCTTTGGTCCGGGTACAAAAATTCCGGAAGCCGCAGGTAAGATTTTGGAGGTTTTGATGGGGGCGTGAGAGGTTGTGTGGCTTTTTGAATAAAAACATTCCGTTATAAGGTAATTGGGAGGGGATATGCGCAATGCTGATATAATACGTTATAGCCCATTAAAATGAAACAACTTGCAACTATATTAATCTTGATTTTGAGTTCGGTTGGTTTATATGCCCAAACGACTGATACATTTCTTTTGCACTATCCGATTTCAAAATATGATACAATCGATTATGAAAGAATAATTGAAAAATCGGATAACAATAAGTTGATTCATGTCCGAGATTATTATGCAAACGGACAGATTCAAATGGATGCCAATTATTCGAATTTTGATAAAAATATAAAAGAAGAACTTCAATGTAATTATCGCACAAACACAAAACTGGGGAAATATATGGAGTGGTCAAAAAATGGACAATTGATTTATGATGCAAAATACAAAAATGGATTAAGAGACGGATTAGCCGTTTCATGGTATGACAGCGGGATTAAAGAATCTGAAAAAAAATGGAATAATGGACAATTAAATGGGATTTGCAAATATTGGAATGATAAGGGAGATTTAGAGTATGAAATAACATTCAAGAATGGTATTAATCAATTCCCAGAAACAGCATCGTATAATTACGTAACATATTTGCCAACAGATTATGTAAATGATACTCTTAAAGAATTTCCTTTGTTAATTTTTCTGCATGGCGGCTCTGCCCGTGGGACAGATACGCTTGATTTATATGATGCTGGACCATTTGACCAAATTTATAGGGGACGTAATTTTCCATTCATAGTTGTTTCTCCACAATGTCCTAGACATCTTCGCTGGTCGACTGAAAACTGGTTTGAGAATTTTTATTACGACTTGATAGAAAAATATAGGATTGATACAAACAGGATTTATTTAACAGGAGAGAGTTTAGGTGGTTCTGGAACTTGGTTTCTTGCATCAAAATATCCTGATAAATTTGCAGCGATTGCGCCAATGAGTGGATTTACAAGCCACATGGATTTCATTGATAAAAATATTGATAAATTAACGAATATTCCGATTTGGGCTTTTCACGGAAGAATTGATAATGTCGTTCCTTTCGAAGAAACAGAAAGGATAATAAAAAAACTGGAAGGGAAAAATGAGTATTTAAAATTCACAGCTGAAACTAATGTTGGACATTGGATTCACTGGTTGATTTATCCAAATCAAGAATTGTACGATTGGTTTTTGAAATATGATAAAAGACTGAAAAACAAAAATTAACGGGCTATAACACGCGGTCATAAAACATTGCGCGGATAGTTCTATATTTGAACGAAATAACATTTAATCAACGGCTTAGCGGGCTGATAAGTTTGTGTTTCAAATTGCGCAACGTTTCATACCGCAAAACGTTCTGCGAAATTAAAAATATAACAAAATTGAAATTAGCAGTAGGTATTATAGTCTTAACTTTATTGTCAATTGAAGCTCAATGTCAGGTTTTTTCTTTCTGGGCTTCTCCTTCTATTCCAGAACAATTGAATACTATCACTTCAAATAATGAGATAGATTCGATATATGTTTATTTCACTGGAGGACATAGAGAATACGATAGAATTGAAAACAAATTAATAGAAATATTCACTATTGATCGAATTCAAAGAGAAGTAAAACAGGTAAATATGGATTATAATTCATACTCTGGCTATTGGACACTTTATAAGTTTAATGAAAACTGGCGTGTTATTGAGTTAAGAAAATATAAAGAAGATACAGTGATATACTCGAAGCAAAGGTTTGCATATAATGATAGTGGAGAAGCTCTTGAAGAAAAATGGTTTAGTACTTGGCATAATGAAAAAAAAGAATTGCTGCTGGATCTACATCGAAGATTAATTGTTGAAGATGAAAGGGTAATTATACGCTCAACTAGTTACAGTTACAAGAATAACAAAGAAAAAATAAGTGATTGTAATGTAATCGATGATCTGAACAAAAAAGGTGTATTACGCCTTAGATCTGTATATTGTAATGCATATAGGCAGGTTATTGAATACAATAAACAGGGATTGAAGAAAAAAGAAATAATTTTTAAATTGGATACCCTGACCAATAAATTTAGATTAGAATCAAAATCAAGGTATTCTTATTTAGATGACAGCCAAAAGGGATTACAAGCTATTCAAGTATATAAAAGAACTGTTGATGGCAAAAAAAAAATTAGAAGAAAAGAATTTATCTCTGATACCTTAATACAAAGCCAAGTAATAGAAAATGGAGAAATCACCTTTCATACATTTAAAACATATTCTGATGGTTTTCTAATTGAAAGAAAATTTAGGGGACCACTTTTAAATGGATTTTCAACTTATAGATATCATTATGTGAAAAAATAAAAAATCGCAGAACAAATAAGCCCCAAAGCGAGGCGGAGGCGCAGCCGACGGCCGTAGCTTTTGGGCTATGTTGGACGCACCCGCCCTTTCAGCAGGATATTATGGGCATTGAAAAAGTTGGTTGATTGGGGTAAAGGACCAAATGGGAAAAAGCAACGGCCTGCATTAGCTTGTTTTTATAGGCAACTTTTACATTCGTTCTTTGAAAACCGCATTAATAAGGAGTTGTATTTATGGTTTGGGGCTTTTCAGGTGTAGCCAGGCATGAAAATGGCCCGAAAGACAACGCTCATCGCTTTGAAAGGAAACAAAAAACCGGACTTTCGTTTGGGTGCTTGCCATTTCCCTTGTTTGTTTATTCCTCCACCGGGGACAATGGCATGTACATGGGGGTGTAAACTCAGGCTTTGTCCCCAGGTATGCAGTACCATTGTAGCGCCGGTAGCTGCTCCGAGGTATTTTGGATCGGCGGCGAAGTTTTGTAAAGTCTGCCATGCAGCCCGAAAGAGTAAATCGTAGCAAAAATTGGGATTGTAGATACACCAGCTATTGAGCTGTTCAGGAATGGTGAACACGACATGGTAGTAAGTTACGGGCAAGAGTAAACGTGTTTACGCAGCCGGGATCGGTCCAGCGTCATGCGCACGATATACTGTACTCCACGGACAGATATTCCCGGACCATCACTACGATCCCGTCCGGGGATGAGGTAGTCCTTGGGGCGTTCGTGTTTGAAATACTGGTTGAGGGTCATACGCAGACGTTCCCCATAAGGTAGTACACGTGTAATGCCACCTTTGGAAGTCCGGATGGTAACGGTTCGCTCGCGGGCATTGAAGTCGCCAAGGCGCAGTCGTCCCACTTCGCTGGCACGCAGGCCAAGACCAAAAAGGAGTTCAATGACCAGACGATGGCGCAGGCTGCGGGCACTACTGATGAAGTGTCGCATCTCGGTAGTCGTCAGGACCTCTCCGATTTGCTTGCTATGCCGTGGATTAGGGATGCTGACAACCAGATTCTGACGCCGCAGGACCTCGCGGTAGTAGTACTTTAAAGCGCACACCTGCATGTTTAAGCTGGAAGAAGAATAGGTCTTGCGTTTGAAAGCGAGATAGGCCAGGAGTTCTTCCCGCCCAAGATCGTCGGCAGGCCTGTCAAAGTGCTTTTGAAGATCGCGAAGGGCTCTGACGTAACTGACAACTGTGCTTGGCACACAACCAGAAACGGTCAGATGATCGGCGAGTTGGTCTAATGCCTCTTGTAGTTCAGCCCGATGGGCAACTATTGCTTTTTTTTGACATGATAAACAGTTTTAGTGAATTGGAAAGATAGGTCAAAAAGTGTTATCTTGGAGGAGATTTGGAAGAGTTCCCGCGTAAGCGGGTTCGTTCAACATAGCGGGATGACGATCATACTCTGCCGCAGGCGCAACACAGAGTACGCAGCATCCGCTCTGGCGTTCTGTGCAATTGGTGAAATCTGAATTGAAAAGTTACAAATATTATTACAAATAGCTTGACTCTAAAATGAATTTATTACAACGACTGAAGTATTGGTGTAATAGTGTGATTTTTTCTTTATTTAAAAAAGAGAAAATTAAAAAAAGTAGTTTTTATCCAGTGTCTAGTATAGATGGCAAAAAAAATTATAAGAGATATTATAGAATTGACGAGAATGGTTCTATTTTAGAACGAATTTTTCTTAACATTTCTGACATGAATATTCGCGAAGAAATCATTTTTATGCACTTCATGAAGAATGAGCAAAAAATATTCATTAAGAAAAAATTTGGATTTAGCGTAATTTCTAGAGACCAACCTTGGGATTTTAAAATTGAGACAAGTAAGAATAATAAATTTAATTTAGAAATTACATCTATTGCGGATAATGAAGTATTATTTAGAAATGTAAAAAGCGAAGAAAGGTTTAATGATCTAATTAAAGAAAAAAATGTGCCTTTAAGAGAGTTGATGAAAATAAATTCATATTTTCCAGATGAAGAAATTTCAAAACAAATAGAAGAATATATTGAGAAGAAAACTCCTAAAAAACATTTAGTTGACAATCCTTATTTTGGAACAGAATTCCCTCTTTTTATTTCTAATATCCCAGAGAATGAGAGTTCTTTGTCCATGATTTTAAAGGATACTATAGATAAAAAGAATAAAAAGAACCATCATGATAAAGATGATACAATTCTAGTAATTGATAATCGAACTTTGGTTTTTGAGAGAGAGGACTTTCATAAAGCATCGAGAGAATTGAAGGATTATCTAGAACTATGCCCTTTTAAAGAAATTTGGTTTTACACGGGATATTTTAGTAATTTAGATGGGAGTGATTCCGAATTTAGTTTTATTCCAGCAAAAATAAGTTTGAAGAGAAAGAAATTGTTAGCAAAATTCATAGAAAGCCAATCTATAGGTGATGGAATGATCTATTTATAATTAAAATGCACAGAATATTAAAGGCTGAATAGTCTGGTGCAACCGACTATTCGGACTTTGTTGAACGAAGCGTAGCCGGAAGTGAAAGAAAAATTCTTTATGGGTTTTCGATTCAAGGCAGGAATTTTATAGAGGAAGGTTTATAGAGATTTATTGGGATTACTTGCCCTGTTGGGGTTAAAAAGAGTGGTTTATCATGATAGCTTCGAGGATATTGAAGCTGCATTACTCAAAAAGCGATGGGTGGTTAACAATACTCGGCCTACTGCCGATACCAAAGTGATCGAGGAATATCCGGGACGTTACATTTGCCGCATAGGTATCTCGAACAAAAGGTTGTCTTATGATAAAAATGGTAAAAACGTCTGCATTGAATACAATGATTATCACAATCAAAAACAAGGACAAGCGGCACCAAAAAAATATCGTGACCTGCATCCTCTGGTAGCCATGCAAATGCTGCTGCAACATCAACTACCTCCATACTTCCAGAAAAGTACGACATTATGGTCTTCACTCCTCGGTGAGTTATGATAAAATAAAAGATCAAATCCCTGATCAACTTAAACGAAATGGCCGGACGGTCAGGACAGTTATCCAAATACTAAAGGTTTTACTCGCAACAAAACCTTATGAGTGCGAACACTGCGGAGGAACCGACTTTGAAATCGATCCCATCCAATCAGATGGCACGTATCTGGCGCGACATATCCTGCATAAGGAACGAGGTCCACCGTCAGGCCAGGCAGACACGACAGCAAACCTTGTAATGCTTTATCCAAAAGCGATGAAGCCATGAACTGCTATGTCCAAAAATAATGAAATAGCCTCAAAAATGTAAATTCTTTGACCGCTCTTTGTTTATAAAGCGATTTTACGCAATAAGCAGTAGCCCTTTTGTCGCAAATAATGTAAATTAGGGCAATATTTTAAAAAATCAGATCAAAGGAGTTCCCTATAAGATCGTTTTCCAGCAGCCCGGCAACGGGTTCGCCTGAAGGCAGGTCCAACTGAAATCGGAGATTCGACAAAGTCAAATGTCTACGCAGGAGATTGTGTCGGGAGAAAGAAGTGAGGGGGAGAAGCGTAGACATTCCTTTGAGTTCTCTGCAAGCATAAAAAAAACAGAAATGAAAAACGCCCTAACATTTTCACTAGTCTTAACGATTTTAACTCAATCATACAGTCAAAATATTTATGAAAATTTATCAAATGAGTTGTTGGAGCAATTCAAAAACTCTGAATTGACAGGATTTGCGGTTTCAATTGTCAAAGCTGATAGTATTCTCTATAAAAAAGGATTTGGCTTCGAGAACATAGAAACTAAAAATGAGTTTACAATAGAGAAAAGATTTTACATTGCTTCTATATCGAAGACATTTATTGGAATTGGATTAATGAAGCTTGTTGAAGATGGTAAACTAGAATTGTCGACACCAATTAATTCAATATTACCATTTCAAGTGGTAAATCCTAAGTACCCGAATAGTGAAATTACTATTGAGCAATTGGCACGACATACTTCGACTATTTTAAATGGGGATTTAGGATCAAAATCTTGGTACTTGGATGAAGAATTCTCTTTAAAAAAAAAAGAAATAGGAAAAACAGCATATAGTGATTTTAAAAATTGGGCCCATAATTCAAAAATAACTTTAGGTGAATTCTTGAAAGAGAGTTTGTCTTACAATGGAAAACTTTATTCAGAAAAGAATTTTTCTAATAAAAAACCAGGGGACCAATATCAATATAGTAACCTTGGAGCAGCTTTAGCTTCTTATATAATTGAACTAAAAACTGGAATTGAATATGATAAATACATTGAAAATTTTGTCACTACAGAACTGAATTTTGAACCAGGTGTATGGAGGCATATACCCGATAATGAATTACCTACGACTTATTTTCAAACCAAAGTCCAAACCCCAAACCATAGGCCTATCTTATACCCAACAGGAGGCATGATGCTATCTTGTAATGAATTAACTCTCTACCTTCAAGAAATGATTAAAGGGTTTAATGGTAATAGTCAATTACTAAATTCAGACTCTTTTCAAGAAATGATGTCAGCAAAAGAAGACACTCAGAACCCTGGAGGTATTTTTTGGGAATTAAAAGGCAATAAAATAGGACATAATGGAGGGAATTACGGCGTTACCTGTTTTATGAGTTTTGATAAAAATACAGGAATTGGTAAGATATTTATGACCAACATAAGTTCATATACTGATAATGAGTTACTGAAAGAAATGGTAGCTATTTGGAATAAATTATCTGAATATGAATCAAAATTTGAATAAAATAGGTAGCAGAGAACAAGCGTTAGCCTTCATCATGACTGATCAATTGAACAATGATAAAATTTTTTAGAAAAATTAGACAAAACCTGCTGACAGAAAACAAATTCAGTAAATATCTGATTTATGCAATTGGAGAAATTATTCTTGTTGTTATTGGAATTTTAATTGCTCTTGCCATCAATAACATTAATCAAAATCGGGTTGTTCAGGAAAAAGAGCAAACTTATTTGAATGGTTTAAGAGCGGAATTTCAAATCAGTAAAGTTAAATTAAGTGAATTGATTGAAGTAAACAAGAGTAATTTCCACGGAGCAAAGAAGTTATTAGAATATATTGGTAATAAAAATGAATCACCATCCGAAAAGCAGTTTTCTGAATTATTGTTCAATACATTTTCATCTGATATTTCTTTTAACCCTAACAACTCACTTTTAAACGAAATAATAAGCTCTGGGAGCTTAAAAGACATTTCAAATACGGACTTAAGAATACAACTAACAAATTGGATTTCAACGATAGAAGATGTCTCAAAACAGGAAAATGAACTTGGAATTCAAAGAGAAAAAGTTCTTGATATTTTTAGAACAAATGATAACAGTCTAAGAACAATATTTGACCTAACAGGTGTAAACCAAGAAATAGGTTTGCAGAAAATAGAGCAGAATATTAGCAATCTAGAGCTCTTAAATTCGAGGAAGTTTGAAAATAATATTTTGATGTTTATTCTAACAACTAACGCAATGGAAAAAGCACATTACGAACCCTTAATGGAGGATTTAGATTCTATTTTAAAGCTGATTGAAAATGAAATAAAATAACGAAAGGCTAATATTAAAGGCCGAAATCACTGGCGAAACCGTGATTTCGGACTCCCGACCTATCGGTTTCCCACCGACACTTTGTGTGCGGTGCAGGCTTACGACGGGACGGGTTTGTTGAACCTGTCTTCAGACGAAGCGTAGCCGGAAGTGAAAGAAAAATTCTCTATGGGTTTTCGATTAAAGGCAGGAATTCCCTCGAAGCATTTTTGGAAATGAGGCGAGATATTTAACCACAGGTCAACCGATAGTGTAAAAAATAATTACAAAATGAAAAGATTACTCAAATTTATTGCATTAAAAAAGTTCAATGACAGAAAAGAAGTGAGATGACAAAAGAAAAGAAAAAAATGAGTTTTAATGCCACATGGTCAATGGCTGTTGGCGGTATGGTTGGTGGTGGGATTTTTTCCGTTTTAGGCGTAATTATCAGCATAGCCGGGCAATGGGCCTGGTTGAGTTTTGTATTAGCAGGACTTATAGCTTTAATTTCAGCATTTAGTTACAGTCAATTGTCTATTAAATATAAAAAAAGTGGGGGTGCTTTTACTTTTCTCAATGAAATCAATCACCAAGGCATAGCAGGAAGTTTATCATGGGTACTCATTCTTGGCTACATCTTAACAATTTCTGTATATGCGTTTACCTTTGGACATTATGTAGCCCACGTTTTTAATTTTGGGAGCTGGTTTCCACGAGTCCTTGCATTTGCAGTAATTGCAGCAATAGCTTTAGTCAATTTACGAGGGGTGGGAGAATCATCCAGAGTAGAAATAATAACAGTGTGGGGAAAATTATTTGTTCTTCTGGGATTATCAATATTCGGAATAATTCAATGGAGCCCGGAACAACTGACCGCTGGAATTGAACCCAAAAGCTGGACTACAGCAATTATTGGAGCTGCTACCATATTTATGGCTTATGAGGGATTTCAGTTATTGTCCTACGATTATGAAGATATTAAAAATCCGGTAAAGACATTGCCCAGAGCTACAATATCAGCCGTTATTGCTGTTATTTTTATTTATATTTTAGTTTCGTTAGGTTCTACCATGTTGGTGGGGGCTGAAACACTAATTCAACAAAAAGAGGTTGCCTTGTCTATTGCAGGACAACAGGCTTTGGGCTTTACAGGGTTGGTTCTGGTGACTATTGCAGCAGCCTTTTCGACGGGTTCAGCCATTAATGCGACCCTTTTTTCAACGGCCCGATTAATGGAAACCGTTGCCAAAAAGAAAGATTTACCCCAAATTTTTGTAAAAGAAAACCAGGCGAATATACCTTATTATGCCATCATTATTATGGCTGGATTAGCAACTGTTTTAGCAACTATTGGTTCGTTGAGTTCATTAGTAGATGCTGCAAGCCTGATTTTCTTAATCACTTTTGCCGTTGTCAATTATATTAGCTACCAGCAAAAAATAAAATATAAGATTATTTCTCTTATTGGATCTATAGCTTGTTTGATAGCAATAATTCTGTCGTCTTATGAACAATTCCAAAATAGACCTATCCCATTAATTATCATATGGGTTTTAATCTTTCTGACATTCATAGGAAGGCCTTTTATTTTAAAGAAACTGAATAGCTAAAAAACTGGCCATAAAAAAGGCTGGCGAAAATAAAGTAAAGCTCACGCTGGCTAAATATGACTTATTTCCGGCCACCCTGATAAGTTATGAGGTGTTGTGTATAAGTTCATGTTGGCAAAAGCCCGTCACGGCACCTACAAGGGGGCGTTCGCAGCTATTTTGAAACTTTTATCTAAATTATAATAAGAGTCATCCCGAATTTTGCCGACCGGCAAAGTTTGGGATTTTTTTCAATAAATTGATTGTCAGACAATTATAACTTTTTATGGTTTTTTAAATTTGAAACAGCTTACATTCAACTCTTTCAGAGTTGGTTTTTGTCCCTTTTTGGGCAGTATTTCATACTGCGTTATTGATATTTATCCCCATTCGGGGATAAATTTAATCTTCTTTTTAAAAATTAACTCTATTCTTAATCCATTTCCCGAAGGGAATTAACCTGCCTGCCTGCCTGCCTGCCTGCCGGTATTAATGGCAATGTATGTAATCCATTGGAAATCAAACAAAAACAATCTCAATTCTGAAGGAGTTGAATATATTGCAGATAAATATTGTTAATATATTTTCAGCATCCATTTGAATTAAAAAATTCGGGATGATTCATGTTTTGTAATGATATTACCTCAAATCTTAAAAAAGGCTTTTTATTATTTTCTCTACGGTAATGCCTTCCGCTTCCGCTTTGTAGTTTCTTACGATCCTGTGGCGGAGTACAAAATTGGCGATCGCCTGAACATCTTCAATGTCCGGGGAATATTTACCATGGATAGCTGCGTGACATTTAGCCCCCAAAACGAGGTATTGAGAAGCTCTAGGTCCAGCACCCCAGGATATGTACTGGTTTACCATGTCGGTGGCACGTTCGGTTCCGGGGCGGGTTTTTGTCGCCAGGGAAACAGCATATTCCAGGACATTATCCGCAATAGGAATTTTACGGATCAACTTTTGATAGAACAAAATCTGTGCCCCGGTTACCACGTGTTTCAGTTGGTAATCCTGAACGGTAGTGGTTGCTTTTACGATGTCAATTTCTTCCTGGTAAGAAGGGTAGTCAAGGAAAATATTGAACATGAAACGGTCGAGCTGTGCTTCTGGAAGTGGATAGGTACCTTCCTGCTCGATTGGATTTTGCGTAGCGAGTACAAAAAATGGCGCCGGAAGGCTATGGGTCTCTCCACTTACCGTAACGGAACGTTCCTGCATCGCCTCCAACAAGGCCGCCTGTGTCTTGGGAGGCGTACGGTTGATCTCATCCGCCAGCACGATATTGGAGAAAACGGGGCCGTGGTTGAATTTGAAATGGCGATCTTCATCCAGAATCTCAGATCCTGTAATATCGGAAGGCATAAGGTCCGGCGTAAACTGGATACGCTTGAAATCCAGGTCCAGTACTTCTGAAATGGTACTTACCAAAAGGGTTTTTGCCAACCCGGGAACCCCCACCAATAAACTGTGTCCGTTGCTGAACAGGGAAATGATAACGGCCATGACGACCTCATCCTGCCCAACGATTATTTTTCCTACTTCGCTTTTGAGGTCCCTGTAAGATTGTGCCAATGCGTCAACCGCTTCTACGTCTGATTTAAATTCCAGTTTTGACATCTAACTATTTTTTTGCAATTGTATTTTCAAAAGAAGGCGCAAGTTCTTAAATAATATGACAATAAGCAAACTTAATCAATTGCGAATTGTGAATTCCGGTTTTTGGTTTAAGGTTTTCGGCCGGTTTTTTCGTTTTGGAATTTTTATGGTTCAAGGTGTTCAAGGTGGTTCCACAAGTCACTTTAATCTTTAGCCTTTAACCTTTAATTTTTACGCCTAATCACATTCCCATAACATATCTGACAAAGGATAGTTTTGTCCGTTCCATGAAAAATGCCACCATTCTGTATTAGTAGGGCGGAAACCGTAATGAATCATGGTTTCGGAAAGCAATTGCCTGTGGTGCAAAACGGTGTCAGGAAGCGCGGTGTATGAGGGATGTGCCTGCGGCCCGAAAAAATCGTAGGGCGTCCCCATGTCCAGTTCATTGCCTTCGGCATCCACGATCGTGAGATCGACTGCCGCACCCCGATTGTGCATCGATCCTTTTTCGGGATCAGCCACGTAGCGGCGATCCGGCACCTTTTTCCACAACTTCCACTGGATGGGCCGGGGCCGGTAGCAGTCGAACATTTTAAGCCCGTATCCTCTTCCCTGCAGGGCTTTATGTGCCCGGATAAGTTGCACGGCCACTTCTTTTCGCAGGAAACATCTTCCGCATTCGTACATTTTCTCTCCCACAAAATTATCGGTCGTGGCATATTTTAAATCAAGCACAATACTGTGGTCCATTAGCCCGATATCTGTCCAGACACTAGTATCGTAATCAAAGACAGGGACCTCGTGTATCTCATATTGCTTTGGCATTTCTTCTTCCGGAATATTGATCTCTTTTTCCACGGGAGTCTTCTCCACACTTAAGGACTTTTCTTTTACGGGATCATTGCATGCAATCAAAAAAACAAGGCAGATCGGCCAGAAGGGCTTCATAATGATAGATTTATTTACTTTTGCGTTGAATTTCTATCGAGGATGACAATTAATCTTAAAGATATAAATAAACGTTGGTTGTATGTAGCAGCGATCCTGGTATTATTCCCGGCGTTATACATCAACCTAGGTTTGATGACTTTTATCGACGACGAAGCCATCAGGGCATTGGTAGCGCTGGAGATGAAACTGTCAGGTAATTTTATTGTGCCCTCGATGCACGGCGCTTTTTATTACAGCAAACCGCCCTTGTTCAATTGGATACTGATCCTTTTTTACAACGCGACAGGAGTCATCAACGAATGGACGACCCGTATTCCTACCACCGTGGCCCTGATGGGTTATGCCTACACTGTTTATTATTATTTCCGGAAACATTTTGATACCTATACCGCTTTTGTCAATGCCTTTGTTTTGATCACTTGTGGCCGAATCCTCTTTTGGGACTCCATGTTGGGGTTGATAGATATTACCTATTCATGGGTCACCTTTACCGCTTTTATGGTCGTTTTTCATGAGTTTAAACAGGAGCGTTTCCTGAGGTTATTCGTTTTTTCCTATTTATTAACGGCCATGGCCTTTATGCTCAAGGGATTTCCCTCCTTATTATTCCAGGGATCTACCTTGCTCACCTGGTTTATTTATAACGAAAAATTTAAAAAGCTGTTTTCCTGGCAGCACCTTTTGGGCGTAGCGGTTTTTGCCTTAATCGTAGGCGGTTACTACCTGGTGTACTTTAATTCTAACCAGACGGAACGGGTATTTGAAGGGTTGGCCCAACAATCAACCACCCGCACCTTCATCGATCAGGGGTGGGGGAAGACTATTGAACATTTGTTTACCTTTCCTTTTGAAATGATCTACCATTTTTTGCCATGGTCCTTGCTGATCCTTCATTTTATCAGAAAAGACGTTGGCAGCCAGATTTTTAAAAACAACTTCATCTCTTTTAATCTGCTGATATTCCTGGTGAATATTCTCGTGTACTGGGCCTCACCACAGGTTTATCCCCGTTATGTGCTTATGCATGGTCCATTGCTTTTTGGGGTGTTCATTTATTTGCATCAGAATAATAAAGGCAGCTGGCAATATCGAACTGTTGAAATACTGTTTTTTGCTTTTATCGGTGTGTTTCTGGCCATTTCATTTCTGCCGTTTTTTATGAAAAACCTACAGGCGCAGCCGAATTATCTGATCAAAACGTTTCTCGTAATGATTCCTTTGTTGATTACGGCGGTATTATTTTATAAAAAACCAGACAGCCGGATGCTTTTACTGGCTATATTTCTGTTGATCGTCAGGGTAGGTTTCAACTGGTTTGTCCTGCCGGAAAGAAATGCCGGGGGCCGGGGAGCAATAGTCAGATCCACTTCTGTTGAAGTGGGCAAATTATACAAGGACAAACCCCTTTACATCTACAAAAATACCCGGATGCAGCCGGCCAATTCTTTTTACCTGACCGTCACAAAAGGAGAGATCATCCCTTTTTGTAATGATACTTTACCGGAAGGCGCACATTTTATTCTAGATCCTTCCAGAAATGAGGACCTGGACTATGAGAAGAAGGGCCAAATTTTTATGCGACACCTTGGGCAACGTTATTTTGATGTTGGCGTATTTTCTTCAAACCAGGGACAGTAGTTATACTTTTTTCTCCTTTTCTCTTGTTAAGGCATCCTTTTTTAAATTACATAGTAAGTATTCCCGGAGATACTCAATATGTGATGAATAAAACTTGTTATCTAATTCAAAATCACCTAATTTTGCGGTTTCTTAAAAAAATGGTGTTGATACAGTGTTTTCAATATCACAGAGAAGCGACTAGAGACGATCAAAAAGTGAAAAAAAAATGATAAACATTACTTTTCCCGACGGCAATGTGCGGCAGTATGAAAAAGGGACTACTGCGTTTGAAATAGCCAAATCCATTAGTGAAGGATTGGCGAGAAACGTCCTCTCCGCAAAAGTGAACGGTGAGGTTTGGGATGCCACCCGGCCATTGAATGAAGATGCAAGGCTGCAGTTGTTGACGTGGAACGACCTGGACGGGAAGAAAACATTCTGGCACTCTTCTGCCCACCTGATGGCAGAGGCACTGGAAGCTTTATATCCTGGGATCAAATTCGGTGCAGGTCCTGCTACGGATTCTGGTTTTTACTATGACGTTGACCCGGGGGAGAATAAGATTTCTCCTGAGGATTTTCCAAAGATCGAGCAGAAAATGCTTGAGCTGGCCCGTCAGAAAAACGACTATTGCAGAAAGCCGGTTTCCAAAGAGGCTGCCATTGAATATTTTAAGAAAAAAGGGGACGAATACAAACTTGAGCTGATCGAAAAGCGCGGGGAGGATGAAGCCCTGACCTTATATGAACAGGGGAGTTTTGTGGACCTTTGCAAAGGGCCGCATATTTCGGATACCAGTTCCATCAAAGCGGTGAAGGTGATGAACGTTGCCGGTGCCTACTGGCAGGGCGATGAGAGCCGCCAGCAAATGACCCGTGTTTATGGAGTTTCGTTTCCGAAGCAAAAAGAACTGACCGAATACCTGGAATTGCTGGAGGAAGCCAAAAAACGTGACCACCGTAAACTTGGGGCCGAACTGGAACTCTTTATGTTTTCGGAAAAAGTCGGCAGTGGTTTACCGATCTGGCTGCCTAATGGGAATGCCCTGCGCGAACGCCTGATGAACTACCTCAAGGAAGAACAGGAAAAACGGGGATACAAATTGGTCACCACCCCTCATATCGGGAGAAAAGAACTGTACATCACTTCCGGTCACTATGAAAAATACGGTGAGGATAGCTTCCAGCCCATCCACACACCACGTGAAGGGGAAGAGTTCATGCTGAAGCCGATGAACTGTCCTCACCACTGTGAAATATATGCCCACCGCCCGCATTCGTACAAGGAACTTCCCTTGCGCATTGCAGAGTTCGGAACGGTATACCGTTATGAGCAAAGCGGAGAGTTGCACGGACTTTCCAGGGTACGTGGTTTTACGCAGGATGATGCCCACATTTTCTGTACCCCGGATCAGTTGAAGGAGGAATTCCTCAATGTCCTCGATCTGACTACAGGAGTGTTCAGAAAAATGGGTTTTGAAGATTTTACGGCCCAGATTTCGTTGAGAGATCCGGATAAACCTGAAAAATATATCGGTTCTACTGAAAATTGGGAAAAAGCCGAAAGCGCTATTATCGAAGCGACCAAAGAGGTCAATCTAAAGACCGTTACCGAACTCGGTGAAGCGGCTTTCTACGGGCCAAAGCTCGATTTTATGATCAAGGATGCCCTGGGGCGTTCCTGGCAGTTGGGTACCATCCAGGTGGATTACAATCTGCCCGATCGATTTGAGCTGGAGTACATCGGATCTGATAACCAGACGCACCGACCGGTCATGATCCACCGTGCGCCTTTTGGTTCCATGGAACGTTTTATCAGTATCCTTATCGAACATACAGCCGGTAAATTCCCGTTGTGGCTGGCTCCTGAACAGTTTGCCATCCTGCCCATCAGCGACAAATGGGAGGCTTATGCCGAGGAAATTAAAACCCAGCTTGCCGTACATGATATTCGGGGTTATATCGACAACAGGACAGAATCCATCGGCCGTAAGATCAGAGATACGGAATTGAAAAAGGTGCCGTTCATGCTGATCGTCGGAGAGAAAGAAGCCGAAAGTCAGTCCGTGGGAGTTCGCCGTCAGGGAGACGGTGACCTGGGAAGTATGAGTGTAGCCGAATTTGTTGCCTTGTTTAAGGCAGAAGTTTAAAATTGAAGTCAAAGAGCTTCCGGAAATGGAAGCTGAAAAGATAAATTTAAAAGCCAGTGATCCTCATTTATTCAGGATCACTGGCTTTTGTTTTTTACCCAATTATTGTCCGGGTGTGGCACCCTAAATGTTTTTAGCCATGGAGGATCGTCATAATGGTCATAAAGGCTGCACCAAATCCCAAAGATTGCCGTAAAGGTCTTCAAAAACGGCTACTTTGCCATACGCCTCTACCACGGGCTGGCGTACGATTTTTATTTTATGATCCAGTAAATTTTTAAAATCCTGATCGAAATTGTCGGTGTGTAAAAAAAGAAATACCCTTCCTGCGCTTTGGTTGCCGATGGCTGTTTTTTGCCGTTCTGTGGAAGCCTTTGCCAATAAAATACAGCAACCATCGTCTCCCTTTGGGCAAACCCTGACCCATCTTTTTTTCGCATTTAAGGTGGTGTCTTCCACCAGGACAAATCCCAGTTTACGCGTGTAAAAATCAATGGCTTCGTCGTAATCCTTTACGATAATGGCGATATTGGTTATTTTTTGTGACATGTATTGACTATTAGGTTGAATTAATTTTTAGCGTTCATAAAATCTCCATGCGCTCTTAAAATCCTTTTCCAGGGGTTGATCGGTCAATATGGCCCGAACCATTTCCACCGGCATATTATTTTCCCGAAGCACGGCATCGTGGAATTCCTTATAAGTCATTTTTCCACGCTCCACCAGCTCTGTTTTTAGAGCATAAAACTGCAAACCTCCGATCATGTAGGCGATTTGATAGAGCGGTCCGTAATGGCCGGTAAAGGAACGTCTGACCTCTCCTTCGGCATTAGCCCTTTCGTGCCCGACCCTGTCGACCAGGAAGTCGATACATTGCTGGGGAGTCCACTCTCCGAGGTGATAGTTGATGGAAAAAATGATGCGTGCACAGCGGTGCATCCGCCAAAAAAGCATACCGATCCGGTCTTCCGGGGATTGAGGAAACTCCTTATCCCAGAGCAACAATTCCCAGTATAAGGCCCATCCTTCCGTCCAGAAAGGAGTGCGATAAAACCTGTACGAATGATACCGGTTGTTCATAAACTGCTGTAAATGATGTCCAGCGATCAATTCATGGTGAACCGTGGCACGTGAAAAGTGAGGATTATTGCCCCGCATGGACATGAGTTTGTTCTCATGGCTCATCTCGTCTGTAGGGTAGGAGATCTGGAGTACTTCTCCTCCCAGGAAAAAGGGGCTGATCAATTGCCTTTCCGGGGAGATCATGCTCATTCTCCAGGTTTCTTCCGCCAGGGGAGGAATGGTGATCAGGTCGTTTGCTTTGAGGAAAGCTACGGATTCATTGTACAACTGAAGCATAGCTTCCGGTTGGTGCCCCTCCTTTACATAGGATTGTTTCACTTTTTCCTGTGCTTTTTTCCAATCGTTGCCAAACCCCATTTCCCTTGAAGCCTTTAAAAGCTCGGCGTCGCACCAGGCAAATTCCTTGTTGGCGATCTCTACCAGCTCTTCAGGGGTGTAAGGGATCATTTCGAATTGTAATTGGCGTATCAGCTCGGTCCGACCGATAGGATTTCCAATGATGCCGCTGCCGTCATCCTCGGGCAGGGTCGAGGGATCTATCCTTTCTTCGATCATTTTGGCATAAAGGCTGATCAGGGTATCCAGTTCCTCAAAAGGTCGGGAGGTCCACCAGGTAAATTGTGGATCGTACCCATTGTAAAAGCTGAATACACTTTTCAGGGCTTTGCGTTGCCCTTTGAGAATGCTTTGCGCCCGGCGCACCAGGGGTTTTGAAAAAACAGGCTTTTCTGTTTTCAGGTCTTTAGAGGCCTGTCCGAATTTTTTCAGCAGATCATTTAACAGGCCGGCCACCTCACTGCCCTCCATATACTTTCCTCTTCGCCTTTCTTTTTCCAGGGTATAAATCGGTTCGCCCGGGGTTATCCATTTTTGAACCAGGGCATATTCCTTTTCTTCTACGGAGAGTTCATACATTTCATTATCCAAAAATCTGTGCACCAGGATATAATCCACCTTTCCTCCTGTCGATAATTCATCAAACGGAAGTTGGTCCAGCCGGTCAAGGTAATCATTGAAAAAAGCCTGGAACCTTTCTCTGCGTTCCGGGGAATCCTGGATAAAATAAAAGCGGGATAAACTGCCGTAATCAGCCATGAGCTGGTTAGCCAGCTGATATACTTCCGTTACCGGTGGTTGATCAGCAGTAAAGGATTGACCTACAGAAGTCTTTGGGATTATGATCATAGAAAAAATAATTTGAACAATCCAAAGGGTGTTTCTCATGATATAGAATTTATCAGATAAAAGTAATGGTTAATGAGGTTTTTTTCTTTTCTTCATGGCCACCTCAATCCCATCCAGAATCACCCGGCAGGCTTCCTTGATTTCATCTGAAGTAATGATCAAAGGTGGGGCAATACGCAGGGAACTGTCGTTGAACAAAAACCAGTCTATCATAATCCCGTTGTCGAGGCAATGGGCGATAGTGTCCTGGAGAAAGTCGGAGCTTTCCAGTTGGACAGCCATCATGAGTCCTGCATTTCTCACTTCTCTGATCTCGGGGTGAACCAGTAATTTTCGGAATAAATTGGCTTTGTCGGGAACTTCTTCGATCAGGGAGCTCTCCAGCAGGTATTCCAGCGTAGCCAGGGCAGCGGCACAACTTACGGGATGGCCGCCAAAGGTGGTAATGTGTCCGAGAATAGGATTGACGGACAGGGTTTTCATGAGTTCTTCAGAGGAGACGAATGCTCCGATGGGCATTCCCCCTCCCATACCTTTAGCCAGCAGCAGGATATCAGGGATGACATCATACTGTTCAAAGGCGAAAAGGCTTCCTGTCCGGCCGTAACCGGCCTGGATCTCATCGAGGATGAGCAGGGTGCCCGTTTCGTCGCAGCGTTTGCGGAGTTTTTTAAGATAATCATTTTTGGGCGGTTGGATACCGGCTTCCCCTTGTACCGTTTCGATGACCACGCCTGCGGTTCGACTGGTGATGAGCCCGAGATCAGTTTCATCATTAAAAGAAATGTGGTTTATATCGGGAACCAGGGGATAATATGCCTGGGTGAAGTCGGTCGGCCACATGAGGCTGGCTGAACCGTGAGAACTTCCGTGGTAGGCGTTTTTTGCCGAGATGATCTCCGTTCTGCCGGTAGCTTTTTTGGCCAGTTTCATGGCTCCTTCCACTGCCTCGCTGCCCGATGTAACAAAATAAACGCTATTGAGATTTTCGGGAAGATTGTCGGCCAGGAGTTTTGCAAGTTTAACCTGGGGCGCCTGGATATGTTCGCCGTAAACCATGGTGTGTAAATATCGGTCAGCCTGGGTTTTTACCGCCTTTACCACTTTGGGATGACAATGTCCGAGGCTGCTCACCCCAATACCCGAAATCAAATCCATCCACCGGTTGCCTTCCGGGGAAAAGAGGTAAATGCCTTCGCTACGCTCAATCTCCAGCATGAGCGGGAAGGGCGTTGTGGGAGCCACATGTTTTAAAAATAATTGTCGTATTGATGCCATATTGCTAAGGTAATAAAAAATAGGAATGGGGAAATGCATCTTTTTTATATATCTTGCATAAAGATTAAGAGCTGGACTATACTTACCTTCTATTGCACCTGACTACATTGAATTAAGAGCTTGTCTAAATTTCCATGATTGAGCGAAAGTGAGCAAATTTTATTTTGATCAAGGCAAAAAACGCAGGCATACCTGGAAGGTAAGGCGAGGCTTTTTAACGCAGAGCAGGATGAAATTTGCCGCTTGCAGCCAATTGATGGAATTTTAGACAAGCTCTAAATTATAAATTCATAACAAAATCTTAAAACCGATAAATTTTCGGAGTTTAGAACATCCTTTTACCCTGGTTATTCGTTATGGATAAGAGATCGAAAAAATTTGACCCTCCATCCTTTTCAATACTGATATTTTGTAAAGGGGCTTGTTTTGGGCCATTATGTTTTTAATAAAGACATTCGAGCGAGTTAATAAGTGAAAAACATTACTTCCATAGCTTTTTTTGCCTTGCTTTTGTATTCCTGCAATACAGAAACGATACGTATGGATGGTTTTGATGTCCATGGAATAGATGTGTCTCATTACCAGGGACGGATCAACTGGCAAATGGTGGGGGATCATGGTATTGACTTTGTTTTTGTTAAAGCTACGGAAGGCAATGATTACCAGGATTCCATCTTTTGTGACAACTGGGACCTGATGCGGATTCATGGGATGAAACGCGGGGCCTATCATTTTTTCCGCCCGACGGTTTCGGTTGATTTGCAGGTAGCTAATTTTGTGGATAATGTTATTTTGGAAAACGGGGATCTTCCTCCCGTTCTGGATGTAGAAACTTATGATGGGGCATCCAAATTACAGATCATCAGTGCCATGCGCCAATGGCTTTACGAGGTCGAAATTCACTATAATGTGAAGCCCATTATTTATACCAATCTTAAGTTTTTTAATAAAAATCTGGCAGGGCAATTTAAGGATTACCCGTTATGGATTGCACGTTATAGTTCCAGAGAACCCCGCATGGCTGATAACCAGCATTGGGATTTTTGGCAATACGGCAATAAAGGCATCATTCCGGGGATAAACGGCTTCGTGGATTTTAATGTTTTTCGTGGCAATCACGCCGACCTGGATTCCATATGTTTCAAACCTGCCGAGGTCATCAGTCAATCTCGTTAGCTGACCTTACAAATAAAACCGTCCATTTTATAAAGCTTCGGGCTTACTCCTTTGTTATTTTCCAGATTTCAATCCCCTTCCCTTTTTCAAGGAAAAATAAGTAATTGTTTTTCACTTTTACCAAGGTATTTTCATTAATCTCTCTGGGTAATTTAACAGGATTTTCCCGCAACCCATTCAAATCGAGTTGGAAGAGGTTGTTTTCCCGCTGAAAAATCAAATTGTTTTGCAAAAACTGAAAATGAATGAGGTGGGGAAATGGAAGTTCTTTGTCGAATTGGGCAAAATTATCAAAAATGACGATCCCTGACTCCGGGACATTGGCATAGAGGTAACCTTTGTGAGCCTCCATTTGAGTGATAACTGGAGGAGCGTTGAAATAAAGACGGAGATCGTCGCTTTTTTCAATGACTTGTCCCCTTCCATCAATTAGTTTGAGTTGGAAGTTTGAGGCATCAAAAACCCACAAATTATTTTCTATGGAAAGGCAGGCAGCGGTAACTTCCAGTAGCCGCGGACCAAAAAGATCAAACCTGCCAGATTCGCTAAGCGTCCGGTTGAGGGTGATGGCTGTCATGTAGTCCGGGTAGAATAAAAGTATGTTTAAAGGGTTGGAAACATCCATGGTGGCCGGTTTCCCCATTTTATTATTGCTGTAGCGAAAGAGTGCCTTACCTTCTAAATCGAATTTGATTAATTCATTGCTTTGATCAAGCGTATAAAGGTGGAGTAGATCATCTACGGCAAAATCAACGAAGGCTCCCTCAATGGTCGCCGTTTTTTGAAAAGTCTGCAGAGTTTGTCCACCGGAAAAAGGCAACAGACAAATCAATAATAGGCCGGTAAATAAATCTCTCATAGTATGCTTTATTAATGGAATGCAATCTGAAGGAGGTTTATTGTACGGGGACTAAAATTCTACTGACATATAAAAGTCATAAACGATCAACAGGCTTGGCGCTTCATAATGCTGACCGGGAATCAATCGTTGTTGATGCAGCTGAATCAGTTCCGAATCGTTCTGCATCATTTTGAACAGGGTGCGGCATACTTTGGTGAATCTTTCTACATCAGGCACCAACGGAGGATCAACCGCTCCGACTTTTTTCAACAAATTGACAAAAGGCTCGTGTTGATAAGGCGCATAAAGTTCCGGGTATCGAAAAGCTAGATAAAGGAAGACCATCTGGTAGCCATCCTCATGGTAGTGGTTATTGTCGATGGATAACGGATGGGCATTTTTATAGGTTTCCAGCAAATGATCACAATAAAAGATAAAACGGCCGGCACGACCCTCAATGGTTCGGGATTCATCGAAAAGCTCTTTGAATGTTTGTCGGGTCCATTCGGGATCCATTTTTATAAATTCCATCATCATACGTTTGGGTTCATAAGCTTCGCGCTTCCACAAGCGTTTAGTGACCGAATTCTGAAGGCTGCTGTCGTACATGCCAAGGAAGTCAGTAGCGTCAATGTTCCAGTGTTTTTGAAAATAATACTGGCTTTCCCACAAATGTAGCCGATCGTTTTTGTAATCGGATCTTAGGAAAGATTTGTACTTTTCAAACAGTTCTTTGATTTGTCTGGCATTCATTTTAGAGATTTTGGGCTAAGATAATAGAGAGAATGGGGGTTTTCGAATAAAATTCACCAAAAACCTTTGGTATTATCAAAGCAAGGCATAACTTTGGGACGCTTTTTAGATCATTAAAAATTGACAAAATGAACAAAGGAGATTTAATCAACAAAGTTGCCGAAGAAGCAGGTTTGACAAAAGCACAAGCAGAAAGTGCTGTAAACGCAATGTTGAACGGAATTGCTGGCGCATTGAAAGCAGGTGATTCTGCTGCATTTATTGGATTTGGAACTTTTTCAGTTTCAAATCGTGCAGCACGTGCAGGTAGAAACCCACAAACCGGTGAAACGATCCAGATTGCGGCTAAAAATTTAGTGAAGTTTAAGGCTGGAAAAGGTTTAACAGATAGCTTAAACTAATATAGTTTCACCTAAAAGAATTAAAAGGGTAGCCCGGGCTTTATGTGCCAGGGGTGCCCTTTTTTTATAAAACCAATTATTATGAAATTTGGAACTAAGGTTATTCATGCGGGCATTGAACCTGACCCGACCACTGGTGCAGTAATGACACCTATTTATCAAACCTCTACTTATGCCCAGGAGGCACCGGGGAAACACAAAGGGTATGAATATGCCCGGACGCAAAACCCGACGAGGCACGCCCTGGAGCAAAATCTTGCCGCTCTGGAAAACGGAAAGTTTGCAGTCGCTTTTGGGAGCGGAATGGCCGCCATGGATTCCATCATCAGGCTTTTGGAGCCGGGAGATGAGGTGATTGCCACCAATGATCTCTACGGAGGAGCTTATCGCCAATTGACTAAAGTGCATGAGCGTTATGGGGTGGTCTCGCATTTTGTAGATATGACCGACCTCAAAAAAGTGGAAAAACTTATTTCCAAAAAAACAAAGATGTTCTGGGTGGAAACCCCTACCAACCCCATGTTGAGCATCATTGATATCAAGGCCATTTGCGGTCTTGCCAAAAAACATAAGATCCTCACCTGTGTGGATAATACCTTTGCCTCTCCTTACCTGCAGACCCCTCTGGATTTGGGGGCCGATATTGTGATACATTCCGCAACAAAATACCTTGGCGGCCATTCTGATGTCGTACTTGGAGCCGTAATTGTCAAATCGAGGAAGCTGAGCGAAAAATTATTTTTCCTCCAAAATTCCGTTGGTGCCATACCGGGCCCACACGATTGTTTTCTCGTACTCAGAGGGATAAAAACCCTGCACCTCCGTGTAAAAAGAGCCTGTAAGAATGCCCGCAAAATAGCGTTGTATCTGAAGGAACAACCTCAGGTGGATAAAGTCTATTATCCTGGCTTCAAGGATCATCCGGGTCATGAAATTGCAAAATCCCAAATGCGGGATTTTGGTGGAATGGTTTCATTCTCCCTTAAAAAGGATACGCTTGAAAATGCAACCCAGGTGTTGAGCAATACAAAATTGTTCACTCTTGCAGAATCGCTTGGCGGAGTGGAATCTCTTATCGGGCATCCTGCCACCATGACCCATGCCTCTATTCCTAAAAAGGAAAGGATGAAAGTAGGGCTTACCGATTCTCTCATTCGTCTGAGCGTAGGGGTGGAGAATGTAAATGACCTGATTGAAGACCTCGCAAAGGCTTTTAAAAAGATCAAGTAGTTATTATTGTTTCAGGGGTTCCAGGGGTTCAAATGGTTTCAAGGGTTCAAATGGTTCCAGTTGAGCGCAGCGAAATCCCATTCCGTAGGTCGGGAGGGTTCCAGTGGTTCAAATGGTTCCAGTTGAGCGCAGCGAAATCCCGTGCCGTTAGGTCGGGGGTGGGGCTATTTTACTAAAAATGCGAATCAGGCATTGGAAGAGAAGAGCCTGACATTCTTGATTTCGCCTCAATGCTAAAGGATGATCAGGGCGTTTTGCTCTTTCATCCATTAGCGTAAGGTTAAAAAAATTTAAACCGTTTCCCTTCCTCCGCTCCCCGTCCACCGTCTGCTTTCTGCCTGTCTGCTCCATTACAGGTAGATTGTCTTCTGCCATTCGTCTAAAACATTGGATGTATTTTAAGGTTTTCGCTACATTGAGGATGAAAAATTTGCAACCCCAGGCAAAGTAATGTGTCATTAGGGGTGTTGCATCATTAGTCAACAGAATTAATCACCTTCTGTTAAAATCTAAAATTTCATCATGAAAAACCTAAAAGTTGTTTTAATTGTTTTGGGCGTTGGGCTGTTTTTTGCGTTCAATAACCCACCAAAATTCCTGAGCCATTCCCATTCAATTAAAGGCGAAGGTAATGCCGTTACCAAAGAAATTACCCTCGACCCGTTTCACAGTATTGGCCTTTCATTGGATGCAGACGTAATCCTGAAGCAGGGTAGTCCGCAAAAAGTAGAGATCGACGCTGAAGCCAATATCATTGACAACATCAAAACCAAAGTCAGGAACGGATCCTGGAATATTGGTTTTGAAGAGAATGTCAGAAAGCATGAAAAAATCACTATTTATATCACCATTCCCGACCTTAAGGCCGTTTCGGTTGCCGGTTCAGGGGATGTAACCACTAAGGGCGCTTTTACAGGTATGGAAAACTTGGCGCTTTCCATAGCCGGTTCCGGAGATTTAAAACTTGAAGGCGAGGCTAAATCTTTAGATATTAGCGTTGCGGGTTCCGGAGATGTTTTAATGACCGGCAGCGCCGGGAAGGTAGGAGTCAGCATAGCCGGTTCAGGAGATGTTAATCTGAAGGATTTGGTCGCCGGCGATTGTGATATCAGTATTGCGGGTTCCGGAAATTGTAAAGTCAATACCAGCGGAAACCTGGATGTTTCCATCGTGGGTTCCGGAGATGTTTATTACACCGGAGGGGCAAAAGTCCATTCAAGTATTATGGGGTCCGGGGACTTGCATGAAATGTAAAGCTATTTGAATTTAAGTGTTCGCTTAAAAAAAGCAATCGATGATCAGATCGGTTGCTTTTTTTATTTTAGGGCTTGACAATAAAAACAATTTGTTTTACATTTGCAAAACAAATTGTTTTAACAGATAGTTATGAGTAAATCAATCGCCTCCGCCAAAGTAAAAGTTTACCTCCGGAATAATTGGATTAAGATAGGTATTGCTGTTTTGTTCCTGTTTATTCTGATGAAAAAAGACCTGAGTTTCTCAGTCGATCTCAATGCGCCAACAGGTTCGCCAGTGCAACAAAAAATGGCGCCTCAGGCTCCGAAGCCTAAAGAAACAAAAAAAGATATTCTCTCGGAGCGAAAACCTGAAGAGGAGGAATCTGCCATCACCAAATTATTTGTGGCCCCGCTAAATAATTTTTTGGCAGGAAAAGAGGAAAGTAGCGATAAATTCTGGTTGATGGATGAAGATGACATGGTCGATTTTATCAATAGATTTACTCACGTCGCGGAGAATGAACAACTCAAATATGGTGTCCCGGCCTCTATAATTTTATCCAGCAGTCTTTTATTGAGTGAAGCGGGCAGTTCTGAATTGTCGAGAGCCGGCAATAATTTTTTCGCCTTGCCCTGTACGGCAGACTGGATGGGTAAAGAAGACCAGTATGGCGGTAAATGTTTTCGGCATTACGAAAATGCCTGGACGAGTTTTAGGGACAATAGTCTTTATCTGACGACATATCTCTTCCCCGGTAAAAAACTACCCCCTGACGATCACAAAAGTTGGGTTACTGCCCTTGAACAGGTCAATTACGCGGAGGAGCCCAACCTGGCAGCACAACTGATAAAGATAATCAATCATTTTGACCTGGACGAATTGGATAAGTAAACCGGTTGCTCGTTGCTGGGTACTGGTTGCTCGTTACTCGTTACTGGTTACTGGTTACTGGTTGGTTGTTTTAAAACAAGCAGCCAGTAACCAGCCATAATTTTATTCCAGTCCTTCCAGTCTTTTTTTATAATAATGCACCCCGGCCCCATACACCCAGCCTACTTTTCCCTTTGGAGATTTCACTTTCACCCAGGGTGCCTGGGTCATTACGTTTCCAAGTTTAATTTCATAAATAGAATCGGTCACCTCATTGAGAAAGGTCACTTCGTCGTATAATTGCACCCTGTCGAGCACCTTGGCGTTCAGGGCTGGTTGCTCTCTTATGTTGAGGTTTTCAAGTGTCACGTAGAGCGGGGTATATTTTTCCCTGATGCTTCGTGAAGGAGGTTGGTCAGCCGACCGGATATCTACGGACGATGGATTTGCAGGTGTGAGCTGTTTTGGTTTGTCAAAAATTTCGGGAGTGATGATGGAATCCGTTGGCGTCACGGTTTCTTCCGTGGTTACCGGGTTTTCTTCCTGGTAGAGATCCCTGTTTTGAGAACATTTGCGCATGGCCCATAGGATGAAGGAAATAAAAAAAATCGCTATGATTATAAATTCGAGACGGGGCATTACCTTTTTTGTAGACATAACTAATTTAAAGTTTTGAGTCAGAATATTAAAAATGAGTTAGTCCAAAGTTGAGAAACTTCTTTCAAAAGGCGTATAAATTTTCGACAAAGTTTGACATTTACTTAAAATAAAACATAAATTTGTCAGGTATTCGGGAATAGCTTTTTTGGATTTTATTTAATCTTTTATTTCGTATTTCTTTTTTTTCATCGACGACTTTCCTTTCCGGGTATATTTCATTCATCTTTTTTCTTAAATTGTATTGTAGTCGATGGAAGACCTTTTTTACAAAATAGCATTGACCATGCTGCCGTCGGTAGGTGCTGTGACGGCAAAAAACCTTGTTAGTTATTGTGGCAGCCCAATGGGGGTATTTGAAGCCCGAAAAAAAGAACTGTTAAAGATACCCGGTGTCGGGGATCTCACAGCAAATGCTATCGTTGGGCATGACGTATTTGAGCAGGCTGAGCAGGAATTGCGGTTTGTGGAGCGGCACAAGATCAGGGTAATGTTTTATTCGGATAAAGATTACCCCTCCAGGCTGAAACATTATAATGATGCCCCTGCACTGCTTTATTACCGGGGCAATGCTGACCTTAATGCTTCCCGGACGGTGGCCATAATAGGAACGAGAAAACCAAGTCATCGCGGAGTTTCAACGACAGAAGCACTCATCGAAGGACTGAAGCCCTACAATGTCACGACGATCAGTGGCCTTGCTTTTGGGATTGATGTGGCAGCACACCGGAAAAGTATTGAAATAAATGTTCCCACGATTGGCGTTTTGGGGCATGGATTACAAAAAATTTATCCGTCCCAGCATTATGACGTTGCGGCCAGGATGATCGAAAATGGTGGGTTGCTGACGGAATATTTCAGTTTTAAGGAACCAGACCGGGAACATTTCCCCATGCGCAACAGGATCGTGGCAGGGTTGTGTGATGCCCTGATTGTTGTTGAAACGGCAAAAAAAGGGGGCTCTATGATCACCGTGAGATTTGCCAACGATTACAATAAGGACGTTTTTGCAGTCCCTGGGCGGTTAGGCGATGAAAACTCTCTGGGATGTAATTTGTTGATCAAATCGCACCGGGCTGCCTTGATTGAGTCCGTTGAAGATTTGGCTTATGTGATGCGATGGAACGAAATAGATGCCAACAAAACGATCCAACGACAGTTGTTTACTGAATTTTCGGAACCAGAAAAAAAAATAGTAAATTTGCTCAGCGATTCAGAAGAGATGGGAGTGGACGCAATTTCGTATAAATGTGGATTAGCGAATAGTGAGTTGGCGGCCTTATTGCTGAATCTCGAATTCAAAGGGGTCATTCGTTCTGTTCCGGGGAACAGGTATGTTCTTTTATGAGCCATAAAAATTATAAAAAGCGTTTTCTCAATAGTTGATTATGAAAAAAATTATCTGGGCTATCCTGACCATTCTCTTTTTCAGTGCCTGCGATCCGACAGGTAAATTAAATTCCGGAAATAACAGAGAAGAAGTCTATACCGGAATAAGGCCCAAAAATATCATTTTAATGATAGGCGACGGAATGGGATTGTCGCAAATTTCTGCGGGTTTTTACAGGAATGGTGACCAGTTGAATCTTGAACAATTCCCGGTTATCGGTATCCATAAACCTTATTCCGCCAGTGATCTTATTACTGACTCTGCTGCGGGGGCCACAGCCTTTTCAACAGGTAAAAAGACCTTTAATAAGGCCGTTGGTATGGATAAGGATTCCGCGTTTTCCAAAACTATCCTGGAAGAAGCCATGAAACAGGGGCTGGCCACCGGGCTTGTGGTTACCTCCACCATTGTGCATGCCACCCCGGCAGCATTTGTTGCCCATGTGGACGACAGATATAAATACGAGGACATCGCAAAGTTTTTTCTTCTGAATCAGGTAGATTATTTTGTCGGGGGAGGGGAGAAATATTTTAAGGAACGTGCTGATGGGTTAGACCTGGTAGGCATGTTGAAAGAAAGAGGATATGTCATTTCAGACTATGAAGAAGAGCCTTTTACGGATGTCGTCCTTGATTTTAGTCGGAAATTTGGATATTTCACTTCTTATGATGATCCCGAAAAATATTCGGAAGGGCGGGATTATCTTGTTCCAGCCAGTAAACAGGCTCCTTTGTTCCTTTCTCATAGAAGTGAGAAAGGATTTTTCCTGATGATTGAAGGATCGCAGATAGATTGGGGAGGGCACGACAACGATTCAGGATACATCATTAGCGAAATGATCGATTTTGACCGGGCGGTCGGGGCAATTCTGGACTTTGCAAAGGAAGATGGAGAAACCCTCGTCATTGTCACTGCGGATCATGAGACCGGGGGGTATGCTATCAATAAAGGAAGTACCAGAGATTCAATTATTGGCAGATTTACCACCAGTGATCATACTGCTGCCCTTATTCCTGTATTTGCTTACGGACCTGGTTCAGCATTGTTTTCGGGTATTTATGAAAATACGGCGATTTATGACAAGATGAAAGCCGTTTTTGGATTTTAGGAATGGGATAAAAGGCTCAAAAGGTGACTGACGGGCAATAAAAAACAGCTAAAGTAATCGTATGATTGCTTTAGCTGTTTTAAATTATGGATAAAACAGTCTTAAAGTGTTAAGACTATTTTGCTGTCATTTCATCAGAAACAGTAAGCTTTAAACGACCTTTAGCCCTGCGACGTGCTAAAACTTTACGGCCATTCTTAGTGCTCATGCGTGAACGAAACCCATGTTTGTTCTTTCTTTTTCTCTTTGATGGTTGGAACGTTCTTTTCATTGTTCTGTTATTCTATTATCGATTTAACTCAATTCCTTTTTTAAAAATGCGGGGCAAAGGTACGAGTATTTCCTTAAATAGACAATAATTAATGTTTTTTTTTAAGTTGTTGTTCATTTTCCATAATTTACTTAACCTTTGGGGTGTCTTTGGATGGGTTTATTCAATTTTTTAAATTGTTTTCATGATTTCAGTGTTAATTCCGGTGTTCAATTATGATGTCAGGGAACTTGTAGAGGCCCTGAATGATCAGCTAAGTGCGCTGGGCATAAACTATGAAATTCGCGTTTACGATGATTGTTCCTCAAATGATGCGCTTAATACCATAAATAACGCCATTTCCGGATTCCCGAATGTCGTTTTAAAAAAACTGTCCCAAAACCGGGGATTCTGTGGCATCAGGAACCTGCTGGCTGAAGAAGCGAAATATGATCTTTTACTTTTTTTGGACAGCGATGTTGAAATTATCAATAAAGGCTTTATTGCAAAATATCTCGATGTGCGGGATGAAAAAACCGTTTTTTGCGGGGGCATGAAATACACGGATGAACCGCCCGCTCTCCCGCTTTATTTAAAATGGATACACGGCAAAACCAGGGAAGAAGCTGCTCCGGAAATTCGGAATAAAGCCGCACACAGAACACTTTGGGCCGGCAATTTTTTGATTCCCAAAAAAATATACCTTGCCGCCAGGTTTGACGATGGTTCGAGCCGATACGGATATAATGATACGATGTTTGGGTACAAATTGATGGTACAGGAGGTTCCCGTAGTGCATATTGACAATGCACTGCTCCATAATGGGTTGATGCCGGGACAAAAGTTTATCGACCGCAGCCTTGAGGCAGTGGAGAACTTACTCTTTTTTGAACAACAAACGTATATACGGCCTTCCTTTTATGAATTTATCAAGGTATTCAAATATGGTCAATTTTTGAAAAGAATAAAATTGGATGGGTTGTTTTTACGCATCTATCAAAGTAAAAAAGACCAGTGGGTCCAAAACTTATTGTCCTCTTATCCCAACCTGAGGAACCTGGATAAGCTCAAGCTGGGAAGGTTGCTGGAACTTAAGTAGTTCACGAAATTAAGCATAATAATAATATGGTGATCTTTTACACTGACTCATCGTTACTCAAATCCTTACGTAGCTTTGGCTATGTGCGGTTTTCGCGTCTCGATTCAGCGTAAAATATCTACCATCTTATTGGTAACCCAATTCCGCGAACTGCTTAAGGCTTTTTGATTTGAGCATAAAAGTCCAAAAGTCGTTGTTTCTCCTTTTCCCAGTTTAATTCTTTTTTGGCGATCCGGGTGTTTTTTACCATCTGTTGATAAACAGATGGGGTTTCCAGCTGCTGAACCAGTTGGGTGAATCTTTTTTCTTCAAAGGAAGGTAAAAGAGCAGCACATTGGTATTGATCGTTCAGGGAACGGTATTCCGGAAAATCCATACAAATTTGAGGAATCTCCGCCTGGATGTAATCGAAGAATTTATTGGCAAGAGAATAGTAATAACTCAACCCCGTATTTTCAATGAGATTCAATCCGGCCCAGGCATTTTCAGTGATGGAGGCCAGGGCTTCCGGCCGTACGAATCCCAAAAATTCAACTTTGTCTTCAATTTCGAGTTGCCTGACCATGGTTTCAAGCTTTTCCTTCAGGGGGCCATCTCCGGCAATTTTGAGTGGGACGCCGATATCGGGCATGCAGCCAATCAAAAATTCCAGTCCGCGGCCTTTATTTAAAATGCCCTGGTAAAGCATATACTTTTCCCGGGGTGGTTTTGGGGGGATTTCCTGGGGCAGCGGTACGTTTCTCACCACCTCAAAATGGGTGCCGTATTCCTTTTCGAAAATACCGGCAATGGATTGATTGACGGTGTAGGCATATTTTATGTTGGGAACGACGAAACCTTCCACCATTTTCCAAATCTTTTTTTCAAAGGTGCGGCCGTGAAGGGAAGAGGTTTCCGTAAAATATTCATGGGCATCGTACACGAAAGTTTTTCCCCGGATTTTAGCCACCAGCCATGCAGGCAGTATGGTGTCCAGGTCAATGCCGCAGATAATGTCCGTCTTGTGAAAAAGCAGGTAGAAAAAGAGCCTGAGGTTGAATTCCAGGTAAAAGAATTTTCCTTTGTCGAAAAAACAGTTTAGCCGCTTTTGTGACCATGAACCTTTCCCTGGAATGGAGATATTATTCAGGGGTTTTGAGTTTTTCCTTTTGCGGCCGATCAGTTTTACCTCATAACCGGCTTCCGCCAGGGTGCTGCAGATGCGTTGCATGCGCTGGTCGTAGTTCAGGTCATTGGTTACGGTAAAAAGGATCTTTGTGTTCAATGATTACAAATTTAAAACATCCGACATGGTAAAAACGCCTTTTTTGGCGGCAATGAATTCTGCGGCCAATACGGCACCCAGGGCAAAGCCGTCCCGGTTTTTGGCAGTATGCACCAATTTGATCTCGTCAAAATCGGAGTCCCAGGTTATTTCATGGGTGCCGGGGATTTCATCCTCCCGGAAACTCTGTATGGGCAGCACATGATCTTCCACCATGTCCGAAGTTTCCTCCCAGGATTTTATTTTATGATTGTGTTCAATGATCTGTTCCGCCAGGGTAATGGCCGTTCCGCTGGGGTGATCCTTTTTATGGAGGTGGTGGGTTTCCTTCATAGAGGGCCTGTACTCATCTGTTGTGTTCAGTTTTGCGGCCAGTATTTTATTGATGTGGAAGAAAATGTTCATGCCCAGGCTGAAATTGGAGGCATGCAGTAAGGTCCCGTTTAGGTCGATGCATTTGTTTTTAACTTCTTCCCATTCTTCGTTCCATCCGGTCGTTCCACTGGCAACGGGCAGGCCTGCCTTCAGGCACGAGTTGATATTTTGTGGAGCATAAACGGCCAGGGTAAATTCAATGGCGACATCAGCCTCTTGGGGATGGCTTAAAATATTGGTCAGCGCATCCAGGGCATTAACGGTCCAGGCAATTTGATGTCCTCGTTCTACAGCGATTTTCTCTACTGCCTTGCCCATTTTCCCGTATCCTATTATTCCGATTTTCATGGATTTGATTTTTTGTTTAATACATGTTTTGAATCACCCCCTCGTTTATACAGCCACATAATAGGTTCTCAGGGCCTCATTGAGAGAGGTCTTTTGGTCGGTAGAGGCTTTGCGTTTTCCGATGATCAGGCTACAGGGAACCTGATAACTGCCTGCGGCGAATGTTTTGGTGTAGGAACCGGGAATAACCACTGATCTGGCAGGTACTCTTCCTTTGTATTCGATGGGTTCGTCACCGGTGACGTCAATGATTTTAGTACTTTGCGTAAGAACTACATTGGCTCCGAGTACGGCTTCCTTTTCTACATGAACGCCTTCGACGACAATACACCTGGAGCCTATAAAGCAACCGTCCTCAATGATGACGGGACTGGCCTGAACCGGTTCCAAAACGCCACCGATCCCCACCCCTCCGCTAAGGTGGACATTTTTGCCAATCTGGGCACAAGAGCCTACCGTAGCCCAGGTATCCACCATGGTTCCGGAATCGACATAAGCTCCGATGTTGACATAGGAAGGCATCATGATCACTCCCGGGGCGAGATAAGCGCCATGACGGCAAATGCCGTGGGGCACTACCCTTACCTCTTTGGCTTTGTAATCTGTTTTTAAGGGTATTTTATCATGAAACTGGAAAGGACCTACGTTGATCTCTTCCATTTTTTGAATGGGAAAATACAGGATAACCGCCTTTTTTATCCAATCATTGACCTTCCATCCGTCGGCAGTGGGTGTTGCCACGCGAATTTCACCACCATCCAGTAGGTCGATGACTTTTCGGATGGCCTCCTGGCTTTCGGGAAGTTGCAAGAGGTCGCGATCATTCCAGATTTTTTCAATTGTATTGGCTAAAGAGTGCATGATTTTTTTTTGTTTTAGAGGTTCAGATTTTTCAATTCTTTTTTTAATAATTCCCGGTTCGCCTCACTGCTCATAGGGCACATCGGCAACCTGAATATTTCCAGGATTTTTCCCATTTCAAAGAGGGCCGTTTTGATTGGGATGGGATTGGTCTCGATCATGGAAAGTTGCATGAGGCGGTATAACTTTTGATGTATTTTTTTGGCTTTCGCCCAATCGTTATTCAGGCAGGCATGAACCATTTCCCGGAATTCGGCCGGAACGATATTGGCAATTACGGAAACCACTCCTTCCGCTCCGCAGGCCATGATGGGCAGGGTTAATGCGTCGTCTCCCGAGTAAACGAGAAACCCTTTTGGCCGGTGGATGAGTATTTCATTGACCTGGTCGAGATTGCCCGAGGCTTCTTTTACGGCCACGATGTTTTCAAAATCATTGGCCAGTCGAAGGGTGAGCCTGGAGGTCATATTGACAGCCGTTCTTCCCGGAACATTGTATAAGATGATCGGCAGGTCCACGGATTTGGCAATAGCCTCAAAATGGCGATACAATCCTTCTTCTGTCGGTTTGTTGTAATACGGGCTGGAGATCAATAAAGCATCCACCCCGCATTTTTGTGCCTGGACGGATCTTATCACACAATGATGGGTATCATTGGTACCGGTGCCAGCAATTACGGCAATTTTACCTTGCGCTTTTTCGACCGCAAAAGAAAAGATGGCTTCAAATTCTTCATCTGTGAAAGCCGGAGATTCCCCGGTCGTTCCACAAAAAACGATGCCATCTGTACCAGCCTTAATGTGGTCGTTGATCAAATTTTCAAAAGCATCGAAGTCAATGGCTCCATTTTCGAGAAAAGGGGTGACGATGGCCACAATGGATCCTTTTAGTTGGAATGTATTCTGCATTTTTTTCAGCATGTTGAGAAAAATTACCACAATGACTGACGCTACTTGTGGCGGGAAAATTAAATTCGGTGCAAAGTTGGGGATTATTTTTTTCTCAACTGTTGTTTTAAGGCAAAAAGCTCGTCCCTAAACTGGGCAGCGGTGATGAAATCGAGATCTTTGGCCGCTTTTTTCATCTTTTGCTCGGTCTGCCCGATCATTTTTTCGAGTTGTTCCCGGGTCATGTAAGCCACCAGTGGGTCTGCCGCAAGACTTGGTTGCTCGGGTTCGAGGTAGGCAGCTTCCCTGTTTCCGCGAATGTCGAGGATTGATTTTTGATTGAGGATTTCTTCCCGGCTTTTGTAAACTGTAGTTGGCGTGACACCATGTTTCTCATTGTATTCCATCTGGATCGCCCTTCGTCTGTTCGTTTCCTCTATGGTTACCTGCATGGAATTGGTGAGCTTATCTGCGTAAAAAATCACGAGTCCGCCTGAATTTCTCGCCGCGCGACCGGCGGTTTGGGTCAGGGATCGGGCGTTCCTTAAAAAGCCCTCTTTATCAGCATCCAGAATCGCCACCAGGGAAACTTCCGGGAGGTCGAGTCCTTCTCTGAGCAGGTTGACCCCCACCAGGACATCAAAAGTACCCAGGCGGAGATTACGAAGTATTTCGACCCGCTCCATGGTATCCACTTCCGAGTGAATGTATCGAACCTTTATATCGAATTTTTCGAGATATTTGGTCAATTCCTCAGACATTCTTTTGGTCAGAGTGGTGACCAGCACCCGTTCTTTTCTTTTTATCCTTTCGGCAATTTCATCCATGAGGTCATCCACCTGGTTGATGCTGGGCCTCACCTCAATTTTAGGGTCAAGCAGTCCCGTCGGACGAATGATTTGTTCCACAAAGAGTCCGCCGGTTTGTTCCAGCTCGTAATCGCTGGGCGTAGCGCTGGTGTAAATGACCTGGTTCACGATGCTTTCAAATTCCACAAAATCCAGCGGCCGGTTGTCCATGGCCGAAGGCAGCCGGAAGCCGAAATTGACGAGGTTGAGTTTCCTGGACCGGTCTCCTCCAAACATGCCGCGTATTTGAGGAAGGGTGGCGTGACTTTCATCAATGAACATCAGAAAATCTTCGGGAAAGTAATCGAGGAGGCAGAAGGGACGGGTGCCCTCTTTTCTACCATCAAAAAAGCGGGAGTAGTTTTCCACGCCATTGCAATAGCCCAGTTCCCGGATCATCTCAAGGTCGAAGGTAGTGCGTTCCCGGATGCGTTTGGCTTCCAGCAGGCGGCCCTCTCTTTCAAAATATTTTTCCTGGGCATACAATTCGTCTTCTATTTCCCGGATGATCTGGTTCATGCGATCCCGCGGGGCGATATAGAGGTTGGCCGGAAAAATGGCCACATTGTCCATCTCATGGATACGTTTGCCCGATTCGACCTCAATCATTTCGATGTTTTCGATCTCATCTCCAAAAAAGGTGATGCGGTACCCGTAATCGACGTAAGGCAGATTGATCGAAACGGCATCTCCCCGAACGCGAAAAGTGGCTCTTTTGAAATCAATTTCGGTTCGGGAATAAAGTGCCTGGACCAGTTGATGTAAAAAGTGTCGCTGGCCTATGGTTTGACCCTTTTCAAGCCTGATGATCCCTGTTTTATAATCTTCAGGGTTTCCCATACCGTAAATGCAGGAAACCGAAGCAACGATAATGATATCTCTTCGACCTGATAAAAGAGAAGCGGTTGCCCGGAGTCGGAGTTTATCGACCTCCTCATTGATCTGAAGATCTTTCTCAATGTACATGTCGGAGGAAGAAATGTAGGCTTCCGGTTGGTAATAATCGTAATAGGAAACAAAGTACTCCACGGCATTTTCCGGAAAAAATTCGCGGAACTCTCCAAAAAGCTGGGCCGTCAGGGTTTTATTGTGGGTCAGGATGAGGGTAGGTTTTTGCAGTTGCGCGATCACATTGGCCATGGTAAAAGTCTTTCCTGATCCGGTGACTCCGAGTAATACCTGGTGGCGCTCCCCGGCCTTAACGGCATTGACAAGTTGCTGAATGGCCTCCGGCTGATCCCCGGTAGGCTTGAATGGAGAAATGAGTTTGAATTTCACGGAAAGTAATTATTAGTTTTAATACAAAGATAAGGTATTAAAATTTAAAACAAATAATTGTATTTATGTAAATTAATTAAATTTTTTGTTTTTTAGTTGATATTTAATAAATTTGAATCATAATCTTTGTTATTACTCAAAATTAATGACAAATTGTAAAACCTTAAAGCGGGATTATGTCCCAAAAACATAGAGGGAGAATTCAGGCTCAGGGAAATGGTTTGGAGTTGTCTGAATCCTGGTCTCAAGATGAACCTTTAACTAAGGAAAAAGGTTTAGATTTATTAGAAAGGTTAAAGTTGAGATTGAATAAGAAATTTTTTTTAGAAAGGGAAGAGCAATTTGAGGATGCAAAAAGATATATTGAAAATATAGATGGGGGAATTGATGCAATTAAAAAGAAAACATTTAGAAATCGAAAAACGAAAGATTCCAGAATAGACATTGAGGTTTTAGAAGGAACCGCTTTCATAACAATACTCCTGATTTTTTTGATCTATTATTTTTTACAATAAGAGAACTGATTTTCATGACAACTATTTTATATGCTGAATTTTTAAAAGATAAGCGGCAATACAATTTTGCCCAGGCTTTCTGGAAACGTCTTTTTGACCGTTTTTCGGAAAAATATAATTTAAAATTTTCAGGATATATTAATGAATATCAATCTAGCGGAAAGAAAGAATATGATGGGAATCCCATATTTAGTGCAATTTTCCTGAAAATGAACCGGGCAGTAAGAATAATTCAAGGACCACCTGAAAACGATGAAATTGATATATCTGCCTGGGTTGATGAGATAACACTGAAAGAGGGAATGCCTCCAGCCAAAGAATTGGTAATAGATTTGGTTTTGTCTAAAGAATCAAAATCAATAGCTTCGAATTTGATTGAATTGTGGTTGGCAGATCAATTAGATCCCCAATTAATAGATAGTTATTTGTCTGAAGAGTCTCTTGAATCAATTCCTGATTAAGCATTGACTCAATGAGTACCCAATTAAAAGATCTCTACTCTCCGGAATTTTACCAAAGGCTGTCTGCCACCCTGGAAAGTTTACTTCCCGATTTTGAAACCGAAGCATTTCTGCAGTTGATTTTTGACGCGGAATGGAAAAACCGGGAACTGAAGGATCGTATGTGGCATACGAGTAGGGTACTCCATCAATTTTTTCCTGCTGATTTTGGGGAAGCCGCCCAGGTCATCATTCAATTGGTCAATAAACTTATTGCAGAGGGATTTACTCATGCCTCCCTGGAGTTCATGTTCCTGCCCGATTATGTGGAGCGTTTTGGGTTGGAACATTTTAATAGTTCGATCCGGGTTTTTGAGCATATTACCGCTTTTTCCAGTTGTGAATTTGCCGTAAGGCCCTTCATTGTGAAATATCCCGACAAGATGATCGATCAAATGATCGAGTGGACAGGCCATGCTGATGAACACGTGCGTCGCCTGGCCAGTGAAGGTTCCAGACCCCGTTTGCCCTGGGCCATGGCCCTTCCCGAATTTAAAAAGAACCCGGAACCGATTCTTCCTCTCCTTGAAAATCTAAAACACGACCCTTCCGAGTATGTCCGCCGCAGCGTGGCCAATAATTTAAATGATATTTCAAAAGATAACCCGGAGGTAACTCTGGCCCTTGCCGGTAAATGGATCGGTACCAAACAGGAAACGGATCGGTTGGTCAAGCACGCCTGCCGCACCCTGTTGAAAAAAGGAGACCCTGAAGCGCTCCGGCTTTTTAAATACGGTGATCCGGGCCAACTCGAAGTAAATAATTTTCTGATCCTTACTCCTGAAGTGAAAATGGGTGGAGCCCTTCAGTTTTCTTTTGAATTGAGTAACCCCGGAAAATCGACTCAAAAGGTAAGAATTGAATACGGGCTTTATTATCTCAAAGCCAATGGTTCGCTATCGGGAAAAGTTTTTAAAATATCAGAAAAAATTATGGATCCGGGAAGCGTTTTTCAGTGCAACCGAAAGCAACATTTTAGCATAATTACTACACGGAGATATTACCCTGGTCGACACGAGCTATCGGTCATCATCAATGGGAAAGAGAAGGTCAGGGAATCATTTGTATTGCTCGGAGATTGAATATGGGGAATCATTCCGATTCCAGCACAAATAAATCGGCTGCAATCTGATCTGCGAACAGCTTGCCTTTTGCTGATAAGACATAGGCATTTGAGACGATCAGCATTTGCCCGCTTTCCAAATACAGACCGGCCTTTTCCAAAAAATGGGCTTTAAATGCTTTTCCGAAATGATCCAGCGATGCTTTAGGGCAGCCCCAAATGGTGCGCAGGCCGGTCATGACAAATTCATTGTATTGCTGTTCCAGGGTGAGCGTTTCCTTCTCAAAGAGTGGAGTAGCGGGTATTTCCTGACTGCTCAAAGCCTGAATAGCCTTGATGTACAAGGCATTGTTCGCAACATTCCATTGCCTGGAGGTGCCATTAAAAGAATGGGCTGAAGGACCGATGCCCAGGTATTTTGCCCCCTTCCAGTAGGAGGAATTGTGCACGGCATAAAACTCAGGTTTGGCAAAATTGGAAATTTCATAATGGTCATACCCGTTTTTTTGCATGACTTCCATGAGGATTTCAAACTGCCTTGCAGCATGTTCATCACGGGGCGGTTCGGCCTTCCCTGTTTTGATGAAATGCGCCAGGGCTGTTTTTTCTTCCACGGTGAGCGCGTAACAGGAAAGGTGAGGGATTTCAAATTGAAGCAACTGATCGATATTGTAAATCCAGTGCTCCATTGAAGTGGTGGGCGAGCCATAAATGAGATCAACCGTCAAATTGCTAAACCCCGCATCCTGCGCGCCTTTAATACAAGCTTCTGCCTCAGCCCTGTTATGTGCCCTGTTCCAGGATTTCAGGTCTTCATCAAAAAAGGATTGCACCCCGATACTCAGCCTGTTTACGGGAAGATGCTGAAGGACATTCAGCTTTGCCCTGTCCAGGTCGTCGGGATTGGCTTCCAGGGTGATTTCGGCATCGGAATCCACCCGGAACAGGTGGTAAATTTTTTCAAAAATCATTTCCAATTCTGCCTGGGACAATAAAGAGGGCGTTCCTCCGCCAAAATAAATGGAACCAAGGGGTTCTCCTTCCAGGTAATCCTTTTGAAGTTCCAATTCCAGCAACATGGCTTCCAAAAGAGGTGCTTTGTGCTTCAGGGAAGTTGAAAAATGGAAATCGCAGTAATGGCACGCCTGTTTGCAAAAAGGAATATGGAGGTAAATGCCGGCCACAAATTTTTGTTTGATGAATAATGAAAAACAGCGTTTAAATAATTAGCGAAAATTCGCTAAAATCTCGTATTTTTGAGCTATATGAAGACAACAACACAAAGTGATCGGATCATCTTCGGCTTAAAAGTAAGACAATTGCGGCAAGGCAAGCAACTTTCTTTTGCAGATTTGTCAAAACTGGCGAATGTGTCCGTTTCCTACCTGAATGAAATTGAGAAAGGTAAAAAATATCCCAAGGAAGATAAGATCACTGCATTGTCAAAAGCGCTGGAGGTTCCTTACGAACAACTCATTTCATCGGAACTGGACAGCAGTCTTGCTCCGGTTACGGAATTGTTGCAGTCCAATTTTTTAAATGAACTGCCTTTGGATCTTTTTGGCATTGAAGTGGCAAAAGTCGTTGAAATTATTGCCAATGCTCCTTCGAGAGTAGGAGCCTTTATTTCGACTTTACTTGAAATTTCAAGAAATTACGCGCTTAAGGAAGAGCATTTTTATTTTGGTGCCCTTAGGTCTTATCTTGAATTGCATGATAATTATTTTCAGGAGCTGGAGGATGCTGTTGAACAATTTAAAAAGCAGTATGATCTGGCTCCCGGCAAGCCTGTCCCGGGGAGTATTTTAAAACAAATTCTTGAGTCTGACTTTGGTTATACCATTACGGAGGATGGCTTGTCTCAATATGAAGATTTACAGGACATGCGTTCTGTTTTTCTGCAGCACAAAAAACAACTTCTGCTTAACGGAGGACTAAGTGAATCCCAGAAAACTTTCCAGTACGGGAAAGAAATTGCCTTTAATTATTTAAAACTAAAAGAACGGGCCGGAACATCTTCCCTGTTGAAACCCAAAACCTTTGAAGAAGTACTCAATCATTCCAAGGGAATCTATTTCTCTGTGGCCTTGCGGGTACCGCTTGATGATTTTGTTAAGGAAATCGGTTTATTATTTAAATCTCCGGTTTGGGATGCTGGTGCTTTTCTTGGGTTGATTACAAAATATGAGGCTTCTCCTGAAATCATTTATCATCGGTTGACCAATGTGCTGCCCAAATATTTCGGGATCAAAAAATTGTATTTCCTGAGATTTACCTATGGCCAGGCCGAGGCTAAATATAAAATTGACAGGGAGCTGCATTTGTCTTACCGACATCCTCCCCATAGCAACGGGCTGTCCGAGCATTATTGCCGCAGATGGGTAGCCGTTTCCCTGCTGAAAGAATTTGAGGAAAAACAAAAGGAAGAAGGAGTTACCAATGCGATTACAAGAGCCCAGCGATCTCATTATGTTGACAGCGATGAAGAATATTTGAATCTGACTATTGCCCGGTCCGGGCATCCGGGGCAGGGGCAGAATGTCAGCGTTACGATAGGAATGCTTGTGGATAAAAACCTCGAAGAACAAATCCTGTTTTTAAATGATCCTTCCATTCAAACGAAAAACGTCAATCGCACCTGTGAAAGATGCATTATGCAAGATTGCAAGGAAAGGGTGGCAGAACCTATGGTAATTATCAAGCGGCAAAAACTCCACAAAATCCAGGAAGTTATCCGGCACCTGGATGAAATTCAATAATTTTTTTCAATTATGTTTGCATCGTAATGTTTTCGTTATTACATTTGCATTAACCAAACGGTTAAACTATAAAGTTAATGAGTGAAAAGCAACAAACAGAGTTGGTCATAAAGGAAGCGGCGAGGCAGGTTTTTCTCCGAAAAGGATTTTCAGGAGCCAGGATGCAGGATATTGCCGACAATGCCGGCATCAATAAAGCATTACTGCACTATTATTATCGGTCCAAGGAAAAACTATTTGATGTGATCTTTATGGAGCAGTTCAGTGAATTGATCGGTCAATTAAAGCAAGGACTGGATAGTGGGCTGGATCTGTTTGAAAAAATAGAGTTCTTCATTGACAAGTACATCTCCGTATTGGAAAAGAATCCTTATTTGCCTTTGTTTGTGATCAATGAGATCAGTAAGGATCAGGAGAGGTTTATCGGAAGAATAAAAAAATTCGATGCTTTTCCGGAAGCGGCGGCTATGGTGGGCATGATGTTGCAGGCCATGGAGGACGGCAAGATTAAAAGGTACCATCCTTTTCATTTACTGATGAACATTATTTCGATGTCGGTATTCCCTTTTTTGGCCAAACCAATGTTGATTTCCATTTCCGGAATCAGCGAGGCCGACTGGAAGGAATTGATGAAAGAGCGTAAGGAAGAGGTGAAGCGATTCGTTTTTAGCGCACTATCCGTTTAGGTTATTATTTTGAAAACACATAAAATTGAATCATGCAGAAGTTGAAATTAATTTTTTTATTGGCAACAGCGTTGTTTATCACCAGCTGTGACAACAATAACAGTGTTGAGACCGGAGTCGATTCTGAAACCAATGCCGCGGCTAAAGGCCACTCTGAATCTTCAATGGTTCCTGGGGTCAGTGATAAAAATGCACCTGTTGCAGAGGTTTCTGTACAGCTTGATCACGGAAAAAAATGGAGAGCCAATGCAGAAACGACCGAAGGGATACAGAAAATGATTGCGAGCGTAAAAGGAGCCATTGCCAATGAGGTTAACGATATTTCAGGGTACAGGGCTTTGGGAGCTTCGCTGCAAAAGGATTTTAATGCCATTTTTGAAAAATGCACCATGACAGGAGATGCCCATGAGCAATTGCATAATTACCTGCTTCCCATGGTGGATATGGTGAAGACCTTTGAATCAAAAGACGCAGCGGCCTGCGAAAAGACCTTGCCGGAACTTAAAGAACACCTGGGAAATTATTATTTGTATTTCGAATAATTTCTCTTCAATTGAAGATAAAGAGCAGGGTAAGCCTATATTGTAATCTTGCGATTCAAGTGCTTACCTGCCATTTTTTTGCCTTGTATTTAACCAGGTAGTTAAATCTTTTAGTAAAACATTAAAAATGAAGTCAGTAACCTTAATTTTAGTAACGCTGCTGCTGTTGGTGTCCAATCTGCATGAATTATATGGCCAACAGAAAATCAGCCTGGATCAATGTTATCAATGGGCGGAGACATATTACCCTTTGGCGAAGCAAAAAGGGTTAAACGAAGCCTATACCCAGGTGCAAATGGATATTATAGAAGCGGACAAAAAGCCAAAAATTTCCTGGAACGCCCAGGCCAGCCTTCAGTCAGAGGCTTTGAAGGTCAATTTTCCAATACCCGGAATTGATCCGATAGAATTGCCGATCTACAAATTACAAACCACTTTAGATGCAGGTTACTTGCTTTATGACGGTGGTTTGGCGAAAGCAAAGCAGGCCGTTGAACAGGCCGGGCTGGCCGCTAAAAACCAGGCCATTGACGTCGAATTGTACCAAATCAAGGATCGTATTGATCAATATTTTTGGGGATTGGCGATGTTGGGGGTTCAGGACAGTATTTTGTTGAATGCCGGCAAAACTATTGACACCAAGCTAAAAACACTGGAGGCAGCGGTTGAGTTTGGGGTGGTTCTGCCTTCCCAGGTAAAAAAATTACAGGTAGAAAAACTCAAACTTGAAACACAACGGGAAGCCCTTGCCGGAAAAAGGAAAAGTTTGTTGTCTTTGCTTTCAGAAGCTACCGGGCAGTCCCTGGAAGAATCAGTGGAACTTGTTTTACCTGAACTGGTTTCAGAAGTCTTGACGACCACCCTTGAACGGCCCGAGCAAGCCCTGTTTGATTTTCAAAAGCAACAGATACTTTCCAATGCTGCCATGCTCGATGCCAAAAAGAAACCCAAAGTCAGTGCTTTTATTCAGGCGGGACTCGGTTATCCCAATCCTTTGAATTTCTTTGACGATTCGGTGAGCCCATTTGCCATTACGGGGGTGAAGTTTGCCTGGGATATCTTTGATTGGGGAGCGACCGATAAGCAAAAGCAGGCGCTTCAAATACAGGCGCAACTGGTGGACAATAAGCGGGAAACGTTCGAATTTAACCTCAATGCACTCAGGGGGAAGTACGTGGAAGAGGTAACGGCTTTGGAAAATCAGCTTTTAACAGATAAGGCTATTGTAACCTTACAGGAAGATATCCTCAATGATTATTCCTCTCAACTGGATAACGGGGTCATTACCGCCACCGATTATACTACCCAGTTGAATGAAGGCATACAGGCGCGGTTGCAACTGGAAGTCCATCGATTACAAATACAACAACTCAAATCAGAATATCTAACTAAAATGGGAAGATAGGTTTTTCTTCTTCCGTGGTTATTGAAAAAAAGAACAACAAAAAATTAAGACAGATGTATAAATTCAGCTTAATCCTATCAGCAATTGGCATAATGGTTTTTTTCTCCTGCGGAAAGGAGGAAAAACGGGCAGATGCCTATGGTAACTTTGAAACGACCAGTACTATTATCAGTGCCGAGTCCAATGGAAAATTATTGTCCCTGAATGTAGAGGAAGGACAGGTCATGGAAGCCGGCCAACTCGTCGCCGTGATTGACACGACTCCATTGGTTTTGCAAAAACAACAATTGCTTTCCCGCATCAATGCCATTCGCAGCAAAACCCAGGATCCGGGTCCACAAATCGATGTGCTTAAGGAGCAGAAGCAAACCCTTTTGCATGAACAACAGCGCATAAAAAATCTATTGGCGGATCAGGCGGCCACTCCAAAGCAACTGGATGATATCACCGCACAGATTGCCATTGTAGACAAGCAGATCGATGCTGCAAAACGGCAGGCCGGGACCGCGAATACAGGAATACTCAGCGAAATCGAACCGGTGCGTACCCAGATCGATGTGCTGGAGGAGCAGATCAGGAAATGTTACATCTATAATCCGGTCAAAGGAACCGTTTTAACCAAACTGGCCGAGCCTTCAGAAATCGTCGCCTTTGGAAAACCTTTATACAGGATTGCCAACCTCGAAACTTTGACACTAAGGGCTTATGTCAGCGGAGACCAGTTGGGTTCAGTGATGGTAGGTCAGCAAGTGGAAGTTTTGACCGACGGACCGGACGGTACCATGGAACGGCAAAAAGGAACGGTAAGCTGGGTTTCCGAAACCTCGGAATTTACCCCAAAAACCATCCAGACCAAAGCAGAAAGGGTAAACCTGGTGTATGCGATTAAGATCATGGTAAAAAATGACGGATCCCTTAAGATCGGTATGCCGGCAGAAGTAAATTTCCTTTCCACCACCAGCAACCAGTAATTTATGGAAAATCATCACGCCATCACGGTAAACAACATCAGCAAATCCTACGGGGAAGAGCAGGCTCTTCGTGACATCAGTTTTGACGTGGAGCAGGGGGAAATATTCGGGCTCATCGGACCAGACGGCGCAGGAAAAACTACCTTGTTCAGGATTTTAACCACGTTGATCCTGGCGGATAGCGGGAATGCCACCGTCGAAGGGAAGGATGTCGTTAAAGATTTTAAAAAAATCCGGAAGACCATTGGTTATATGCCGGGAAGGTTCTCCCTCTACCAGGATCTGACGGTTTTGGAAAACCTGGAATTTTTCGCTACGATCTTTGGTACGACCATTGAAAAGAATTACGATTTGGTCAAGGAAATTTATCAGCAAATCGAACCTTTTAAAAATAGGAGAGCCGGACAACTTTCAGGAGGGATGAAGCAAAAACTGGCCTTGTCCTGTGCGTTGATCCACAAACCGGAAGTGTTGTTCCTCGACGAACCGACCACCGGGGTGGATGCCGTATCCCGGAGTGAATTCTGGGATATGTTGAAACGGTTGAAGAAAAAAGGGATCACGATCCTGGTTTCCACGCCTTATATGGATGAAGCCAGCAGATGCGACCGAATAGCACTGATCCAGAAAGGACAGATTTTGTCCATTGATACGCCGGAAAAAATTACACAACAGTACGATCTCAATTTGTATGCCATTTCTTCGGATAACCGCTACCGCCTCCTGCAGGATTTGAGGACTTTTGATCAGTCGGAAACCGTTTTTTCTTTTGGCCACAAAATGCATTTATCGACCAAAAAACCATTGGACGAATCTTCCCTCCGAAGTTATCTGACGGATCAAGGTCACCAGGATATTGAGGTCGATAAAATTTCGGCAGGCATTGAAGATTGTTTTATGGAATTGTTGCGGGATGAAGGGGTCGCGAGTGGGCGGGATTAGCCTGGAGTGGCAAGAGGTTGGTATTAATAAAGAGAAAATCAAAAAAATAGTGGAATACGCAATAGAAGTAAAGAAGTTAACCAAGAAATTCGGGGCTTTCACCGCTGTGGATGCCATTAGCTTTGAGGTGAAACCGGGGGAGATTTTCGGATTCCTGGGGGCCAATGGAGCGGGAAAAACGACGGCCATGCGGATGTTGTCGGGCCTTTCGATGCCGACTTCCGGAGAGGCCAGCGTTGCTGGATTTGATGTGTACCTGGAACAGGAAAAGATCAAAAAGAATATCGGTTATATGAGTCAGAAATTTTCTCTTTATGAAGATCTGACCATCAATGAAAATATACGTTTTTTTGGAGGGATTTACGGCCTTCCGTTGAGGGAGATAAAAGCCAAAACAAAAGTGCTTTTGCAGGAACTCCAGCTGGAAGGTTCGGCCAGGAAGCTCACAGGATCCTTGCCCTTGGGCTGGAAGCAAAAACTGGCTTTTTCGGTAGCCCTTTTCCACAATCCCAAAATTGTATTCCTCGATGAACCTACCGGCGGGGTGGATCCTATTACAAGAAGGCAATTCTGGGAGATGATTTATGCCGCTTCTGAAAAAGGGGTGACGGTTTTTGTGACGACCCACTACATGGATGAAGCTGAATATTGCGACCGTGTTTCCATCATGGTGGATGGGGTAATCGCGGCCATGGATACTCCTTCGAAGTTAAAAGAAAATTTTAAGGCGGCTTCCATGGATGAGGTGTTTTTGAAATTAGCTAGAGGAGCATCATAAAAGGGAAAAGTAAAAAGACTAAAGACTAAAGTATCATTTATCAAAGGATAAAATAACCCGCAACAAGCCACCCAGTAACCAGATATCCAGCAACCAGCAACCAGCAACAAGTATGAAAGTATTTATAGCATTTGTAAAAAAAGAGTTTTTCCATATCCTGAGGGATAAGCGGACGTTGCTTATTCTTTTTGGGATGCCTATTGTTCAGGTTTTAATATTTGGATATGCCGTGACGAATGATTTTAAAGGTGCAACCATTGCTGTCTTTGATCAATCTAAAGATGATTTGAGCATTGAGCTTACCGAACGATTGGAAGTGAGCGGTCATTTTAAAATTGTCAAATCCATTAAGACACAGGACGATATCCACAATGCTTTTAAAGCAGGAAAAATAAAGCTGGCCGTTATTATTCCGCCAGATTTTTCAGCAAAATTTTATGGAGCAGGAAATGCCCCGGTTCAGTTCATCGCTGACGGGACAGAGCCCAATACCGCTACGATGCTGATCAATTATGCCTCGTTAATGTTACGGCAATTTCAGGCGAAAAAGCAGGAAGGTTACGTTATGCCATTTGCTATTGGCATAGAAACGCAAATGGTTTATAATCCCGAATTAAAAAGTGTTTACATGTTTGTTCCCGGGGTGATGACGATGATTTTATTGCTTATCTCCGCCATGATGACCTCCCTTACCCTGGCACGCGAAAAAGAACTGGGAACGATGGAACTGCTTTTGGTCTCTCCTCTGCATCCCATGTTGATCATAATCGGAAAAGTAACCCCTTACATTTTACTTTCCATGATTATAGGATTGTTTATTCTGGCGATGGGGGTTTTCATTTTTGGCGTTCCTGTGATAGGCAGTCTTGCATTACTGTTGTTGTTAAGTTTGTTGTTCATCATTACTTGTCTGGCATTGGGTATATTCATTTCCTCCATGACGAATAACCAGCAAACCGCCATGATCGTATCGCTCATGGCCCTGATGATGCCGACCATGCTGCTTTCAGGGTTTGTTTTCCCCATAGAGAGTATGCCTAAATTACTCCAGGGGATCTCGTATATCGTTCCCGCCAAATATTTTATTGTCATTTTGAAAGACATAATGTTGAAGGGCAGCCCCTTTAGTTTTATTTGGAAAGAAGTCGCTTTTTTGGGAGGGATCACCCTCATTTTTCTGGGGCTAAGCCTTAAGAGTTTTAAAATAAGAATTGAATAAACAGCAAATATATGCGCACGATATTTATCATATTAAAAAAGGAATTGTTGCAGGTCTTTCGCAATAAAGCGATGTTGCCTATTTTAACGGTTATCCCTATAGTGCAGCTCATTTTGTTGTCTTATGCTGCGAGTAATGAAGTGAAAAATCTGGGGCTCGTCATTTACGATGCCGACCATTCTGATTATTCCAGGCAGTTGCGGGATAAGTTTGCCGCCTCAGGGTATTTTGTCCTTAAGGCCATGACAGACGACATGGAAGGCGCCGATGTTTTATTGCAATCTGACGAAGCTGACATTGTGTTGAATATTCCTGCCGGTTTTGAAAGAGATTTGTTGCGAAACCAGGTGACAGAAGTTCAGTTGAGGGTAAATGCCATCAATGGTTCAAAAGGGGGACTGGCCGGTTCTTATGCCGCTACGGTTATTGGTGATTTTAATAAACAAAAATTACCGGAGGCTCTTCGTACCGCTTCGGTGCGGGTGCAAAAAATGCCCGGATTTAACGTTACTTTCTCCAATTGGTACAATCCCACACTGGATTATAAAATTTTCATGGTACCGGGAATCCTGGCTGCCCTGGTCACAATATTAACCTTGTTATTATCCGCAATGAATGTGGTGCGTGAAAAAGAATTGGGTACCATAGAACAAATCAACGTTACCCCGATATTGAAATACCAGTTTATCATAGGGAAATTAATACCATTTTTGTTCATCGGCCTTTTTGACCTGGTGCTGGGACTCGCCTTTGCCAAGCTCTTTTTTAATATCCCCATTGTTGGGGACTTATGGCTGATCTTCGCTTTTTGTATCGTAAATATTATTGCTATTCTGGGAATAGGGTTGCTCATCTCAACTACGGCAGATACTCAGCAACAAGCGATGTTCATCGCCTGGTTTTTTATGATGATTTTCCTGCTGATGGGAGGACTTTTTACCCCGGTGGAAAGTATGCCAAAGTGGGCGCAGTATTTTACTGTTCCCAACCCGATTTATCACTTCGTTGAAGTAATGCGTATGGTGATGCTTAAAGGCAGCGGGTTCCAGGATATTAAACAACATTTTTATATCATGGGAGGACTGGCTGTGGGGATCAATGCTTTGGCGGTTTGGACTTATCGGAAACGGGGGTAGTGGTTAACTCTCCTCGTCGTAAAACAAAGTGTAATATCTCATGCCCTTTGCATCATTATAGCCCTGTTCAATGTTGCTCTCGTTGCCGTGAACATAGATATGGAAATTCTTATCCAATTTAATGACGCTGCGGAAACGTCTTTTGACATCTTTAAAGGCATCGGTTGAGATCTCAAAACTATCCGCAACAGGAATATCTGTTTCCCGGGTATAATTTTCTTTATAGGTTTTAAAAGTAGAAGCGGTTTCCGGGTTGGAGAAGACTTCCGCCTCAAATGTTTGGCTGTCGAAATTCTCATTATTGGCGAAGTAATGGATGGTATTGTTCTTCACCTCTATCTGTTCATGGGTGCTGATCTCATCGTTGCTTTCCGCAAAATGCCTGGCCATGTTGAGAAAATTCTGAGTGTAGTGATAATTGTCTTCCCGGGCTTTTATGTGTAAAAAAGCCATTTTCCAGTATTCGGCTTCCTGGGATTTTGTGTCAACAATACTTACAATATACCCGTCGGTTTTTCCGGAATTAAAAATGATACATCCTTTATCCAGTTTGTTGATATTGACACCGGTATCAAAGCCAATTTCAAATCCGTCTTCTTTCTCATCAACTTTGAGGTAGGTGTCCTTGTTTTCTGTTTTAAACAAACCGATAGCATCCACCAATTCATCTTCCACCACACAATCCTTCAGCAATACCACATAAAATTCACCGCCGTTTATTTTGGGGTGATTAGACTGTTCATAGAGGTGTCGGCCAATATTTTTTGATTGTTCCAAAAGGGTTTCCGGGTTTTCGAAAATCTTGGACGCATAAGAAAAAACTTCGTTCAGTTCAATATCGGTGCTGTGGGCAAAGTTGTAAAATATTTCATTTTTGAAAGGACTCAGAAAGTATTTCAACAGCAGTTCTTTCATGAGTTCACTGCCCAGGTACAGCTCGTTTTCAGAAAAACGGGTGCCTTCCTCCCTTGCCTTATTACCAACCTTATGAACAAAGGTTTTATCTAATCTTACATTTGAAAAATCTATCATTGCTGTTTTTACTTAATTTACCACATAGACACATAGCTATTTTTTTTCTATGTATTCTATGTGACTATGTGTTAAAATTAAAGTTCTAATTTCAAAAACCGTCCTGTATGGCTGGTTTTGTGTTTCGCCACCTGCTCAGGAGTGCCTTCACAAACGATGTTTCCTCCACCATTTCCACCCTCTGGGCCGATATCGATGATGTGATCCGCCACCTTGATGACATCCATATTGTGCTCGATAACGATGATGGTGTTTCCCTTTTCAACCAGTTTGTTGAGTACGGCCAGCAGGTGTCTAATGTCTTCAAAATGTAAACCGGTGGTTGGTTCATCGAGAATATAAATGGTATTGCCGGTATCTCTTTTCGACAACTCTTCGGCCAGTTTTACCCGTTGAGCTTCTCCGCCAGACAACGTGGTGGCCTGTTGGCCGAGGGTAATGTACCCGAGACCGACTTCGTTCAGCGTTTTGACTCTCCTGTAAATTTTAGGTATGGCCTTGAAGAATTCCACCGCATCTTCAACGGTCATATCCAGCACATCACTGATTGATTTTCCTTTAAAAAGAACCTCCCTTGTTTCCCGATTGTAGCGGAGCCCCATACATTTTTCACAATGCACATAAACGTCTGGCAGGAAATTCATCTCGATTACCCTCATTCCCGAGCCCTGGCATTCTTCACACCGGCCGCCTTTAACATTGAATGAAAACCTTCCTGGTTTATACCCCCGGATTTTTGCCTCAGGTAAATCGGAGAACAATTTCCGGATGTCGGTAAAAAGGCCGGTATAGGTGGCCGGGTTGGATCGCGGCGTTCTGCCGATGGGGGATTGATCAATTTCGATTACTTTGTCGAGGTGTTTAAGGCCTTTAATGGAGTCGAATGGCAGAGGTTTCCCCAGGCTGTTATGAAACTCTTTTCTAAGGATGGGGTAAAGCGTCTCGTTGATGAGGGAAGATTTCCCACTGCCGGAAACTCCCGTGATACAACAAAATACCCCCAGGGGAATTTTTAGGGATACATTTTTCAGGTTATGCCCGGTAGATCCTTTGAGTTCCAAAAACTTCCCGTTGCCTTTGCGGCGTTTTTCCGGAATCTCAATGCGGATTTTATTGGTCAGGTAATCCGCGGTTAGGGTATGTACGTTTTTCAGGAAATCTTTTGGCTTTCCGGCGCCCACCAGTTCCCCTCCGTGTTTTCCTGCTCCTGGTCCCAGGTCGATGAGGTAATCAGAAGCCAGCATGATGTCCTTATCGTGTTCGACCACGAGCACGGAATTGCCAATGGAGGCTAATTCACGAAGGGCCTCTATGAGTTTCTGGTTGTCACGCTGATGCAAACCGATGCTGGGTTCGTCGAGAATATAGGTGATTCCCGTGAGCTGGGAACCAATTTGTGTGGCCAGCCGGATCCGTTGGGCTTCTCCTCCTGACAAGGTACGGGCCGGTCGGTCGAGGGCCAGGTAGTCCAGCCCTACATGTAACAAAAAGGTCAGCCGGAAACGGATTTCCTTGAGGATTTCAGTGGCAATCACCAGCTGGCGCTCACTCAGGTGACCTTCGATTTCATTCATCCATTGGTTCAGGTCCGAAAGGTCCATGGCCGCGAGGTCGGCAATATTTTTTTCATTGAGTTTGAAATGGAGGGCTTCCTGTTTCAGTCGTTGTCCCTGGCATTCCGGGCAAATGTCGATGGTCATGAATTCTTCGGCCCAACCCCGTATTTTTTCAGAAGTAGAATCTTTGTACCAATGCGTCAACATTTTGATCAGGCCCTCATGGGCAAGATCATAAGAGTAGTCATTGGTGGGGTTGACGGCAATTTTAAAGCTTTCGTCTCCTCCTTCCAGGATAGTTTTCAAAGCCTCCTTCGGGAGATCTTTGAGGGGGGTTGAAAAACTGAATTTGTATTTTTTGGCTATAGCCCGCAATTGTTTGAACGTGAGATTGTCTCTAACCTCTCCAAAGGGAACGATAGCGCTATCATTGATGCTTTTGGAATAATCAGGAATGACTTTTTCCATGTCCACGGCATTTACTTGCCCCAATCCTTTACACGTTGGACAATAACCATAGGGCGAGTTAAAGGAAAAGCTGTTGGGAGAGGGCTCATCATAGGAGATGCCTGACGTTGGATCCATCAGGTGTTTGCTGAAAGTAGCGACTTCCTCCGTATCAAAATCCATCACCAGCAACAATCCATTGCCCATTTTCAGGGCAGCATCCAATGATTCATTAAAGCGGTCGTTGTGTTTGGGACCAATGGTTAACCGGTCCACTACCACCTCAATGTCGTGAACCTTGTATCGGTCAACCTGTAAATTAGGGGTGATTTCGATGATTTCTCCATCCACCCTGACCCGTGAATATCCTTGTTTTCGGGTGTACTCGAAAAGCTCCCGGTAATGGCCTTTACGCCCTTTTACCAGGGGGGCGAGCAAGGCGATCTTGCGCCCGGCATATTGGGTCAGGATATGATCCTTCATCTGGGCTTCGGTATACTTGATCATTTTCTCCCCCGTTATGTAGGAATAGGCCTCACCGGCCCTGGCAAACAATAACCTCAGGAAGTCGTAAACCTCCGTCACAGTACCCACCGTTGATCTCGGGTTCCGGCCTGTAGTCTTTTGTTCGATGGAGATTACCGGGCTAAGTCCCGAAATATGCTCTACATCCGGGCGTTCCATTTCACCGATAAATTGACGGGCGTAAGCGGAGAAGGTTTCCATATAACGACGCTGTCCTTCGGCGAAAATCGTATCAAAAGCCAGGGAGGATTTCCCACTACCGCTGATTCCAGTGATGACCACCAGCTGGTTGCGGGGAATTTGCAGATCAATGTCCTTGAGGTTATGCACACGGGCACCGATGACTTCGATGAAATCTTCAGAAAAAGAGTTTGGATCAGATGGATTATTATTAGTCATGGACGCCTGAATGTTTATTCCTGAACAACTTGCCAAAGCAGCTTGTTTTATGATTGTAGCTCAAACCGCAAAAATAGCAATTTTTTGTTTGAAATTATACTTTCCATTTTTTGTCTTCAGGCATACCTATTGCTTTTTGGGAGATGCTTTTAAAGCATGTTTGTTTTATTTTTCGTAATTTGAAAATGCTTGCCTGTTTTTTAAAATGGGCCTTAAAGGGCAGGGAAATATCAGAGGTATGCGATTAAAACAATTGACCATCGGTTTGTGGTTGTGGTGGAGTTTAACCCAACTTTCTGCCCAGGTGCCCTTTACCTGCCAGGGTCAGTATTTTCTCAGTTTATCCCCAACGGTGACCAGTAATTCAGGACTTTACCTGGTGGAAATCGATCCGGTTTCGGGCAATACTGTTTTTAACACGATAACCACCTCGGTGGGCGCTACAGTCAATGCAATGGGGTATCGAAGTACCGATAATTTCATCTATGGAGTCAATCCTCAAACATTGACTCTCTATCGGGTCGGGGCTGATGGGATTGCTCAAAATCTTGGGGTTCCCCAGGGGATTATTACCAACGGGTTCGCCTATTATGCCGGGGATGTTACGCCGGATGGGAATTATCTCGTTCTACTCGGGCAGGCTACCGCCAATAATATTTCCGGGTACCTGGCCTTTGTGGACCTCACCGATCCCGATTATCAAGTGACTTCTTTGAGTCTGATCAACCCTCTTTCCGGGATATATGACATTGCCTTTGATCCATACACCGGAGAATTGTACGGTTTTAGTACTGGTGATGCCAGGTTGGTGAAAATCGATCCGGCTACGGCCACCATTACAAGCGGATTCCCGATGCAACCCCAGGTAAACCAGCTTGGTGCTATTTTTTTTGATGTGTCGGGCAATTTGTTTGGTTATGGCGCCATCAACGGACAACCCACTTTGGTGTCGATCAATAAAAATACAGGCATCATGACCTCGGTGGCGAATGGCCCCCCTTCCGGTGGGGAAGACGGTTGTTCCTGTCCTTATACCATTGAACTGAAAAAAACCGTTTCGACCGATATTGCCTTGCCCTGCACTGAAGTGATCTATACCTTCGTGATATTCAATGGTTCGGGCATTCTGCAAACCGGCCTTCAGCTGACGGATATCCTGCCGGAAAATTTTACCGTACTGGAGATCCTTTCCAATCCTTTTGGAGGCATTGAAACGATCAGCGGACATGCTTTTGATATCAATAATATGAGTGTGCCTCCTGGAATAGACAGCATCCATGTTTTGGTTGAAATTGGTCAGAATGCCCTGGGATTGTATCAGAACCAGGCTGTATTGACCGGACTGCCCTCGTCGTTGGGTGATTTTACCTATTCCGACTACCCAAACACACTTATCACTCCGGACAGTACGCCCATACAGATTAACCCACTCGACATCACTTTTATTGAAGAGGAGTACATGATTTGTCCCGGAGATTTTGAAGTGATCGATGCCAGTTTGTACGGGGTGACTTACTTGTGGGAAGATGGTACAGATGTGCCTATCCGGGTATTGGATACGCCCGGGGATTATTCCGTTACCGTTACCTCCGGTTGTGACCAGGTGGTAGCGAATATTATAGTAACCACGGAGCTCGTTTATTCCTATCTGGAAGAGCAATATTACCTTTGCGAAGGAATCCCTATCCTGCTAGACGTAAATTCTTTTGGAAATATTATTCAGTGGGAAGACGGGGCTGTTTCACCACAGCGAGAGATCGAAGCTGCTGGAACCTATGCGGTAACGGTTTACGACGGTTGTGAAGTGACGGTCATTGATTATGAAGTTTTATCGGAAGATTTTTTTGTAAATATCCTTCCTGAATTCATTCAAATTGAACTGGGATCGTTCACCCCTTTAAACGCTATATTTTCAGCGGAAGGGGCAATGGTAAGCTTTGAATGGATCGATCCATTGAGTAACAGCTTGTCCTGTTATGATTGCCTTTCCCCCATTTCAAGCCCCTTTGATGATGTGGAATATACTTTGATCATGTCGGTGGAAAACGGATGTATTTACCAGGATTCGGTGGTGGTGGAAGTTAAAAAAGATCGGGCGATTTATATTCCCAATGCCATCAGTCCGAATGGCGATGGCGTAAATGAATATTTTTACGTACAGAGCAAACGCAATAATGTAGTGGTAAATAAAATGAGCATTTTTGACCGCTGGGGTAACCTCGTATTTAAAACAGAAAACGTTCCTGTTAACCAGGAGCGTAGCGGATGGGATGCGAAATTTAAGGGAGAACCCGTTCAAAGTGGGGTTTTCGTTTACCTGGTCGAACTGGAATTCATTGACGGTTTCGTCCTGATGAAGCAAGGAGATGTGACGGTGATCCGGTAAACTGGTTCCTGGTTATCGATAACCAGCAACCAGCAACCAGTTCCTAGTCTTCCAGATCTAAAGCCTGATCAATCCTGGAAAGCATATCCAGATAATGGAATTTTGTCGATTCATCCGATACCTTTTTGCCGTTTTTCGCCAGGTTGGTCCTCAGCTTCATCAGGGAACCTTTGGCCACGGATTTTATATCGGTGGCATCGCTATTGCCTTTGTCGTCTTCGAGTAATTTAAAAAGCATTTCCACATGAGCTTTTTGCAGGTTACGGCGATAGACATCCACTGGCCCGGGGGTGCTCAGTTCTGACCAGATGCCATTTTGAACCTCCGAAAATAAGTCGGTCAGTTTATAGCTGTTTTTGTCCATGGCTTCTCCTTCGATCAATCGCTTCATACGGTCGGCTTCAAAAAGTCCGTTCAGCGTTGACTTTTGCAGGCCGTTAATTCGGTCGATAATGCTTGCTCCGCCGATGCGTTGCAGGATATCCCGGTCAATGAGCCAACTCGGAGTGCGGAAAAGTTGATCGTTGATGAACCTTACGGCCTCCCTTTGCCGTTTGGCGGGTACTGGAGTAAAGACAACGCCTTCTTCATCGGCGGTTTTCCGGAATTCATACACACCGCCGACATTGGTTCTAACATGGCGCATGTACCGGCCCAACTGGCTGTAAACATTTTCGTACATCTCGCTGAGCTGATCGTAATCCTTGCCTTCCTGCTTCGACCATTTTATCAGTTCGGGCAGGATACGTTTTAAATTGTTGATCCCCATTTGGCTGGCGTAAACCGCATCATCGCCGAGATCTTCCGTCTGTGAACTTGGATCATCAGGGTTACCCCGCTGTTGTCCGTAACGGTATTCCGGATTCCCTGCTTTTTCTTTTACCCATTGGTTGAGGGTAGCCGCCTCGTCATCCGGTTTTTCCACATTGGGCAGAAGTTTATAACCGTAATAGATGGCCCAGTCATCATAAGTTCCGATGCCGGGATAAAAATTGGTGACCCCGTCTTCCGGCTGGGCTATGTAGTTAAAACGGGCATAATCCATGATAGAAGGTGCCGTGCCGTGGGTAGCGGTGAAAGTCTTGCTGCGCAAAGAATCAACAGGATAAGCAACGGAAGAACCCATATTGTGAGGCAATCCGAGGGTGTGTCCCACTTCATGTGCCGCTACAAACCGGATCAGTTGTCCCATTACCTCATCGTCAAAGTCGACTCCCCGGGCAGCCGGGTTACAGGCCGCTGTTTGCATCATAAACCAGTTGCGCAACAAACTCATCACATTGTGATACCAGATGATATCACTTTCGATGATCTCACCGGTCCGGGGGTCATGTACGTGTGGGCCCATGGCATTTTGGATGTCGGTAGTGACGTATCGTAATACAGAGTACCGGACATCTTCCGGACTCCAGTCAGGATTTTCTTCTTTGGTAGGGGCCTCCATGCCCATGATGGCATTTTTAAAACCTGCCTTTTCAAAGCTGGGTTGCCAGTCGTTGATCCCCTGGATCAGGTAAGGAATCCATTTTTTCGGGGTAGCCGGATCGATGTAATAGATGATGGGTTTAACCGGTTCCACGATTTCTCCACGAAAATAAGCTGCCGGATCTTTTGGCTCCAGGCGCCATTTGGTGATGTATCGGCGGGTGGCGGCCCTTTGCTCTTCTGATCCGTAATCGATTTGCTGAAAGGAGAAGTATCCCACCCGGGCATCGTAATATCTGGGGATCATAGGTTTTGCCGGCAGGCGCACGAAAGACTGGTTCATGCCAACGGACAAGGTTTGTGTAATCTGGTTATCCGGTAATTTTTTGCCTTTGTAAGTCAACACGTGGCGCACCTCTACATTGTCGGGAAAGGCTTTCATGTATTCGACAAAACTTCTGGTTTTATCGAGTCCGCTGATCTCAAAATCTTTTCGTTCCGAACTCGATAGTGCACCGATCATTTCCACATCATCACTAAAAAAAGGTGTTACTTCGATCACATAGGAAGTGCTGTCTTTGGAGATGGCTTTGATGTCAAATACCTCGATTACCGGTTCGAAATTATTGTTTTTCACCGATTGGTAAACTGGTTTTTCAAAGTCTGCCACACTATTGTACGACACCGACCTCAAAAGGATTTTGTTGTCTTTTTTTTGCCAGCGGATCACCTGCTGTGGCCTGGAACGCATCCCGGCGCCACCGAAATTCAGGTTTTTGACATGGCCGGAGATGCGGCTCACTACAAGTATTTCTTCTTCCAGGATATCGTCAGAAAGTTCGAAGTAATATTTCCCTTCGACTTTATGAATATCGAACAATCCTTTCTGGCTGACGGCTTTGTCCGTTATCAGTTCATCGTAGGGGTGTTTTTTCTCTTTCTTTTCTTCTTCTTTTTTAGGCTCGTCCTGGGCGACCACGAAACTGGGCAGGAAGAACAAAAAAATGAAAAGCGTTGTGAATGTTTTCAGGGAATAGGTATTGTTTTTCATGATTATGTAGGTTAATTTTTTACTTTATCCAAGATCACAAAGTATCACATCATTTTCCTCCCAGTCTTTTTTAATATATCAAATTTTATTGCTTAGAGTTGCGAATTTGACAACCGGTATAAGGTGAAAATAATTCTCATTTTTAAATGTAAAAAAGAATATTAGGGTTTGATTCTGAAAGCATTTGTTATGTATTATTGATTGCCTTCGATTATTTCGGATATTTTCATTTTGAGATCCTCCAGATTGTTTTCAATAATTGACCAAAGAATTTCGATATCTATCCCAAAATATTCATGTACAATACGATTTCGAAAGCCAATTATCCTTTTCCATTGAACAGTTTGGTATTCTTTTTGAATTTCATGAGATAATCTATTGGCGGCTTCTCCGATTATTTCAAAATTCCTCACCACCGCATCTAATCTCATGTCATCTTCCTTAAAATCATCTTTCGAGAGGTTCTTTGTATATTTTTGGATCTTATCGATGCTTTCAATAATATCCTCAAGTAAAAATTTATCAGAACGTTTAGACATACTCTAAATCCGGTTTTATGAATTGATAGTATTTTTCTTTTACTCCATTCCTGGAAACTAAATCTACTTTTTTATGTAAAATGGCCTCTAATTCTTCTGCAAGGTCAATAAATTCTATGCCGATATTTCGATTGAAATCAACCAATATGTCAATATCACTGGTTTCATTAAAATCGTTACGACTCACAGAACCAAAAATTGCCAATTCCTTGATGCTATATTTTTTGAACAACCTAGTTTTGTTTTTTCTAAGTTGATCAATAAATTCTTGTTTATATATTTTATTCGTTACATCCATGGTTCTGGATTTTTTTAACCTTAAAAGATTACCAAATGACTAATCTCAAAGAGAATTAGACCTAAAAATACATTTGTTATAAACCAAAACAAACATGACACACACTTTTGTTCATTATTCAAAATATATAATTATTAAGCCCCCTTTGGGTACACCTAATATATTCTAACCTCAGTTACTTCTTTTTAAATTTATACAGCCGCACACTTCCTTCTTCCTCATACCCGTCAAACACCCATCCTTTGGTATTGAGGATAGCCTCGCCAATAACGCCAACGGCCAGGTCACGTTTGGCCGGTTTGCCATAGACGAGGACTTCTTCGCCCAGGGCAAGCCTGAATTCCCTGATATCTCCACCAAAAGCTTCAATATACATAACGGCATCTTCGGTAGATTCGACCGCCTGGATGTGTTGCGGTATTTTTTCGCCACAGGCAAAAAACAGGAGGGCAATAAAAAATAATTTTTTCATGGATCAAATATTATCAGTTAATTAAATTTTGTCTTTTTCGCCAATATTAATGACCTGCGTCGCTGCAATCGAAAGGATGCAATAAGCCAGGAAATAATAAAAACCTTCATGTAGTTCTGCATGGATGTTGTCATCGGAATTTGTTGCCAGAAAAGCCAGGAAAACACCCACTACAAATACGTCTGCCATAGACCATTTGCTGATGATGGCAACGAACCAGTGCAGAAATGTACGGTTTTTTATTTGTTTGAAGAACAGAACTACCATTAAAATAAGCGCCTTGACGAGGGGGACGATCACGCTGAACAATAAAATGAGGTTGGCCACAAGGTTGTTATCATTCTTCCAAAGGGTGCGTATGGTTTTTATGATGCTTTGGGTACTGTCGTACAATCCGATCTCTCCGATGAGCGGCAGTTTGGCTCCTATGTGAATACTCAGAATGGGGAAGGTCAATCCTGGATATAGACAGCTCAGGGAGATAAGAATCAGGGCCACGGCCACGATATTTCTGGGTGTCATGTGTTTTATTTTTCAACAAATATAAGAGAGTGTTCAAAAAAATCATTTTTTCTTTTCCCCGGCCCTCAATAGCGGTACTTTCAATTCCTGTTCCGAGGATTCGATCAGGATGCTCAGCCGGCGCAAACGTGTTGCTTCCTGTTTGGCGCTCATCACCCAGTGGATGGATATTTTTCTGGAGGAAGGAGCCAGTTTTTTAGAAAAGAATAACCAGGCGCGGGGATTGGTTTTTAAGGTTTGTATATAATCTTCACGAAGCTCCTGATGCTCTTGTTCGAAAGAATAAACCTTTGTTTTTTTTTCCTGCCGCTTTTCCCATGCCTGGATACCGGCAGGGCGCATCAACCCTTTTTCGATTAGTGTTTTAACTTTTTCAATATTGACGGCACTCCAGATACTGGTGGGCCTGCGTGGGGTGAAACGGATCATATAACTTTCCTCGTCAACGGATTTGCGAAGCCCGTCTATCCAGCCGTAACAGATGGCTTCATCAACAGATTCGGACCAGGTATAATTTTCCTTGCCTGAATTTTTCTTGTAATAACCCAGCCATAATTCCTGGGCATTGTTGTGGTTTTCTTTCAGCCATTGGCGCCATTCGGTTGTGTTCTTAAAAAAGGTCGGGTTCATTTTTTGATCAAAGTTTTATTTTTTAGCTACATTCATTCACCATCAGGATCAGGATTTTATGATTGTTGGATTAGCAGGATTGATTTTTTTGCCCTGTTCTTATCATCAGACATGGAAAATAGCGACATTCCATCCCATACATGTTCGTGTCGGAATCCGCATGGAGTCTGAATCAAAACGCTTTCCTTTTAAATTCAAAAACATCGTTCCGTGCATAATGCCCGATCACATCAAAATCGAATTTACTTTTGGCAACGACATCCATGTCCAATTCAGCGATGAGGATGGTTTCTTCATTATAAACCGGACCGGCCAAAACTTCTCCCAAAGGAGAAATCAGAACACTGCCTCCGCGACACATAATTTCCGGTTCATTTTGAATCTCTTCCTGCAAATGGGCCGGATAATCTTTTTTAGTGACAAACTGGTTACACCCGATCACATAACAGCGCCCTTCACGGGCAATATGCACAAGGGTCGATTGCCAGGTATCTCTCGCATCAGCTGTTGGGGCCACGTATATTTGAACGCCCTGCTCATACAACGCCATTCGCGCCAGCGGCATCAGGTTCTCCCAGCAGATCAGTCCGCCAAGTTTACCAAAATCGGTGTTCAGTACCTTGAGGGTAGTGCCGTCGCCTTCTCCCCAAAGAATGCGCTCGGTGCCGGTGGGTTTCAGTTTACGGTGTTTGCCGAGGAGGGTTCCGTTATTGTCAAAATAGAGGATGGAGCAATAGAGCGTACCGCTAACTGCATCCCGCTCCGTAACGCCCAAGACAAGGAACAAGCCTGCCTGCCTGACAAAATCACTGATCTGCCGGCAATATTCATCTCCGATAGTGATGCTGTTTTCTGCAAATTGATGCCAAAGAGCTCTCCCCGCTTCCCCGCGCCTGCCGACCACGGTATCGAATGACAAACCCCTTGGGTATCCCGGGATAAAGGATTCCGGAAATACCAGTAAACCGCAACCTTTTTCAGCAGCTTCAGCAATCAGCCTTCCGGTTTTCTCCACCGTTTTTTGTGCATCAAATAATACGGGAGTGGCCTGGACAATGCCCACTTTTATTTTTTTGTTTGAATCGGAAATAGAGCTAAAATTTTATTGTTTAAAAAGTGATTTCGCTGCGATTATCATAAAATGCAAACAACAAAATTAATAGTTTTTGGATTTAAAGTAAAGGATTTTAAATATACGTTGAATTCAGTTAACTAACAAAACCGTACATTTGTGTATGGCCGGATCAACAAAGGATATTCGTCATTATAATAAAGCTTTTACCGAGGCGCTTGACATGCTCAACGATGCGCAGCGTGAGGCCGTGGAGCAGATCGAAGGCCCTGTACTTACCATTGCCGGACCAGGAACGGGAAAAACCCACATGCTCACCGCCCGCATCGGGCGCATCCTTATGGAGACCGATGCCCAGCCCCACAATATTCTTTGTCTGACTTTCACGGATGCCGGGGTCGTGGCCATGCGGGAGCGGCTTCTTGAATTTATTGGCCCGGAGGCGCACCGGGTTCACATTTTCACCTTTCATTCTTTTTGCAATACCATCATTCAAAATCACCTGGAATTATTCGGTCGGCACGAACTGGAACCGCTGAACGAACTGGAAAGGGTGGAGCTCATTCGCCAGCTTATCGATGACCTGGATGTGGATCATCCGCTTAAAAAAGGGCGCGCGGATATCTATTATTACGAAGGGCATTTGTATGACCTGTTCAAAAGAATGAAAGCGGAAGACTGGACCGTTGCTACGGTGCACGAAGCTATCAATAGTTTCCTGGAGAGTTTGCCGGAAAGAGAGGAATACATTTATAAAGTCAACCGAAGAGATACCAAAAAAGGGGAACTCAAAACGGCCAAAATAGAAGAAACACAGCGGCGCATGGATTTATTACGGGCTTCGGTGGACCTTTTTCCTTTGTACCAGGAAGCCATGGACAAAGCCCGAAGGTATGATTTTGACGATATGATCCTGTGGGTGCTGCGGGCCTTTGATCAGCATGAATCCTTATTGCGCAATTACCAGGAGCAATACCTCTATTTTCTCGTCGATGAATACCAGGATACCAACGGCGCCCAGAACGAGCTGTTGCAAAAGCTCATAGGGTTTTGGGACAATCCCAATGTTTTTATCGTTGGCGATGACGACCAGTCGATTTATGAATTTCAGGGCGCCCGTTTGAAAAATCTCGTCGATTTTCATGATCAGTACGAACAGGATCTGAAACTGGTGGTGCTCAAAAATAACTACCGGTCTTCCGGGGCGGTATTAAAACTGGCCGAAAATCTCATTCGGTTTAACCAAAAAAGAATTGTCAACAGCCTGGCAGCCCGCGGGGTAGATAAATCCCTGATCGCTAGTCATCCTGATTTTGCCAAAACCAAAGTGAACCCAAAAATCATCTCCTGGCCCGATCGCTGGCAGGAAATCACCGGAATTGTTTATGAAATAGAACGGCTCCGGCAATCGGGGATAAAGCTGGAAGAAATAGCCGTGATCTATGCACAACACAGGCAGGCCGACAACCTCTTTGCCCTGCTTGAAAAGAAAGGCATTCCTTACAACAGCCGACGAAAAGTAAATATTCTCGATCTGCCCCTGATCCGTAACCTGAGGATGTTCATGGAATATCTCCAATTGGAATACCGCCGGCCGTTCAGTGGAGAATATTTATTGTTTAAAGTATTACATCTGGCATTCCTGGGTATTTCTCCCCAAGACCTGGCATCCCTGAGTCTTTTCATGGCCAAACAGGAGGAACCGGATCATTATTGGCGTCGGGTCATCGGTGATCCGGGGGAATTGAAAAAAGCCGGAGTTAAACATCCTGATTCTTTTTTGAAATTCGCCGCACTTACGGATGAACTTCAGCTGGCCCTTGCCAATGAATCCATCCCTGCTTTCATGGAGAAACTCATCAACCGCAGCGGATTGCTAAAATATATCACAGAGCATCCTGAAAAACTGTGGCTCATGCAGGTGTTGAACACCTTTTTTACGTTCATTCGCCAGGAGAGTATTCGCCGACCGAGGATGACCTTGTCCCGGTTGCAGGAGTTACTGGGAAGTATGGATGACAACCGGCTTCAAATTGGGCTGGAAAAGGTGATCCAGGCCCACGAAGGGGTTCATTTGCTGACGGCCCACGGTGCCAAGGGGCTGGAGTTCCGGTATGTGTTCCTGTTGGATTGTGTTAAGGATTTCTGGGAGCCCAGGAACCGCAGTTCCTACAGATTCGTGATGCCTGATACCCTCACCTTTTCTGGGGAAGAAGATGCCATGGAGGCCCGGCGACGCCTGTTTTTTGTCGCCATGACCCGGGCCAAGGAAGGATTGTATCTTTCTCACAGTCGGATGGAAAAAGGAAAACCGCTGCAGCGGGCTGTTTTTGTAGATGAAATTGCCGATTATAACGGGGTGGAAAAACTTGAACTGGAAGTGCCGGAAGCGCAATTGGTGGAAGCGACTTTCCTGCAATTGCAGGAAGTGGCCCGCCCGAAACTCGACCTCATGGAAAAAGCTGCAGTCGATGCTTTATTACAGGATTTTAGCCTCAGTGTTTCGGCCATGAACATGTATTTGAAATGCCCGCTTGGATTTTATTATGAGCGTGTCCTCCGGGTGCCCACCCTCATGAGCGAAGCTGCCGCCTATGGTACCGCCATGCATAATGCCTTGCAGCGTCTTTTTGACAAAATGCTGATGTCAAAGACGAGATCCTTTCCGGATATTTCAAATTTTTTACGGTTTTTTGAAAATGAAATGTTGCGGCAGAAAGTCCATTTTGCTCACAAGGAATACGAAAGACGCCTTGAAATGGGGAAACGAAACCTCGAAGCTTTGTACCAACAGAAAATTCAACATTGGCACAAAAATGTCAGGGTGGAACTGGTTATAAAAAATGTGGAAATCGATGGAGTACCGGTCAATGGAACCCTCGATAAATTAGAGTGGTACGAAGGAATGAGTGCTCACATTGTCGATTATAAAACAGGCAGCACCAATACGTCGAAATTGGCTAAAATGACCGATTCCAATCCTTTGGGCGGCATTTATCGCAGGCAGCTGATCTTTTATAAATTGCTTTATGAAAATTCAACAGGGGCAAGCCATACGGTGACTCATTCATTCATCCAATACCTCGAACCGGATGAAAAGGGTGTTTTTGTCGAGAAAGAAATCCGTATTTTGCCGGAGGAGACGGAAGCGGTAAAAAAAATGATCGTTATGACTCATCGCAATATCATGGAACATCAGTTTTATGAAGGGTGCGGCGAACCTGATTGTTCCTGGTGTTCCTTTGTAAAAGACAATGTTTTCCCGGAGCGTTTTAGCGATCCGGAGATTGAAGCACTGGACGATAATATGTAAGTTACCTCACTGAAAAATTCAGACAGGATATCGAACGGATCAACCGCGGCCGCTAAATCTCAGGGCTTTCCTTATGCCTGGAGTTTTCCGGAAGCAAACCCAAAAGTGGCTCAACCAGTTTAAGGCTTTTGTGGAGCGGGTTAATCCCTGGAATAACTATATTTGCGCCTTTTGAAGCGAGAATCCGTAATCTCACGGGGGGCTCCGGGGGTAATTTATATTTTCAACTTATGATAAAAACAAAAAAAACGATTTTATATCTCCTCTTGCGCGAATGGTGTTTTATCGGAACCCGATTGTATTTTAAGAAAGTGGAGACCAAATATTTGGAAGACTTTCCGAGGGATAAACCCGTCATTTTTGTCGGCAATCACTGCAATACCTTTATTGATCCCATTCTCATGGCGGTGAATACCCACAGCTATCCTGCTTACCTCGCCACTGCCGCGGCATTTAGAAATCCAACTCTTGCCAAATTTCTATATGCCATTCGCATGCTGCCGGTTTATCGACAAAGAGATGGGGGGGATCCGATAAAGAAAAACGAAGAGATCTTCAATATTTCGATTCAGCAGCTGGAAGCCAACATGCAATTTGTAATATTCCCGGAGGGCAGCCATACGCCTTTCCGCCGGTTGAGGGATTTTAAAAAAGGCTTTGCCCGGATAGGTTTTGAAGCTTTGAACAGAAATAACGGAGCATTGGATGTACTGATTGTTCCCGTAGGGGTGGAATACCGCCAGTATCGAAAGATGCACCAGGAAGTTTTACAAACTTTTGGCAAGGCGATTCCCTTGAAAAATTATTGGGAATCTTACCAAAAAGATAATGCGTTGACGTTGGTTCAATTGAAGAATGATGTTTATAAGGAACTTAAGGAATTAATGATTCATATTCCCACCGAAGAACATTACGAGGCTGTAGAGTCCCTGCGGAATTTTACCCGGCCATGGTTGTATGATTTTTTGGGGTTGAAAAATCCGGATCTCTACGATAAATTCCTTGCAGAAAAGAAAATGATCGCCAGCCAAACGGCCTTTGAAACCGAAAAGCCCGAGGAGATGGAATCCTTTGCCCGGAAAATAACCGATTATCAAAAAGCACTGGATAAACAAAATTTCAGGAACCACCTGGTTCAAAACCCTCCTGACATACTAAAGATGGCTTTTCAGTTCCTTTTGATGATTTTGTTCCTGCCGATTTACCTGCTTGGAGTGATCACCAGTTACATTCCCTATAAATTACCGGTAGTTATTTCCAAAAAACTTTTTAAGGATACCATGTATTATGGGGCGGCTAATTACGCAGGCGGGTTGTTGTTTTTTACCATTTCCTGGATCGTGGAAACCCTCCTGGTTCAAATGATTTTTCACAATGGCTGGATTACCCTTGCTTTTGCATTGCTTATGCCTGTTGCATCATTTTTCTCTTTCAGGTACTGGATCGCTTTGAAAAAATTATGGCATGGCTGGCGGTATATTATTTTTAGCAAAACAAAACCGGAACAGGCAAAAAACCTGAGGGAACAACATGAATCCATTATTAAAGAAACTGCACAAATGATGAAAGCGTTTGGAGCATAATGGAAAATGCTTTGTAGGGTCTGCACATTAATTTACAATAGTTTTTCCGCATGAATAAGGATAAAATTTTAAGGGATCTGGCTTCCCTGATCGGCCAGAACAAAAAACAGATCATCGATCACAATAAACGGGATCTTGCCAATGCCGCAGATCTCGATGCTACCCTGCTGGACAGGCTCAGGGTGGATGAAAAGAAGGTCAACGGCATGGTGAATGCGATTGAGGAAGTGATCCGGATCGAAGACCCGGAAAATAAATTACTGGACGAATACCGCCATCCCAACGGGATGCTGGTTCAAAACAAAGTGGTTCCTTTTGGCAATATCCTGATCATTTACGAATCACGCCCCGATGTGACCATCGAAGCTGCCATCAGCGCCTTTAAAGCCGGCAACCGGATCTTCCTGAAAGGAGGCAAAGAAGCGGTGTTTACAAACACCTTTCTCGTAGGACTTTGGCACCAGGCCCTTCAACAAAACAATGAAGATATCGGCTTTGTCACCTACCTCAACCTAAACCGGCAGGAAACACAGGATCTTATTGAGAAAAATCCTTACCGGATCGACCTCATCATCCCGCGTGGGGGCGACGGACTCATCCATTACATCAAATCAAACACCAGCGTACCCCTCCTGATCAGCGGGCGTGGGAATAATTTTGTGTATGTGCACGAGGATGCCGATTTTGATATGGCCATCGACATCATCGTGAACGGCAAAAGTCGCCTGAGCGTGTGCAATGCTACCGATAAGGTCTTGTTCCATCGAAACCTTCCGGAGCTGGATTCAAAATTATCCAGACTGGTGAGCAGGTTAGCCGCCGCCCAAATCCACGTTTTGGGCACTCCGGAAATGAATAAAAAAAATGAAGCCATTGAGCCTGTTGAGAATGAAGCGATATTTTATGAAGAATTCCTGGCACCAAAAATCCTGTTCGCGGCCGTGGATTCCCTGGAGGAAGCCATAGGAAAGATCAACCAATTCTCGGGCGGGCATTCCGCAAGCATCGTATGCAGTGATGAGCAAGCGGCAGGAACCTTTCAGAACAAGGTCGATTGTGCGGCAGTGTACCACAATGCTTCGACAAGGTTCACCGATGGAGGGGAGTTCGGGATGGGAGCGGAGATTGCCATCAGTACCCAAAAACTGCATTTCAGGGGACCATTGGGGTTGTCGCAGCTGGTAACCAATAAATGGTTCGTTTACGGAAACGGTCAAATTCGTTAAAAATGGACAAAAAGGATATTTTGGTGCTAAAACTCGGTTCTTCGGTATTGACCAACGGGACCAACAGGATCTCCAGGGGGAAGTTAGAAGATGTCGCTTTCCAGCTCTCGGAATTGAGGACAAAATACAGGATCGTGCTGGTCTCTTCAGGGGCTATTGCCACCGCACGTCAGTTCATCGAACCCGGCGATTGGGCAAATGCTGTGGCCTCCAAGCAGGCCATGTCGGCCATCGGGCAGCCCAAGCTCATGCAGATCTACTTCGAGGTATTCAATGATTACCACCTGAAAATCGCCCAGTGTTTGCTGACCTACCGTGATTTTGTCAATCCGGTGTCCAGAGAAAACACCTACAATACGTTGATGGAGTTGATGAACCACAGTTACGTGCCTATCATTAACGAAAACGATACTGTGGCAGTGGACGAAATTGTCCTGGGGGATAACGATAAATTGTCGGCCAAAGTAGCTACCCTGCTGGGCGCAAAAACCCTGATCCTCGCTTCGGATATCGATGGGCTCTACGATAGTAACCCGCATTTGAATCCGGAGGCGAAGCTGGTGACGGATATTTCCGACTTTTCAGCCATCAGCCGATATATCGAAGAAAAAGACTCGGGCCCCGGAACCGGCGGCATGACCTCGAAACTTGAAGCGGCCCGGATTTGTGCCGAAGAAGGAATCGAGACCATCATTGTGAACGGGCGAAGGAGCAGATTCCTGCTGGATTGTTTTGAAAATAAAATCCCCTTTTCGAAGTTTTCAGAGGAAGAGAAATAAACCGAAAATGCCGGATGGCATCCTTTTTAGGCGTTTGGATCGGCTAACGTAGCGCTGACTTTAGTCGGCGGACTTCTGTATCCTTTGAAGAGCAAGCGACACTGTAGATCGCACAAGCGTATCGCTCATCCATTATAGATCATGCACAAAACCACAATACAAAAAGCCCGATTAAACGGAAAGGCTTTTGATTTCGTTTCATTATCTGTGTATTTTCTGAGGCTCGGGCCTGCAAACCTTACAGGCATATTCCGGCCAAAGTTATAAACCTTGATCATTGGCTCCGATTCGTAAAGCCTAAAATCATTTCAGGTTGTCTAAACATAAACTCCATTGAAATATTGCCATTCAGGAAACCCTCTTCAATCGTTGGTGCATTTATTAATGCAAAACAGCATACTTTTAACCACATTCAATTTCTTTTCAGTCCCATAATCTCTATCTTTGGTCTTCTGCCTTGAAAAATGCAGCTATAAAGTATGAAGAACTTGTCAGCGCTCCTTTTGGGGGTATGGCTATTAGCCTATACCACTGCTCTTCCTGCCCAGGATACCAGGAAATCTGATGTACTGTTGCAGTGCGTCGAGCGGTATTACGGAACGAACGATCTTTTGGTCAACGGAAGACCTTACCTGCCTACCAACACCAGGGCATCCGGTTATCCTTTTTTCGGGAACAGTGATTTTTACAAAGGAACCCTGTATGTCAAGGATCTGAAATTCGAAGCCGTCGATATTAAATACGATATTGAAAAGGATCAACTCGTTTTAAGGCAGACCCTGACCAATGGAATCCCGGTGCAGGTGATCGTGACCCCGGCTTTGGTCGATTCTTTCCGGATGGGGGCTAACCTTTTTGTCCAAACGAATGGAATATCGGATGAAACAACCGGGTCTGTTTTTTTAAAGCAACTGTATGTCGGGACTCTTGGGTTTTATCAAAAAAATCTGAAGCTCTTTTATCCCAGTTTTACCCAGGTACATCCTTTCGGGAAATATGGCGACCCGGAAGTAAGCTATTTTCTTGTTTCGGATGGCGTGATGCATGAGGTGAAGAATAAAAAAACTTTCCTCGAATATTTCGGCGCACAAAAACGGTCGGTCAAAAAATTTATGAAACAAAATGACATCCGTTTCAAAAAAGCTACCGACGCTCAATTTTATAACCTGTTGAAATACTGCGATGAACTCAATCTATAAAATATTCAAACCTTTTTTATTTCTGCCGATCCTTCTGGCCATATTGTTTCTTCCCGTATTGGCAGGAGCCCAGACGACAGCGCCCGTAGTAGATGTTTCTTTCAGCGGTTTATCCTGGGATGATTTTGTGCAAAAGGCGGAAAAAACTTTGGGCTTAAAGTTTTACTATGATGCAGAAGCGTTTAACGACATCAGGTTGGGAGCGATTGAGGAGCCTGTTCGGGTTACCGTTTTCCTCAGCCGAAACCTGGAGCCCCGGGGGATAAAAGTGGCACTGGATCGAAATGGCAATATTTTCCTCACCAAAGGAGAAGCTATCGTTACAGAACTCTCAGAGGATATTTATCCAATAGTCATATCGGATCAGCCTTCTGAAGGAGAAACAGGAAAGGAGCAAAGCGATTTTATTGAGACTAAAAAAGAACACCTGGCCAAGGTTTTGGTCATAGGGAGTAAAAAAGAAGGGATTAAAGAAAGGAAGGCCACCCTGAGCGGTTACCTGTATGAAACGGAAGAGAAAATACCGGTTTTTGGGGCTACCATTCTCATTGAAGAACTGGGTATTGGAACGGCCACGGATGAAGACGGCTTTTACAAACTTCGTGTAGATAAAGGCAATTACACCCTGCTGATCAATGAACTGAATCATGCGGAACAGAGAATTCGATTGCAGTTGCTTTCCAGCGGTACAAAAGATTTTTACCTCGAATCAAAATCCATTACGCTGGAAGGGGTTGTGGTGACTTCTGACCGGTACGACAAAGTTCAAAACACTAAAATGGGGTTTGAGCGGCTCAGCACCAATAGCATTAAAGAGATCCCGCTGGTATTGGGAGAAAGGGATATTCTTAAGGTAGCTACTTTGCTGCCCGGCATCCAGAGTGTAGGGGAAGGCGCTGCAGGATTTAACGTAAGAGGAAGTCCGGCGGATCAAAACCTTTTTTATATCGATAATGTGCCGGTTTACAATACCTCCCACCTGTTCGGCTTTTTCTCGGTTTTTAATTCCGATGCCATCAGCGAGTTTTCGCTCTCGAAAAGCAATATTCCGGCCAGATTCGGCGGACGGCTGGCCTCCATTTTTGATATTAAAGCCAAAGAAGGGGATAATCAGCAGGTAAAGGTAAGGGGCGGCATCAGCCCCATCACCGGCAGTGTTTTGGTGGAAGGGCCGATAAAGAAAGAAAAGAGCAGCTTTTTGGTTGGCGTACGCTCCACTTATTCCAACTGGATACTGAAACTCATCAAGAATCCTGATTTCAACAAGACCAAAGTATTTTTTGCCGATGCGATTGCCAAGTTCAATTTTAACATCAACGAGAAAAACAAATTACAGGCCTTCGGTTATTACAGTTTCGATAAAATCAATTTTGCCGGGAACACGCGTTTTGATATGGGCAACGAAGGCGCCTCCATTTCCTGGAAACGCTTTTTAAACGACAAGAGCAACCTGGATTTTTCCGTCGTTTACAGCAAATATGCCCTGGAGACAGAAAACAATGAAGTGGCCTTCGAAGCTTATCGCCAAAACAATGTCCTTCAGCATAAAGAAGCCAAACTGGATTTTACCCTTAGACCCAATACACAACACATACTTTCATTTGGCACCAATGCCATTTTATACGATATCGACCGCGGAACCTTTGAACCGGCCGGAGAGTCAAGCCAGGTCATTGGCAAAGACCTGGGAATGGAAAGAGGAGTTGAATCCGGGGTGTTCGTCAGTGAGGAATGGAGTCCCTCCCCACGGCTGTCAATCATCGCAGGCTTGAGGTATAATTTTTACGCCTACCTTGGTCCCCAGGCGGTGTTCAAATACAAAGATGGCCAGATCAAGGAACCGGGTAGTATCATCGATACCCTGAATTTTTCAAGGAATGAACCCGTTAAGGTTTATTCCGGACTGGACTACCGGGTGGCGGCCAAGTATAACATCAACCCGGACTGGTCTGTCAAGGCTTCTTACAACAAATTGCACCAATACATTTTCCTGCTGTCCAATACGATCGCCCTGTCGCCCACCGATAAGTGGAAATTGACGGATTACAACATTGAACCCATGGAGGGGCAGCAAATTTCCATGGGCATTTATACCTATTTAATGAATAAACGGTTTGAGTTTTCAGTGGAAGGGTATTACAAAAAAGTGGACAAACTGGTTGAATACAGGGATGGCGCAGACCTGCTCGTCAATGAAGTGCCGGAATGGGATATTTTGCAGGGCGACCTCGATGTTTATGGATTGGAACTGATGCTCAAAAAACCGGGAGGACGTTTCAACGGATGGATGAATTATACTTATTCCACGGCCAATGTATTGGTAAACGGACCGATAGAAGGGGAGCAGATCAATTTTGGAAATCCTTACCCGGCCAATCACGACAAACCGCATTCGCTGAATGTAGTCGCCAATTATAAATTCATCAGGAGGTTCAGCCTTTCGGCCAACCTGGTTTATTCCACCGGTAAACCGATTACTTACCCGACAACCGTTTATTACCAGGGAGGCATTCAATTGGTCAACTTTACCTCCAGGAATAAATACCGGGTGCCCGATTACCTGAGAATGGATCTTTCTGTTAAACTGGAAGGCAACCTCAAAGCCGAAAAATTCATGCATGGGGTTTGGGTCTTCAGCATATATAATATTGCGGGAAGGGATAATGTGTACAATGCCTATTTTAAGTCGACCAAAGGAAAGTTAATAGGGTATAAGGTTTCCATTTTTGCCAACCCAATCTTTTCGGTAACGTATAATTTTAAATTTGGAAACTATGACTATTAGATGGTACATCCTCCTGGTTTTGGCCTCGGTTTTGTCAGCCTGTGTGGAAGAGTTTCAGCCTAAACTGGATGAATTTGATAACCTGCTCGTAGTGGATGGGGAAATTACCAATGAAGAGGGCCCTTATACCATAAAACTTTCCGTTTCATCCGGACTGGAGATCATTTCTCCTGAACCCGTGACGGGGGCCACTGTTGCCATCGTTGAAGAAAACGGAGTAGCCGAAACCCTTACGGAACAGGAGCCAGGCATTTACCGTACCGCCCCGGGGGGCATACAGGGTACCGTTGGCAAAAAATATAAGCTGATCATTAACCAAAACGGAAAAAATTACGAATCCGAATACGAGCTGCTCAAGCAGCCCACACCTATCGCTTCCGTTGAGGCAGTCCAGGAATACAAGGCTTTTCCCGATGCCCCCGAAGAGGTTCCCGGCATACAGTTTTATGTCAATACAGGAACTTCGTCCAACGAAAAAGATTATTACCTCTGGAGCCAGGAAGGCACTTATAAATATGAAGCCAATTTATTGATCTATTTCGTTTATGAGGGTGTTATCAAGGAATTTAAGAATAGGGATTCTTTGAAAACATGTTACCTGACGTATAAAGTCGGGGAGGTGTATACCGCGAATACAGATAACCTGACCGTGCCTGTAATCACCAACCTTCCCCTTCATTTTTTACCGGCAACGGATATAAAACTGACCATTCGGTACAGTATGCTGACCCGCCAATATTCCATTACCAAGCAAGCCTATGATTTCTGGCACGCCATTGAACGCCAGACTTCCAATGGGGGGGCGTTGTATACATCCCAGCCTTACCAGATAAGGGGAAATTTAACAAATGTCAATAACCCTGACGAACCGGTGCTCGGGTATTTTATGGTGGCGGGAGTTGCCGAAAACAGAATTTTTGTGGATCGTCCTGAAAATGCTGAAATATACATTGCTGATTGTTTCCTTGATTATATGGGATATGCGTATATTTTTGGTCTTCCACCTAGTGAATGGCCGATTTACGTGACCCAAGGAGAAGGCGGCGGCAGAGCTGTTGCCTCGGATGGATGTATGGATTGCAGGGTAAGCGGAGGAGGGTTACTGCCCCCGCCATTTTGGGAAGAGTGATCCCTTTGAAACAGGGATAATAATTTAAAAATTTATGATGATTACCTGGAATAAAGTTGCGTTGAAATTATTATTGATTTTTTTCGGGGCCCAGGCTTTCGGGCAGGAAAATGGTGAGCGTCTTTTAGCTTGTGTTGATGATTTTCCGGAAGAAAGTACTGTTCTGATAACGGATCGTGACTTTTACCTGGCCGGAGATAAGTTATGGTTCAAGGCTTTTGTTTTTGTCGATGATGAACTCAACAGCGATTTGAGCAAAGTACTCTATGTGGAGTTGTTCAATGATAAAGGGCAGGTCTTTGCCCAGCATAAATTTGAGGTTTCCCAGGGAAATACAGCCGGTGTCTTCAATATTCCTGCGGAGGTCAATACCGGGGTTTATTACTTGAGGGCCTACACACAATACATGAGAAATTTCCCTTTAGAACGGTTTTTTACCCGAGCTGTGACGATCGTCAATCCACAGTCCGAGACAACCAAAATAAAGGTCTCTGACAAAAAAATGAGCGAACCTGGTAAAGGGTCTGTGCTGATTGGTTCCGGTTTAAATAAAGAAACCATCCAACTCAATTTTTCTGCCTCAAAAAAGACTTTCGGACAGCGGGAGGCGGTTGAATTGAATATTGAAAATCCGATACACGCCAATCTGGTCGTCAGCGTAAGGAAAAAAGGAACAGGGTATAGTGAAAATGATATAACACAAATTCTATCGGCCAATCCATGGCTGGCTGCTTCCTATGCCTCACTCCCTCCTTTTAATATTTCCGGGTTAAATTTGAGTGAAATGACCCGGCCAGCTGCTTTGGAGTGGGTGCCCGAAGTGAGAGGCCTAACCCTGACGGGGATGATTCGGAACAAAAATACCGGGCTGCCCGTTCCCGAGGTTTACTGTATCACTTCAGTTATGGGAAAACAAATACAATTGCATATGTCCAAAACTCATGAGGATGGAACATTTATTTTCCCTTACAACCATCTTCAGGGAAATAAAGACATCTTTGTAGCGATCAGGAACAATGAAAACCGGGATCTTGAAATTTTAATCAATAAAGATTTTTCGACCACATTCCCTTCTGTACTACCTATGGCCATGCCATTTGACTCTTCCAGGCATGCGCTTTTTGAGGCACTTTACATTAACAGCCAGCTCAACAGGACTTTTGAGCCGTCTTTTAAAAAAGGAGCATATCCTGAGCCGGGACCAATGCCTTTGCCTTTTAACATCGGTTCACCCGATCTGGTGGTGGAGGTGAAAAACTATATTGATATTCCGACGATGCCCGAGGTGTTTAGGGAGTTGGTGCCTACTGTTTCGGTTCGTGGAAAAATAGGGAGAAGAAAACTGAATGTTTTTGATAAGAATGCCTTTAGAGACTACGATAATCCGTTGGTGCTTTTGGATAATGTGCCGGTAAGTGATGTGGAAAAACTGCTGCAACTTAACCCGGCGCAATTGAAAGCCATAGAGGTGTATCATTCTGACTATTTTCTTGGAGATTATGTTTTTGGGGGTATCGTATCGGTTAAAACCAATACGGAAGATTTTGCAGGGTACAAATGGGGCGACGAATCTGTTTTTTTGACTTATAATACGTTCCTTTTATCCGAAATTTTTCAATACCCTGCGTATGTTGACCAGGTGGATAAACAAAATAAAAAACCTGATTTCAGAACGTTGCTATATTGGAATCCTGAGGTAAGCTTAAATGGGCATCCTGTGAAAATTACTTTTTTTACTTCCGATCATATTTCCGAATACGAGGTGGTCGTCCAGGGCTTTACTCAGGATGGGAGGCCTTGTTTCGGCAGTACAGAGATTGAGGTGCTTAAATAAATAAAAAAATGACTTCAGATGCCTTTGCCCATATCGAAAAAAAGGGGAACGTTAATTTAACTCAGAGGGCAGTCAAATTACTTTTGACCTGTTTAATCGCAACGATATGTTTTTCCTGTGTGGAAGAATTTCAGCCGGAGTTGGATGAATTCGAAAATCTTCTGGTGGTGGATGGCGGCATTACGAATGAAGAAGGCCCTTATACCATTCTTCTCAATATTTCTTCCGGCCTGGAAATTATTAAACTTGAGCCGGTTTCGGGAGCAACCACCATAATCAGGGAGGAAAACGGACCATTCGAGGTACTCTCGGAAATAACCCCCGGAACCTACCAAACGGCCCCTGGAGGCATAAAAGGGGAAATCGGAAAGCGTTACAGGATTGAAATAGCGGTCAACGGAAAATTATATGAATCAGATTATGAATTATTAAAAGAACCTACCGCCATCGAGTCTGTGCAGGCCTCATTAGAATTCAAAGCCTTTCCCGATGCTCCGGAAGAAGTGCCGGGCTACCAGTTTTATATCAATACGGAGTTGTCACCCTACGAACAGGATTATTACCTGTGGCGGCTGGAAGGAACCTTTAAATATGAATCAGATTTTTATATATTTTACATTTACGAGGGAGGTTTTAAGGAGTTTAAAAATCATGATTCCCTTAAAGTTTGTTACAGGACTTATACGGTGGGGGATATTTTTACCACCAATACAAATAACCTGGTCGAACCAAAGCTTTTTGCAAAACCGCTGAATTTTTTGCCTGCAATCGATAATAAACTTTCTATCCGTTACAGTTTGCTCACACGACAGTATTCAATAAGCAAGGAAGCGTATGAATTTTGGCACGGCATAGAACGCCAGACTTCAGGAAATGCTTCATTGTATACGGGGCAGCCTTACCAGATTCGGGGCAATTTGAAAAATATAGACAACCCCGATGAACCCATACTTGGTTATTTTTTGGTAGCCGGGGTTTCGGAAAACAGAATATTCGTGGATCGTCCACTGAATGTTGGATATTACCTGGCCGGTTGCCAACTTGATTACGAAGGGATGCAATATGTAACGTTTACTTCCCCGGATGAATGGCCTATTTATATAACCGTTGGGGAAGATGGTTGGGCACTTTCCGGCAATGGATGCCTGGATTGCCGGCAATTGAGTGGCGTATTGAAAGTACCTGATTTCTGGATCGAATAAAGTCAAAAGCCTCTTGGGGCTCTTTGAACTCTGGCAAATCGAATGCTTTGAATACAATTCATTATCTTGCGGCCAATTTTGGGCTTGACCCGGAACGAATAATTTTCAAAAAATCAAAATTCATGCAAACAATAAGAACCATTATTATTTTTTCAGCGATTACTTTAATCATGGGGATGAAAGCTGGCGCCCAGGATGAGGTTGTCTTCCCTCTTGAAACCGGATCATGGGCGTTCATGCGGCTGGCATACAATACTGAGACAAGTTCCTACAGTGCCTCCTGTTACAGCTACACCTCCATTGGAGATACCACCTTTAACGGAAAAGCTTATCAAACCATCTGGAATGAATACCTCGGTGAACCGGGTTATTTCCGCCAGGAGGGACAAAAGGTATTTTACGTGCCTGATCCTGAAATTTATGCCTGGAACGGCGATGCCAATGAATATACTGTTTATAACTTTTCTCTCAATGATGGGGACATTACCTGGCTTTATGGGTTCACCCAAAGTCAGGTGGATTCGGCAGAGGCGACGGTGTTGGCCGTCGATTCCGTTGCGATTGACACCGTGCAAATGCGTAAAAAAATTGGCTTCGGAGATATTTTACAGGATCTTCCTTATTCAGGTTGCAGCCTTACATGGATTGAAGGCATAGGACAAGCAGATTATTTGCCTTTTTACTTTTGGCCGAGTGAGAATATGTGTGTGACGGCTGATTACCAGACGTTGTTTGATTGTTTGACCATCGGTGGCGAGAATGTTTACGGCCCCTGTAATTGCATCGGATTTACAGGAGTGGAAGAGGTGGTCAATGTTTCGCTGGGCATCACGCCAAATCCTACCAGTGGAAAATTCACCGTAGATCAAATATCCGGGGAAGTTTTAGATATCGCTGTTTTTAACAAACTCGGCATCCTGGTGAAACGAAGCAAAACCGGTACCGTCGATTTGACGAATTACCCGGCGGGGGTTTATTATTTAGTTGCCTTTTCGAAAGGGTATCGTTATACGGGAAAGGTGGTAAAATTTTGATGAATCAGGATATCCTGCCGTTGGGCATTCCGTCCTATTTTGCGGGTGATTCCTTCGGAATGAACGGTAAGAAACTTTCCGGGCAGGGTGCAAAAGGTCTTTCCATGCTACTTTGATCAATAAATTTTCTCGGAAATGAAAATAGTCGTTACAGGGGCTACCGGTCATGTAGGAGTCAATATGATCAGGGCATTACACGAAAAAGGTTTTGAGGTCCTGGCCAATCATTTAAATGGAGATAAACTGTTGGCGATGCAGTTCCCGGAGGTGCAGTGGATTCAGGGGAATGTGCTGGATAAGGCATTTTTAAGCCGGGCCTTTAAGGGCGCAGATGTTGTGATCCACCTGGCGGCCAGGATTTCTATCAGTGGTGATCCCCGCGGAGAAGTCATGAAAACGAATATACAGGGCCCGGCAAATGTAGCCGAGGCTTGCCTCGAAAATAACGTTCAAAAACTGATCCATTTTAGCTCCATTCATGCCTTTAAATTTAGTGGAACGGACCCGATAGTCAATGAGGATAGCCCCCGTGCCGACAATACCTGCTTCAAGTACGACCAATCGAAAATAGGGGGCGAACGAGCGGTTCAGGAGGCTATTTCCAAAGGACTCGATGCGGTCATTCTTAACCCAACAGGGATATTGGGCCCTTACAATTACTGGAACTCTTTCACAGGACAGATGCTCAAGGATCTTTATTGCGGTCGTATCCCGGCCCTGGTGAAATCAGGCTATAATTGGGTAGATGCCCGAGATTTGGCTGATGCAACGATAAAGGCCATAACGCATGGGAAAACCGGAAAAAACTATATCCTGGCAGGGCACAACCTGGATATTAAGAGCATGGCACAGATGGTGCATGGTTTAGGGGGTAAAAAACCGCCGATTTTGTCGGTAAGCTTAGGCGTTGCCAAAATCGGTCTTCCAATCCTTGGACTTTATAGCCGATTGACGAAAACGCCACCGCTGTACACCGAAGAATCGTTGGAAATTCTCAAAAATTACAACCCCAATATATCCAGCGAAAGGGCCGGAAAGGACCTCGGTTTTTCACCCCGCCCCATTGAAGAAACTATAAAAGACTCGATCGATTGGTATAAGGAACAGGGGATGTTGTGAGGTTGAGGTTCTGAAAAAAAAACGATAAACCAGCAAGTCATGATCAACACAGACCAGTTAAACTTTTACCTCCTCATCTGGATTGCCGTAGCGATTGTTTTGTTCCCTTTTCAATTGAGGATCACGGCCCCTTACGGGCGGCACACTACTAAAAAATGGGGCCCCGTTATGGACAACAAAATGGGCTGGCTGGTGATGGAGAGCATTTCCATTCTTCTTTTTGGCTGGCTGTTTTTAACCGGGGACAACGAAAAAACCTGGCCCATGTGGTTGTTTTTTGCCATATGGGTCGGGCATTATACCTACCGGAGTTTTATTTATCCGTTCCGGACCAAAACCAAAGGGAAAGTCATTCCTGTTTCCATCGTATTGATGGCCATTTTTTTCAACCTTATTAACGGGTTTACCAACGGTTATTACCTGGGAAGCCTTGCCGAGGGATACCCCGTTTCATGGTTTTGGGATGTGAGGTTTATCACGGGAATTTTACTATTTGCCGGAGGGGCTTACATCAACTTCAGTTCCGATAATATTTTGCTGGCTTTGCGCAAACCGGGTGAGACAGGTTATACCATTCCCCATGGAGGACTTTTTAAATACATTTCCTGCCCCAATCTTTTTGGAGAAATATTAGAGTGGTTCGGGTTTGCTGTAATGTGCTGGAATTTGCCGGCGCTGGCCTTTGCTGTCTGGACGGCGGCCAACCTGATTCCCCGTGCACTCAGCCACCATCGTTGGTATCGGTCGCATTTCCAGGATTATCCGGCCAAAAGGAAGGCGGTTGTGCCGTGGGTTGTGTAAATGAGTCCCCGGGAAACGGCTATTTTTCCACTACTGCCGTCACTTCGATTTCCACCAGCATCTCCGGATCGATCAGAGCTGAAACTTCCACCATGGTGGAAGCCGGTTTTACTTTTTGAAAAAAGATATGGTGGGCTTTTGCGATGTCTTCCCAGTCTTTGATATTGGTCACGTAAATGCGGGTGCGCACGACATCCTCTACGCAGCTGCCGAGGTTCATCAGCACTTCTTCAATGGTATTGAGGATGTACCTCGCCTGTCCGAAGGCGCTGCCTTTGGCAACCACCTCTCCGTTGGAAACCGCAGTGGTGCCGGATACTTCGATCACATTGCCGATTCTTACTGCCCGGGAGTAACCGACGATATCCTCCCATTTTGCGCCTGTGGTGTAATTTGTTCTTTCCATGAGGTAAAGATAGGCAAGAGCACCGATTTTTGCCTCGCTTTTGCACTTGCTTTTAAGGTATAAATGAGGTAATTTACCAAAAATTTTTAATCATCACTGGCTTTGCCAATGATCAAAGTCAGCGGAATCACCCTCTAAATCTTTCAATCATGGGATTGCATGAACTTGGATACAACGAGAGGATGGAGACTTTCCGGAAAGAGAATAAGCTTGAGGATTTTGAGATCGGAAGGATATCCCAGGAACACAAAGAACGGTATATCGTGAGCACTGCCGAAGGAGAACTGGATGCCGAAATTACCGGGAATATGCGTTTTGCTGCTCAAAGCCGTGAGGATTTTCCGGCGGTTGGCGATTGGGTGGCGCTGAGCGTCTTTGATGACCTCGCGATTATCCACAAGATATTTCCCCGGTATTCCACCATAAAAAGGCAGGCGGTTGGTCATTTTGGGGAAGTGCAGATCATTGCCACCAACATTGATTTTGCCTTTCTCATCCAGACGGCCGACAGGGATTTTAACATCAACCGGCTGGAAAGGTACCTGACATTGTGTTATGAATCCAAAGTCCGGCCTATCATCGTGCTCAATAAAACAGACCTGGTGGATGAGGCCGAAAAGCATGATCTTTTGGAACGGATCACGGCCAGGATCAGGGGCGTGCCCGTTGTGGCGATCAGTAATGAGACAAAATCCGGCTATGAAACGCTCATGGAATTCATTGAGCCGGGCAAGACCTATTGCCTGTTGGGGTCATCCGGTGTGGGGAAATCCACCCTGATGAATAATCTTTCCGGCAAAACGCTCATGAAAACGGATGAGATTAGCCAGAGTTCTTCCAAGGGGAGGCACGTTACGAGCCACCGTGAATTGGTATTGCTTGAAAATGGCGGGATCCTGATCGATAACCCGGGGATGCGTGAAGTGGGCATTGCTGATGCCGGCAGTGGTCTGGAAGAGACTTTTGACGATATTGTAGCCCTGGCCCAAAATTGCAAATTCAAGGATTGTACTCATACCAGTGAAATCGGTTGTGCCGTGATTGAAGCGGTTGAGGCAGGGGAGATAGAGGAGGATGCCTATGAAAATTTTCTCAAGCTGGAACGCGAGAAGGCCCGTTTTGAATCCTCTGTTGCCGAGCGGCGCAAAAGAGACAAGGCTTTTGGTAAAATGGTAAAAAACATGAAGAAGGATCATAAGAAAATGAACCGTTAAAAAAACAAATCGACATTTTTGATCTTGTAAGTCATTGAAAATTAATAATTTATCATTTTGAATCAGCCTTCCTGCGGAGCTTGCAGGTTTATCATTTTAAACCTGCCTCTCTAGGTCTGAAGGCAGGTTTTACATTTCCCTAATGGTGTTGACTAAAAATATAAATTATGGAAACCCAGCTTGTCATTAATGATGTTCGCAGGAAATTGAGTCTCGGCCATACAAAGGACGCGATTTCCATATTGGAAAATTTTCTGGAAGGAAGCCCCAAACACGATCATATCATTCTTCAATCGGCCAGGTTAAATACCCTCGAAAAGCAATTCCAGGAAGGAGGGATTACCCGGGAAGTAGCCAATGTGGAAGGCAATAACATCAATAAGGCTTTGATAAATGTGGCTCGTGAAATAGAGGAAGAAATGTCCGGAAATGTTGTGGATGATCCGTTGGTTTATTATGTAAAGGTTTACTTTTTTGCCTGTGATTTTGAGGTTGCTGAATTGAAGAAGGCGATCATCCGTCAGAATACCCGTCAGCATATTTTCGAATTTGAAATCATCAACTGGCCTTTATGGTCGGGTAGCCCGGACCTGGAAAAGGATATCCGTGTACAGCATTTTGATTCCAAACTGGCTTTTGTGAACAGCGTCATTGAAAAAGTCAGGCAATTTCCTCAAAAACAAAAGGAAGAGAACACCATTGACCTGGTCATTACTTCTTTTTACCTGCCGGGCAACTTCTACAGCTGGAACAACAGGGACCGGAACGGCATCGTCATCAGCCACGGCAAGATCGAACAAATTTTTAACGCCGACCCTGAATCCATTCAGTCGATGATCATCAGGGTCATACAGCGAATGCTGATCTACGCCCTCCATATTCCCGGGCTGGAAGCTCATGAAGCTACCCGGGGTTGCGTGTTTGATTTTACGGTTGATATCAGGGATCTGAAAAATTCGATCGAGATCAATTATCTTTGTCGGCACTGTGAAAAGATCATTTCGGCCGATGAAAAAGGACGGAGTGTGCTGAAACAGTTAAATGAATGGATCGACAACCTGATTTTGGAAAAATAAAGGAAAGTCCTTTAGGTAAAGGATTTGTTTAACCTATTCATCCACTGAACCTGCCTATGATCCAATTTGCCCACACCAACCTTATTACTGACGACTGGCAAAAACTGGCCGATTTTTACATCAACGTCTTCGGCTGTAAACCTTTATTCCCGGAAAGGGATCTGAAAGGGAAATGGCTGGATCGTGCTACCGGCATCCGTGATGCACATCTCAAAGGGATTCACCTGGCCCTTCCTGGTTACGAAAATGATCTTCCGACGCTTGAAATTTTTCAATACATCTCCAACATAGAAAGCCCCGAATCGGTACCGAATACGAAGGGATTTGGACACATTGCTTTTAAGGTTGAAAACGTTTCGGAATGGCTGGATCGTTTGCTGGCCCACGGAGGGTCGATGGTGGGCGAGGTGGTGGAAACAGAGATCGACGGTGCCGGGACCCTTGTCTTCGTTTATGCCCGTGACATCGACGGAAATATCATTGAATTACAAAGCTGGAAAAAATAAAAATGAATGGAAAAAGTAAATGTGCCCGAAAAGTTATCCCTTTTTTCTGACCACTGGAACCCGCGCATCGTGGGTGAACTAAACGGGCAATATGTCAAGCTGGCCAAGCTTAAAGGCGAATTCGTCTGGCACAAACACGAGGAGGAAGATGAATTATTTTATGTGGTGAGTGGGAAACTCAAACTCGAATTCAGAGACAAAGTCGTACATTTGGCCCCCAATGAGTTTTATATTGTCCCAAGAGGCATAGAACACCGGCCGGTGGCCGAAGAAGAGGTGTCGGTGATGCTTTTCGAGCCTGTGGGGACTTTAAATACAGGGGATACGATAAATGCATTTACAAAAGAAACATTGAACAAAATTTAGGGATGATTAATAAAAGACTTAAAAATGTGGCATGGCTGTTGCTACTGCCCTGTTTTGTTTTGGCCCAGGAAGGGTCAAACCTGCAATTGATTTTAGAAAAGGCAACGTTTAGAAAGGGGCAAAGAAATTTTCAGATAGAAGTATATTTGGAGAATAAAGGGCTGGACACTTTATTTGTCATTCAACCTCAATCCGGGCATTTCGAAGGAAATTTTTTGAATCACGGAGACCTGGGTTTTGTCGGAGAGGTCAAAAAACCCTATCAACTGGCCTTAAAACAGGAAGGAGTTTGCGCGAATGAGGAAGTCACCTATTCTTCGAATGAACCGACCAAATTATTTCATTTGTACAACTTCCATGTGGTTACACTATATCCCGGACAACGATCCAAAAAATTTGTAGCGAGTTTTGCCGCCGAACAAACGTTTTGTCCTGAAGCCCAATACACCGTTCAAATAGCTTACGATCCCCAATTCACCACCATTACAAAAGAACAGAAACAACAGATTGAGCTCCGGAAAAATGCCTTTGATGAAATCATGGGAGAGGCCGCAGATTTCATGGAAAAAGAAGGCATAGAAACGGAACAGCGCCAACCTCCGAGATCCCTGATGCATACCATTTGGGATAATGACAATATCATTCAATCCCTTTCCCGAACCAAAGCCAGCTCAGCAGCTGTTGCCGTGGTTAAAGCTTAATCTATAAACACTAATAACATGCTAAAGAATGATCACTTTAAAATCATAATACTGGCCTGCCTGATCCCGTTTTTTGCTACGGGCCAGGAGCAATATCGCTTGATTCTTGAAAAAGGAACCTATGAAACCGGGTCGTCAAAATTGGGATTGGATATTATTATAGAAAATAACAGCCAGGATACTTTGGTCATGGTGAAACCCGGGTATAACCATTTTTTGGAACACTATGCCTTTCAGGGCATCCGTTACATAGGCGAAAAACAAAAACCTTATAACTTACAGCTCAATATCGAAACCCCATGTGAGGAGGAGGTTGAAATGATGGCCCCCGTTCAGGATTATCCAAAATCCGTTCATCTCAGGCATTATGACATCGTTTCCATTCCGCCCGGAGAACGATCTAAAAAATATAGTGTATTCATCAACCTGGCAGGGTTGGAGTTTTGTGAAGAAGGCTTATACAGTGCGCGGCTTATCTACAATCCTCAATACGAAACCATTACCGCAAAGCAGCGTAAATTCCTTGAGAATAAAAAGAAGGCATTTGATGATTTGATCCGGGAATCCAGGACTTACATTGAAAAAGAAAAACTTTCTCCGGATACGTTGAGCACTTCGGGCACCCCATTGCATTTGGTGCTGGACAGCTATTACAATATTCAGTCCCTGACGGAAACGAGCCTGATTTCGGAAAAAATTGAATTGACACAAAAATAGACGCCATCTAAATTGATGAAGCACCTTTTAACGATCGGGCTTTTGATCCTTTCAAACTCATTCATGACCTTTGCATGGTACGGCCACCTGAAATTTGCCGAGTGGAAATGGTTCAACAAGTTGGGATTGTTTTCCATAATCCTCATCAGCTGGGGCATTGCCTTTTTCGAGTATTGTTTCCAGGTGCCTGCCAACAAATTCGGTTTTAAAGCCAATGGCGGTCCTTTTTCCCTGGTGGAACTAAAAGTGATTCAGGAGGTGATTACCCTCATCGTATTCATGGTGTTTACTCTTTTGGTTTTTAAAAATGAGACCTTCAGAGTCAACCATTTGATCGGGTTCATTTTTTTAGTGCTGGCCGTTTACTTCATATTCAAAAAATAATGAAATACCTCACGACTAAAACACTTTCAGCCCTTCAAAAAAAGGAAATCATTGCCCTTTGGAATGCTGAATTTGTCACCACCATCCGTATGGGAGGAGTGGAGGATCTTGAAAAGTATTTGGCAGGAGTGACGAATCATTGCCATCTTTTTATGCTCGATGAAGCGGGCGTGATCAAAGGATGGTTTTTTACGTTTGACCGGGAAGGCCAGCGATGGTTCGTCATGATCGTATCCTCCGGATTTCAGGGTAAAGGATATGGCAGTGCACTGGTTGCGAAAGGCAAGGAAGGGCATTCGGAACTCAATGGCTGGGTCGTCGATTCATTGGACTACAAGATTCAAAACGGGATCACCTACCGGCCTCCGCTCGATTTTTATCGAAAAAACGGGTTTGAGATTCTGCCGGATATCGTGCAGGAAACGCCGAGGTTGAGAACGATAAAAATCAGGTGGACAGAAAAACCGGAAAAGATTGATTTATCCTAACTTTATGAAGTCAGTAAAAACGAAGAAATATTCGACAAGGGCAACCAAATTCCCTTGTCATTGTTAATAAAACATAAGAGAAAAATCAATTTAGACAGTTTTATGAATCAAACGCCGGTACGCAGATTTTGGAGTTTATTGCGGTTGTATAAAAACCAGTTGCGCCAAATTTATGCATTTGCCATCTTCAACGGGATCGTCAATTTGTCTCTCCCCCTCGGAATACAGGCCATCATCAACTTTTTGCAAACCGGGGAGGTGACCTCCTCCTGGGTGTTATTGGTCATTTTTGTGCTTTTAGGCATTGCCGTTACGGGCATCATCCAGGTCTATCAGTTGCGTATCGTCGAAAATATACAACAGGATATTTTTGCCCGTTCTTCCGTTGAGTTCGCTTACCGTATTCCCAAAATAAAATTCTTGAAGCTGGATGAAATACACGCTCCGGAACTGGCCAACCGTTTTTTTGATACCCTGACCATTCAAAAAGGGTTGCCAAAGATATTGATCGATTTTTCATTGGCTTCTTTCCAGATCGTTTTCGGATTAATTCTACTGGCTATTTACAGCCCTTATTTTATCATTCTTGGATTGGCTCTCTTTTTTATTCTCTGGGTCATTTTCAGGATAACGGGTGTCAAGGGCCTGGCGACCAGTCTCAAAGAAAGTAAATACAAATATCAACTGGCCCACTGGCTTGAAGAAGTGGCCAGGATCAATAAAAGTTTTAAGATAAATGCTTTCAACGGGTTGCATTTAATTAAAATGGATGACATCACCTACAAATATTTAGAAGCCCGGGAAAATCATTTTAAAGTACTGCTCAACCAATTCCGTTATTTTATTGGATTCAAAGTATTTGTTGCAGCCGGATTATTGATTTTGGGTGGTTTGCTGGTCTTCCAGGAACAGATGAATATCGGCCAATTTGTAGCCGCTGAGATCATGATCATCCTCATTATCAATTCGGTTGAAAAGGTCATTCGCGTGATTGATACCATTTACGATGTTTTGACAGCGCTGGAGAAAATAGGTTACGTTACAGACCTTGAATTGGATCAGGAAAACGGGCAATTGAATATGGAGACGAAAGGCCCCGTTGAGGTGGAAGCCCGGAATATTAGTTTTACTTATCCCGATGAGAAGCGATCGTTGTTTGATGAACTGTCCTTCAAAGTTCCGGCCGGCGCCAGGGTGGTTATTGCCGGGGAAACGGGAACAGGAAAATCTACGCTCCTGCATTTACTCGCCGGGGTTCATCCTTTGGATGGAGGAGAAATACTGATCAATGGCATCCCCATGGATAATTATTCCAGAAAACAATTGTACGACAGAACAGGAATGGCTTTTTCCTCCAACCAGCTTTTTGAAGGTACTATTCGTGAAAACATTTTAATGGGAAGGGAGGTGCCGGAACGAAAAATTTTGGAAGTGATCCGATTACTGAGATTGGAAGAATTTATTGTCAGACAACCCGGAGGACTGGACTGTGCCATTGATTCAGGAGGCAGGAGGTTGCCGAGAAGTTTTATTCAGAAATTATTGGTGGCCCGAACGATTATCGGCGACCCAATACTGTTGTTGATGGAAGACCCGCTACAGTTTGTCAGCGATGAAGAGAAAAATAAAATCATTGATTATATCATGGATCCGGAGAGAAATTGGACGGTTATTGTGGTGGCGGATTACGCCTATTGGAAGACAAAGAGTAACCAGGTGCTTGAACTTAAAAATAAGATTTAAAAAATGCTGAATATCTCGGAAAATAGCATCGCGGAATTCGTTGATCTGAAGCGGTTCAAGGCTTTTCGGTTGTTGCGAAAAAAAAGTTTCAAAAAATTTCCGCTTTACCTTGGCATAGTTCTTTTGGCCGGGTTGGTCATCAGTTTGTTTTTGCCCTGGACTCAAAATATTGAAGCCAAAGGTTATGTAACGACCCGATCGCCGGAGCAAAGACCTCAAGCCATCCAATCCGTTATTTCCGGCAAACTGGAAAAATGGTACGTTCGGGAAGGTGATTTTGTGGAAGCCGGGGATACTATCGTTTATATTTCGGAGGTCAAAAGTGAGTATTTTGACCCCAACCTTATTGAACGCACTACGGAACAGGCTCAGGCTAAATCACAGAGTATTGATGTTTATGACAATAAAGTTACAGCGCTCGAAAATCAGTATGAGGCGCTGGAAGATGGTCTCCGGTTGAAACTGTTGCAGACCCGGAACAAAATCGAACAAACGCGGAATAAAATAAGAATCGACAGCATTGATCTGTACGCTTACCGTGCAAATTATGAAATTGCCCTGAATCAGCTCAGTCGTACGCAGGAACTTTATGATAAAGGCCTGAAATCACTTTCCGAACTTCAGGAAAAACAGTTGAAAGTACAAGAGGTCCAGGCCAAGGTCACCGTCCAGGAAAATAAATTGCTCAATCAGAAAAATGAGTATGCCAATTTAAAAATCGAGTTGCCGGCCATCGAAAGCGAATATGCAGATAAACTGTCCAAATCACAATCTGACCGGCAAACGGCATTTTCCGGCAGGCTGGAAGCCGTAGCCGCTGCCTCCAAGCTTCAAAATCAATTGAGTAATTACAGCCTGCGCCAAAATTTCTACTACATCACGGCCCCTCAATCGGGATACATCACCAAGACCCTCAAAAAGGGCGTTGGGGAGATCATCAAAGAAGGAACCGATATTGCCACCATCATGCCCGCTGTTTATGATCTTGCAGTAGAAATTTATGTGAAACCGCAAGACCTTCCTTTGTTGCAGACAGGTAATGAGGTTCGCCTGCGTTTTGATGGCTGGCCCGCTATAGTAATCAGTGGCTGGCCGGAATCTTCCACAGGTATTTTTGACGGAGAAATTGCAGCTATCGACCAGTTTATCAGCGAAAATGGACACTACAGGATGTTAATAAGCCCCGCTGGAACACGAAAATCCTGGCCGGAACAATTGAGATTCGGAGCAGGAGCCAATACCTTTATCCTGCTGAACGACGTGCCTTTATGGTACGAAGTGTGGAGGCAGTTAAACGGGTTTCCACCGGATTTTTACCGGAAAGGAAAAGAAGAAAATCAGGATGTTAAACGAAAGGCTCCTATAAAATCTGTAAAATAGCTATGAAATTTTATTCCAGGAAATTAATCAAACCCGGTGACCTTAATGCTCGTAATACTTTATTTGGCGGGGCACTGCTTAAGTGGATAGACGAAGAAGCAGGGATTTATTCAATGACAAAGCTTGATTCCAAAAGCGTGGTGACGAAATATATTTCAGAAATAAATTTTGTAAACTCTGCCCGACAGGGTGATGTAATTGAGATTGGCCTGGGATTTAAATCTATTGGGCGGACTTCGATTTCTTTTTCTTGTACCGTCAGAAATTTATTTTCCAAACAAATCATCATAATCATTGACAATTTAGTATTTGTTAACGTGGACGAGCATGGCAGCCCAAAGCCTCATGGCAAAACTTTGGATAATTTGTCGCTCGATCTAAAAGCGTAAATCACCGGGATGAAAAAAATATTGTGTTTGAAATCAGTGTGTCTGATCTGTTTTCTCCTCGTTTTCCATAATGGTTTTGCCCAGGCAGATTCCTCTTTATTGTCTTTTAACGTGTTTGCGGAATATGTACTGAACAATCATCCTCTGGCCCGGCAGGCGGCATTGAAAGATGATTTTGCTGCCGCGGAATGGATGGCTGCCAGGGGACATTTCGATCCTGTGCTCTCTTCAGGCTGGAACGATAAATTTTTTGACGATAAACACTATTACCGACTCTTTTCCAACCAGTTAAATATTCCCCTTCGGTATGGAATTGAAATTGAAGGCACTTATGAAAATACAGAAGGCGTCTATTTGAATCCCGAGCATAAAACCGACGAGAACGGCCTTTGGAGCCTTGGCGTGAAAGCTAATTTACTCCAGGGCTTATTGATCGATGAGCGTAGAGCCGGTTTACAAAAAGCGGAATTTTTTCAAAAGATTGCAGAAAATCAAAAAGCATCCCTTTTGAATGACCTGCTTTTCCAGGCTTCACAAGCCTACTTGTTGTGGCAAAAAGATTATTTTACCCGGGAAGTGATCAGGGAAGGGATTGATCTGGCGGTTGTTTATTTTGAGGCCACCAGAACCTCTTATCTAAACGGGGAAAAAACAGCCATCGACACCCTTGAAGCCCGGATGATTCTTCAGGACAGGGAGGCACAGCTACAGGCGAACGAGGTTTTATTGGTAAAATCCAAACAGCAATTAGAACAGTATCTTTGGATGGATGGCTTGCCGGGGGAATTGCCACTGCTCACTTCGCCGGAGTCCCAGGAGGAGAATGTTTTTGTCCCTGAGGATAGCCAAACTATGGCTGATCTGGTCAATGTTCATCCTCTATTGCTCGAGAAACAAAATAAGAAAGCATATTATGAGGTCGAACAACGCCTCAAAAAAGATAAACTCAAACCCAAACTCAAAGTCAAATACAATCCATTGTTGGGCACTTCCGGTCAGGGGATTACACCTGTTTTTTCCGCGGCCAATTTTAAATGGGGAATTGACTTTTCAATGCCCTTGTTTTTCAGAAGCGAAAGGGCCGGACTTCAGCAAAGCCGGTTGAAAATACAGGAGGTAGAATATGACATCCTGGATAAGCGTAATGTGCTGGAGAATAAAATAAAAGCGAGTTTGAACCAGCAGCAAATCCTTTTGCAGCAGTTGCAATTGCAGCAAAAAAACATTGATGGTTATTTGACGTTGCTAGAGGCTGAGTATGAAAAAAACCTTTTCGGGGAGAGTTCTGTATTTTTGATCAACAAACGCCAGGAGAAATACCTGGAAAGCAGGATCAAATTAATAGAACTGAACATGAAATATAAAATGGAACAATTGAATTATCTTTACTTAAGCAACCGACTGCTTTATGTTATCTTAAATTAAGTATTTTTTAAAAGATATGGATGCCAGTAAAATTATTCACATTAATATAGATGAGTACATCCTATCCTTCCCTGAAACTGTTCAGCAAATGTTACAGGAACTCAGGGAGACCATCCGCAGCGCAGCTCCCGAGGCAATGGAATGCATTAGCTACAACATGCCGGCTTTCAAATACCATGGTATGCTGGTGTATTTCGCAGGATATAAAAACCATATCGGCTTTTATCCCACCGCATCGGGCATCAGGGCTTTTAAAGACAAGTTATCCGACTATCCGTTCAGCAAAGGAACGGTGCGGTTTCCCTTAAACGAGTCGCTGCCATTGGATCTCATTCGTGAGATGGTTGATTTTCGGGTGAGAGAAAACCTGACAAAAAAAAGTAAGAAAAAATAAATTAAATCTCTTGCACTTTTCCAAAATACAATTAACATGGTCACAAATCTTCAAAATGAATTGCGGCAGCATCTGAACCAGGGCGAATCCCTGCTTTGGACCGGCACACCGAAAAAGGGCATACTCTTCAATTCCGGCGATCTTTTCCTCATCCCTTTCAGTATCTTTTGGTGCGGCTTCGCTATATTCTGGATGTATGGAGCTTCAGAAGGAGGGGGGATTTTTGCACTGTTTGGGATCCCTTTTGTAGTGATCGGGCTCTATTTGTTGTTTGGACGATTTTTTCTTGAGGCCGCTCAACGGGCCAATACGGTGTACGGGATCACCAACACCAGGATCATTATCAAATCGGGTATTTATAGCAAAACCGTTAAATCTCTCCAAATCAAAACGCTGGCGGATATTCAAGTTACGGAAAAAACAGACGGCAGCGGAACCATCACTATCGGGGCAGGAAATCCTTACAATGCTAAGTCTGTTAGTTTGAATAGATTGCCGGGAGTACCCCTAACTCCTGTGTTGGAGCTGATTCCTAATGCCAGGAAGGTATTCAACCAGATCGTCGAACTACAGCAGGAGCAATAGGGGGCAGCATTTTTATTGTTTGTCGAAAAAAAAAACTCCTAAAATTTGGAAGTTCTAAAAATTACTCTTTAATTTGCATACGTTATATTTAAAATATCAAGTATGAGTTATTCGCTATCCTTTTCCAAAGCCATTTTAGTGGTTATTTTTATTTCTGATAAAATTCGTCAGGAACAGTTTGAATTTCTTTCCACAGCGGCTATTTCAAAAATACTCAATATCCCCAAGCCTACCCTGGTCAAAATATTACAGGGGCTCAGCTCCGCCGGGATCATAGAAACCAAGGAAGGCAAACAGGGAGGAATAAGGCTGGCAAAGGATCCTTCTAAAATTACCGTTTTAGATATCATGAATGCGGTTGAAAAAGGCAAAACCTTATTTCAGACATCCTTCAATATCCTCGCAGAGGGGAAAAGACCCGATAAAGCTCAGGCATTTTTGACCACTATATTTAGAAAGGCGGAAGATGATATGAAACAAGCACTTGCTCAGCAAACCATTGATGACATTTTGAAAGAGATGGGAAAATAAATTTTTTTAAACTTAACTATATATTCAAAATACAATGTATAACTATTTAAAATTTTTAACAATGACTTCAAAATTAAAAACATCCATCATGGCCTTTTGGGTCATTACCGCGATGACTTCATTTCAGTCAGCGGCGCAGCAAACCAAATTTTCACTGGAGATTGACCCGGTCACCTTTGTGGCGAAAGGGTATTCCCTCCATTTACGGGTGCAGCCCAAATCTTCTGACCACCTTTTGTTAGGGCTTGGAATTTATGCAATGGATATGCCTGCGGCCCTTGTTAACTTCAATAAAAACAACAGGGATAAAGGCTGGAACGTCAGGTTGGACAAAGGCCTCGGCCTTTTTGGTGAATATCACTTCGCTGAAGTCAACAGAAAATGGTTTGTCGGCGCACAGGCAGGCCTCCAGGAATATAAAATCGATCTGGAAATCCTTGAGGGGAGTGAACAGTTTTCCAACTTACTTTTTATGGGGTACGCCGGGTATGTATTCAGGCCCTTTAAATTTAATCTTTATTTCAAACCCTGGGCAGGAATTGGCTATACGACAAAAATTTCGGATTCAAATCAATTGGGTAGTGAAGTGTACGACGTTGCGCCGATAACTATGTTTGCAACCTTGCACATAGGGTATACTTTTTAGCAAACCGGCTTAAGAAACGACAAAAATTTGCCTGGTTGTTACTTTTTCTGGAAACAGGCTTTAATAAGAATTAAAATCGGGCAAATTTTTTGAAATAAAAAATAATATGTACTTTCAATCTCAGAAAACAAAATACTACTTTAAACAGGTACTTGCATTTTCCTCTCTAATGCGTAATTACCTTACATTCAACTTTCTGACTTCATTACACAGGCAACTTACCGTTCTACCTGAACAAACCTTATAACACAAAAATATTTTTTGCTTTTTCATGCTCCTGGTGTTAACGGAAAGGAGGCATATTCAATGATGATTGGAAATGCCATTCCATTGCCATTGATTTTGTAACACTTAATTACCACATAAATCTTTAACTTATGAAAAAAGCATTAAAAATCGTGGGCATTTTGCTCGGTGTCATTGTCCTCGTTGCACTGGGAGGTTTTGTTTATATCAATTCAAGTGGCATCCCTTCTTATGAGCCGGGTAAAATTGACATCAAGGTTCAGTCCACTCCTGAAAGCATTGCCAGGGGACAAAAATTGGTTTCCCTGCTTTGCGCCAATTGTCACATGAGTTCAACAACCGGAAAACTTACCGGGAAACAGATGACGGATGCCCCTCCGGAATTCGGAACCATTTATTCCGCAAATATTACACAGGATCCCAAGCATGGCATTGGAACTTATACCGACGGAGAACTCCTTTACCTGCTCCGGACGGGCATCAAACGCGACGGGAAATACGCACCTCCATGGATGGCCAAACTGCCCAATATGGCGGATGAGGACCTTCATGCGATCATTTCTTTCCTGCATTCTGATGATCCCATTGTGGCGGCCGATCCTACGATTGCTCCGCTGAGCCAACCTTCTTTCCTGACCAAACTTTTGTGCCGGATAGCATTCAAACCGTTGCCTTATCCGACAAAAACCATTCCGCTTCCGGATACCACAGAAACCCTGGCTTTGGGAAGATACCTCGTTCACAACCTCGATTGTTATACCTGCCATTCCGCTGATTTCAAAACCATGAATATGCTGAATCCTGAATTGAGCGAAGGGTATATGGGCGGCGGAAACACCATGCTGAACCTGGAGGGAAAAGCCATAAAAACTCAAAACATTACCCCGGATGAAGAAACAGGTATCGGCAAATGGTCAGAAGAGCAGTTTGTGAAAGCCGTAAAATATGGCTTGAAGGATGGAGAGGAAGCTCTGCGTTATCCCATGGTGCCTTTTACAAACCTGACGGATCTGGAAGCGCGGGCGATTTACCAATATCTCAAAACCGTTCCCCCACTCAAAAACAAAGTGGGACGTACCGTGTTTGAAGAGTAAAGGCCAAAACCTATAAACAAAATTGAAACAGGGAAGAGATGCTTGTTGAGATAACTTCCAAACAATCATCTCTTCCATTTTTACGATCACCCGATAAGTATAATTATGAAAGAAAAAACAGAATGGCTGAGCACCGTACCGGTCCTCCCTTCATCCGATATTGAAAGAGACCTCCAGTGGTATGCAAAGCATACCGGTTTCGAATTTGTTTTTGGAGACCATATGTTTGCGGGGCTTCAAAGAGAGCAACTTTCTATTTTCCTTCAATGGCATGCCGATACAGCGGAAGATCCTTTGTTGGGTGGTTCCGTGACCCGCATTTTTGTGAAAAATATAGAGCCTGTTTTTGAGGAATTTGTAAAAAGAGGTACGGTAGGCCGGGAAAAACTGAGGATGAATACTCCGTGGGGTACCCATGAATTTGGTTTCTACGACCCCAACAACAATGCTGTTTTTATTGTCGAGGATATATAAACCTGTTTTTGGGGCAAGAAGGACGCCTAAAAAGGAAAATTTCCATTAGAAATTGTAAAAAAAGTTAAAATCGCACTTGCCATTGGTGTAAATACCCTATACATTTGCGCCCTCTAATGGAAAAACAAAATACATATCATATTAAGCTCAAACAATCACCAGGCTGCTTTAGCCTCGATTTGAGTGACGCTTTAAGACACTGTACCTTAAGGTATAGACGCCTTAGGGCGTAATATTTGTATGCGGAGCTATGCGCTCTGTAGTCTCGATCCTTTTTCATTTAATTATTCTTCATTTTTCGTAAAAAGTAAATTTCCTTTTTATGCAATATTTAGTCAAAATGGCTGATGAAAGCCACTATGAATACGCTGTTCCCATTTGCGACATGATGGAGGCTGCGGCGAAAATCCGCGGCACCGGTATTGCCAAAAGAGATCCTGAATACATTCGTAAAAAAATGTCGGAGGGTAAGGCTGTTATTGCTCTGGACGGAGAAATAGTGGTCGGTTTTTGTTACATCGAAAATTGGGAAGGCCATAAATACGTCGCCAACTCCGGCCTTATTGTACATCCCGATTACCGCAATACGGGACTGGCCAAGGCGATTAAAAAAGCCACTTTCAATTTGTCCAAGCTTAAATTCCCCAATGCCAAACTCTTCGGGATCACCACCAGTATGGCCGTGATGAAGATCAATTCCGAACTGGGTTACAAACCGGTGACTTTTTCCGAACTCACCCAGGACGAAACCTTCTGGAAAGGTTGCCAGAGTTGTGCCAATTACGATATTCTCCAGCGTACCAACAAATCCATGTGCCTTTGTACGGGAATGGTATGCGATCTGAGCAAGGTTCCTGAAATGCAAACCGAACAAAGCAAGAAAAAAGCCTGGGAAAACTTTAAAGGCTTCATCAAGGAACGCCGCGAGCGCGTACAGCAAAAACTTCCCCAATTTTCGATCAGCAGCAAAAGGTTTAAAGATGCAAAATAAAAAATTAGTACTGGCATTCAGCGGCGGACTGGATACTTCTTTTTGTGTAAAATACTTAACCCTCGAAAAAGGGTTTGAAGTCCATTCAGCCATTGTAAATACAGGGGGCTTCTCTACGGATGAATTGAAGGCAATAGAGTCAAAAGCCCACAACCTGGGAGTCACCAGCCACGTGACTCTCGAACAAACAAAGGCTTATTACGAAAATATCGTCAGGTACCTGATTTATGGCAATGTCCTGAAAAATAATACCTATCCGCTGTCGGTAAGTGCCGAGCGAATCTACCAGGCGATCGCCCTGGCGGAATACGCCAAATCCATCGGCGCGGAATACATTGCTCATGGAAGTACCGGAGCAGGGAACGACCAGGTTCGTTTTGACCTCATTTTCCAGGTGATCGCTCCTGAAATGGAGATCATCACTCCCATCAGGGATTTGCAATTGTCGCGGAAAGAGGAGATTGACTACTTAGCACAACACGGGGTGGAGGTCGACTGGAAAAAGGCACAATACTCTATCAACAAAGGACTCTGGGGTACCAGTGTCGGCGGGTCAGAAACCCTGACTTCACACAAGGCCCTCCCCGAGTCCGCCTTTCCCAGCCCATTGGAAACTAGCGAATCTCAGACCGTCACCATCGGGTTTGAAAAAGGTGAATTGTGCAGCCTGAACGGAGATCGCATGGATCCTGTTGAGGTTATCAACAGACTGGAAGCCATCGCTTCAAAATACGCCATTGGGCGCGATGTGCATGTGGGGGACACCATCATTGGCATCAAAGGCCGCGTAGGTTTCGAAGCTGCTGCAGCGACCATCATCATCAAGGCGCATCATACCCTTGAAAAGCATACCTTATCGAAATGGCAGCAACACTGGAAGGAACAGTTGGGCAGCTGGTATGGTATGTTTATTCACGAAGCCCAATACCTGGAGCCTGTCATGCGCAATATTGAAACCTTCCTGGAAGATACCCAGGAAAATGTATCAGGTAAGGTTTTTGTAACACTGCACCCCTATCGTTTTGTGGTTCAGGGAATTGAATCAGCGCACGATCTGATGAACTCCTCTTTTGGAGAATACGGTGAAATCAACAAAAACTGGTCGGGCGAGGATGTGAAAGGATTTACGAAGATCCTGGCCAACCCGATGCAGATCTTTCAACATGTAAACCAGAAAAAATGATCGAAGCAGGCATTGTAGGAGGCAGCGGATATGTGGCCGGAGAACTCATCCGGTGCCTGGTCCGTCACCCGGAAGTCCATATCGATTTTGTGTACAGCCATTCCAGCCCCGGAAAGCAAGCTGCTACCATCCATGAAGACTTGTTTCCGTATCCTGAACTCGTCTTTACCGATCAGGTCAATCCCAACGTGGATGTGGTCTTTTTATGCCTGGGCCATGGGCATTCGTCAAAATTTCTGTCGGAAAATACCTTTTCGACAAAAACCAGGATCATCGACCTTAGTAACGATTTCAGGTTGCAGGCCGACGCCCGGTTTGAGGGGAAGGGATTTGTATACGGCCTCGTGGAGTTGAACAGAGAAAAGATCAAACAAGCCAGGTATATCGCCAACCCCGGGTGTTTTGCGACGGCTATCCAATTGGCATTATTACCATTGGCTTTTCACGGGTTATTGAATTACGAGGTGCATATTAATGCAATTACCGGTTCTACCGGAGCGGGGCAAAAGCCAACGGATACCACTCATTTCAGCTGGAGGAACAACAATCTGTCCATTTACAAGGCTTTTAACCACCAGCATCTTGGGGAGATTCGCGAGAGCCTGTTATGCCTGCAGGAAAATTTCAGCCATGATCTGAACTTTCTGCCTTATCGTGGTGATTTTACCCGCGGTATTTTTGCATCGGTTTATACCCAAAGTGATCTTTCCGGAGAAGCATTGAACGATCTGTATAAGGATTTTTACCGTAATGCCCTTTTTACAAAAGTGAGTGATACGGGCATCAATTTGAAACAAGTGGTCAACACAAATTACTGCCTGCTTCAGGTGGAAAAGATTGACGGGAAGGTGCTGATCACCTCTGTGATCGACAATTTACTGAAAGGCGCGGCCGGCCAGGCCATTCAAAACATGAATTTACAGTTCGGGATCGATGAGGGCACCGGACTGGATTTTAAACCCAACTATTTTTAGCCATGAGTTTATTTGATGTATATCCAAGATTTGACATCACCCTGACGCGGGGCAATGGTGTTTTCGTTTATGACGAGAAAGACCAGGAGTACCTTGACCTCTACGGCGGCCATGGGGTCATCTCCGTCGGCCACAGTCACCCGGAATATGTAAAAAAGGTAGGTCAACAGCTTGAAATCCTGGTGTTTTACTCCAATTCCATCAACATGCCCCTGCAGGATGCCCTGGCCGAAAAACTGGCGAAACAAAGCGGTTATCCTGACTATAATCTGTTTTTTTGCAACAGCGGGGCCGAGGCCAATGAAAATGCCATCAAGCTCGCTTCTTTCCATACCGGCAAAAGAAAAATAGTAGCCTTTAACGGCAGTTTCCACGGGCGTACTTCGGGCGCTTTGAATATTACCGATAATCTATCGCTCTCAGCGCCTTTGAATCGAGATAATTTTCCAGTGGAATTTATTGAACTGAATGAGGAAATTCAGTTGGTAAAGGCCCTGGAAGGAAATGATGTCGCGGCGGTCATCGTCGAGGGCATCCAGGGCGTCGGTGGGCTAGACATGCCAACGGATGATTATCTGCGCTTTCTCGAAAAAACCTGTAAGCAATACGGTGCTTTGCTCATCCTCGATGAGATCCAAAGCGGGTACGGGCGCAGCGGCAAATTCTTTGCCCACCAGTTCAGCGGCATCCGGGCCGATATCATTTCTGTGGCGAAAGGCATGGGTAATGGATTTCCCATTGCCGGGGTGTTGATCCACCCTGAGATCAAGGCTGCTTATGGCATGCTGGGTACTACCTTCGGAGGCAGTCACCTGGCTTGCGCTGCCGGATTGGCTGTGCTCGAAATCATTCAAAAAGAGAAATTGGAAGCCCATGTCAGCGAGGTGAGCCAAAGGGTCATTGAGGCCTTGAAGCAGGTGCCGGGCATTAAAAAGATCAAAGGTCGCGGGTTGATGTTGGGCGTAGAGTTTGATTATTCAGTCAAGGAGTTGCGCTCACGGTTGCTCTTTGAACACCGGATTTTTACCGGCTCGGCCTCCAATCCCAATTTGTTGAGAATACTACCTCCGCTGAATATCACTTTTGAAGAACTCAACGGTTTTATCACCGCACTTGAGGCGTTGTTAAGGAAATAAGGGATCAATTTCCATCAAATCTCTATGAATAATTATAAGTTGAAAAAATGCAAAAATTCATCAGTGTAAAAGATGCCGGCAACCTGGAATCATTGCTGAAACTGGCCCTTGAAGTCAAAGGAAATCCTTTTGGCTATAAAACCTATGGTGAAAATAAAACGCTGGGATTACTCTTTTTTAACCCGAGCCTGCGTACCCGGCTGAGTACCCAGAAAGCGGCCATGAATCTTGGGATGAATATCATGGTGATGAATTTCAGCCATGATGGATGGGCACTGGAGATGGCTGATGGTACCGTGATGGACCAGGGCAGCCAGGAGCATGTCAAGGAAGCGGCAGCGGTTATTTCCCAATATTGTGATATTTTGGGCATCAGGACTTTTGCCTCCCTCAAAGATCGGGAGGAGGATTACCAGGAGGAAGTGATCAATAAATTCATTCAAAATGCAACAGTTCCTGTCATTTCCCTCGAAAGCGCCACTTTGCACCCGCTCCAATCTTTTGCGGATTTGATTACCATTGAAACACTCAAGACCGTCAAAAGACCGAAAGTTGTTTTGACCTGGGCGCCTCATCCCAGGGCATTGCCCCAGGCGGTAGCCAATTCCTTTGCAGAATGGATGGCCCGCTCAGAAGTTGAGTTGGTGATAGCCAACCCGGAAGGATTTGACCTGTCCCCTGAGTTTACCAAGGGCGTTAAAGTATTACACCACCAGGAGGAAGCCCTGGCCGGTGCGGATTTTGTTTATACCAAAAACTGGTCTTCCTATGAAAATTACGGAAGCATAGGAAAAGGTTATAACCATTGGATGATGACCAATCAGAAAATGGATTTGACCCATAGCGGAAAATTCATGCATTGCCTTCCCGTCAGGAGAAATGTGGTGGTTGCCGATGAGGTGTTGGACGGCCCGGATTCCCTGGTTTTGGAACAAGCCAATAACAGAACTTTTGCCGCACAAACTGTTTTACTCAAAATGCTTCAGCATGGGAAATAAACTCCGCATCGTTAAAATAGGGGGCAACATCATCGATGATCCTCAAAAACTGGAAGATTTTTTGGTTGATTTTGCCCTGCTGACAGGACCAAAAATCCTGGTTCACGGAGGCGGGAAACTGGCTACTCAGCTCAGTAAAAAACTCGGGGTGGAAACCCAAATGGTTGACGGAAGAAGGATTACCACCTCTGAGGATCTGGATATTGTGGTCATGGTTTACGCCGGTTTGATCAATAAAAAAATAGTGGCCGGTTTACAGGGGAAAGGCTGCAACGCAATAGGCCTTTCCGGTGCCGACGCCGAATGCCTCCGGGCTTCAAAGCGACCGGTAAACCCCATAGATTTTGGTTGGGTAGGCGATATCGAATCGGTCAATGTACCTTCCATCCGGCTTTTTCTGGATGCAGGATTCACTCCCGTTTTTTGTGCCATAAGCCACGACAGCAAGGGCCATCTGCTGAATACCAATGCGGATACCATCGCTTCGGAGCTGGCCATAGGAATGAGCGGCCATTTTGAAACGGAGCTGATCTATTGTTTTGAAAAAAAAGGTGTACTCGAAAATGTGGAGGATGATGAATCGGTCATCCCGCACATCAATACGGCCCGTTACCGGGAACTGAAGGAAAGCGGCGCGATACACAAAGGCATGCTTCCCAAAATGGAAAATTGTTTTCATGCCCTGGAAAAAAAAGTTTACAGGGTGACCATCGGCAGCCCCGAAGTGCTTAAACCCGGGAACCGGTTGTTTACTACTTTAACGTTGTAATATGAATACGGACTTTTTATTTCCAAAGGCGGTGGAATTGCTCAAAGCATTGATCCGTACTCCTTCCTTTTCAGGGGAAGAAGACCAGACCGCCCTGCTGATCAGTCGGTGGCTGGAGGATTTCGGCATTCGCTTTCATCGTTCCGGGAATAATGTTTGGGCACTCAACCAACATTTTGATCCGCTAAAACCTTCAATACTCCTCAATTCTCATCACGATACCGTTAAGCCCAATCAAGCTTATACCAATGATCCTTTTGAAGCAAAAGTAGAAGACGGCAAACTTTTCGGACTGGGCAGCAATGATGCAGGGGGCTGCCTGGTGGCTTTGATGGCCCTTTTTGTGTATTTTTACGAACAAAAAGAGTTGAAATACAACCTCATCCTGGCGGCAACGGCAGAAGAAGAAAATTCAGGAGATCGTGGTATCCGAAGCCTATTGTCCGATCTGCCGGCCATCGATTTTGCAGTAGTGGGGGAGCCTACAGCAATGCAACTAGCCATTGCCGAAAAAGGACTGCTGGTGATTGACGGTTATGCGGAGGGCATATCAGGCCATGCCGCGCACGACAATACCGATAATGCCATTTACCGGGCGCTGGAAGATATTCAGTGGATCAGGAATTATCATTTTCCAAAAGTGTCCGAAACATTAGGGAAAGTAAAGATGAGTGTCACTCAGATCGATGCCGGTTCCCAGCATAACGTGGTTCCGGCAGCCTGTCATTTCGTGGTGGATGTTCGCGTGAATGAAGCCTATACCAATGAAGCCGTTTTCGAGGTGATTGATGCGCATACCCAAAGCAGGATGGTGGCCCGGTCTTTCCGGTTGAAGTCCTCCTCCATTCCTGTGGATCATCCCATTGTCCAGGCAGGGATTCGGTTGGGACGCAAAACTTATGGTTCTCCTACGCTTTCTGACCAGGCTAATTTGAACTGTCCTTCTTTAAAAATCGGGCCCGGCGTTTCGTCCCGTTCCCACAGCGCCAATGAATTTATCTATTTGGCAGAAATCAGGGAAGGTATCGAAGGGTATATAAAAATATTTGATCAGATTTTATAAAAAAATAACCGCATGAAACTTTGGGATAAAGGGTATACTACGGATAATATTGTAGAGCGATTTACCGTAGGAAAAGACCGGGTGCTGGATTTGAAGCTGGCCCCGTATGATGTACAGGGAAATGTCGCTCATGCCAAAATGCTTCACCACATCGGAATATTGAATGAAGCAGAACTCAACGATATACTCAAAGGCCTGGCCGAGATTGGTCAGACGATCGAGGACGGGACCTTCACCATCGAAGACGAGTTTGAGGATGTGCACAGCAAGATCGAATTTGAGCTGGTGAAAAGGATAGGAGAAGCCGGCAAAAAAATCCATACCGCCCGTTCCCGAAACGATCAGGTGCTGGTGGATATGCACCTGTATGTCAAAGATGAATTATGGCATATAAAAGCCCTGGTGCGCATCCTTTTTGAAAGATTGATCGGGTTGAGCGAGCAGCACAAAGATGTGCTCATGCCCGGTTATACGCACACACAGGTGGCTATGCCTTCCTCGTTCGGCTTGTGGTTTGCCGCTTATGCGGAAAGTCTCATCGATGATCTCATTTTGCTGAACGCGGCCTTTAAGATCAGTGATCAAAATCCATTGGGTTCTGCAGCGGGCTTTGGCTCTTCTTTTCCTATCAACAGGACCATGACGACGGAACTCCTTGGGTTTGAAACCATGAAATACAATGTGGTGGCCGCCCAGATGAGCCGGGGGAAGCTTGAAAAAACGACCGCTTACGCACTGTCTTCAGTGGCGGGAACCCTTTCGAAACTGGCGACTGACGTATGTCTGTACATGAACCAGAATTTTAATTTCATAGGATTTCCGAAAGAGCTGACTACCGGTTCCAGCATAATGCCTCATAAACAAAACCCCGATGTGTTTGAGTTGATCAGGGCAAAAAGCAATAAGATCCAGAACCTGCCTTCGGAGATTATGATGATCACGAATAATCTTATCAGCGGGTATCACCGTGATTTTCAACTGCTCAAAGAGAACTTCATGGAAGCCATTGATGCGTTGAAAGACAATCTTGAAGTGACAGAATTCATGCTTCGGCACATACAGGTCAAAGAGGATATTATGGAGAAAGACATTTACGATTACCTGTACAGCGTTGAAGAGGTCAATAAACTGGTGATGGCAGGGATAACCTTCAGGGATGCCTACAAAATAGTGGGTCGCGACATCCTGGGAGGTGACTTTAAACCTGATAAAACGGTTTCCCATACGCACGAGGGGAGTATTGGACATTTGTGTTTGAACGAGATAAAAATTAAATTTGAGAAAAACTTTCAATAGTTCAATCAATTAAAACCAAACCCATGCACCAGCGTATCCATCGAAACATTCGTCGCCTAAAGGATCAGATCCATGAAATTCCGGTAGAACAACTCACCTTCAAACCGACTCCGGAAAAATGGTCCAGGAAGGAGATATTGGGTCACCTGATCGATTCGGCATTGAATAACCTGAAGCGGTTTTTATCCATTTTGCATTCCTATAAAAACTACGATGTCAGGCCCTACGATCAGGATTACCTGGTTAAGGTCAATCAGTACCAGGCGGCTGATATCGATCACCTGGTGAATCTTTGGCAATCGCTGAATCAGCAGATCAGTAACATTGTGAAAGAAATTCCGGTCAAAAAACTGGAGCAGGACGTTTTTGTCAATGAAACCGAAAAAGCGAGCTTTGAATGGCTGATCGGCAATTACATCGATCACATGGAGCACCACCTGGCGCAGATTTTGTCCGTGGAAGGTATTCCACCCAAATATTTCTTGACCACTGAAGAGGCTATATCGGCTCTGGAACAGTCGGCACCAAAACCCTTTGTCACCATGCTCCGACACGGTGAATTGGAAGTCGAATATTACAAACCTGAAAAAGTGGATAAACAGTTGCCGCACGATAAGGACGAATTGTACGTGATCGCCAGTGGTACGGGTGAGTTTGTCCGAGAAGAAGATCGCTATCCAATAAAGGAAAAGGACGTACTTTTTGTCAAAGCCGGACAGGCGCATCGTTTTGAAAATTTTACCGATGATTTTGCCACCTGGGTTATTTTTTACGGGTTAAAAAGGTGATCTGTTGATAGGTTTATTTTTTGATGGTATGATGCTGCGATATTTTTCATTCCAATCAGATTTCAACGCATTTCTTTGATATTTTTGTTGTACGCTTCCATTTCTGCGATTTTCTGCGTAATCTGCGAGCGTTATTTATGATTTTTATGCTGAAACTTCCTCATTGTAATAAGCATTAAAACAAAAAACGCAATATTTTTAGAGCAGATTTCCATTTTTATAATAAATTGATACCTGATCATGAGTTTGGAAAAAATCATCACCTTACATCCTGATGGCGGCAAGGGAGCTATATTGCCGCAGGATCTTTATGAGCAATTAAAAGAAGCCATTATTATGCCTTTCCTTTCCTACCCGGAGATCAGGGATGCCGATATTGAAGCGCATGCCTCTAAAAATATCGAAGGCGAGCTGGAAGGTAAAAAAGCCTGGTACATCGAAATAGTCAAACAGGATTTGCTTGCGAGAGATGCCCTGGAGTACGTACCCGGTGAAGAAGATAAAACCTTGCGACTTAAGATCCTCTTTTGCTAAAACCATATTCTCTTAAGGAAACAATTCAACAATTCAACAATGCGAGAATTCATCAATATAAATAATTGACTTCATTCATGTATTCTCTCATTCATGCATTCAAAAAAAACACCCATGGATTACGGCATTCTATCCCTTGTTCCCCCTGTAATTGCCATTATTCTGGCCATTTATACCCGGCAGGTTTTCGTCTCCCTGCTTTTTGGGATATGGCTCGGCTGGCTGGTCTTGACCGGATTACCACTGGAAGCAGGCTCGGGCTCTTTTAATCCCGGAGATATCGGATTTTTTGAAGGCTTATGGCGGGTAGTCCGCCCTTCGAATCTCTGGAAAGGTTCCATGAATACCATACAGGCGTTGGTGGATGTTTTTAAGGATGCCGGCAATACCCGAACCATCATGTTTTCAGCTTTAGTGGGCGCTTTGATCCTGTTCATCCAAAGGTCTGGAGGAGTGGAAGGATTTATTTTGCGCATCAACAGATTTTTGGAAAAATACGAAAAGAAACAATCAGGTAATAGCAGGGTGGTGGTACAGTTTTTGGCCTGGCTTACGGGACTGTTCATTTTTGTGGAGTCGAGTATTTCGGTGCTTACTGTTGGCGCCTTGTATCGCCCGGTATTTGACAAATTAAAGATATCGCGTGAAAAGCTGGCTTATATTGCCGATTCGAGTTCGGCTCCTTCTTCCATCATCTTGCCTTTCAATGGTTGGGGCGCCTTTATCATGGGGTTGCTGGCCACCGATTTTGTCAATCCCTTTGGCGTGATGATGACGGCCATGAAATACAATTTTTATCCATTCCTGGCGCTGTTAATGGTGCTGGTCATCATTTTTACGAAAAAAGATTTTGGTCCGATGGCCAAAGCGGAAAAGCGTGCCCGCGAGGAGGGTAAGTTGCTGGCCGACGGTGCCCAGCCAATGATTTCAGAGGAACTTACAGAAGTAAAAACCAAGGAAGGCGTTATTCCTCGGTCTAGGAATATGGTTTTTCCCATCGCTCTTATGGTGCTGATGATGCCTGTCATGCTGATTTACACCGGTTGGGGGGCCACCATGGAACACATGCCGGAAGCTTCGGTTTGGAGTAAGGTGTTTTTTGCCATTGGCAACGGTTCCGGTTCCACTTCTGTGTTGACTGCCGTATTGGTTTCCTTGATTTCCACCATGTTCTTTTACGGTGCTCAGGGCATCATGAAAATGAAAGAGATGGTGGATCTGACACTCAAGGGCATTGGCGGTTTGATCCCTCTGGCCCTTCTGATGCTTTTTGCGTTCGCCATCAGCAGCCTCTGTAAAAATGAATTGGGAACGGGTCAGTATGTGGCCAGTGTAGCGCAACAATGGTTGTCGCCTGCCCTGGTGCCTTTCCTGGTATTTGTGGTCAGTTGTTTCATCGCCTTCTCCACGGGAACCTCCTGGGGGACTTTTGCCATCATGATGGCCATAGCCGTCCCCATGGCCAAAGAGATGGACACTAATGTTTATATGGCCATCGCAGCCGTTATGGGCGGGGGTGTTTTCGGCGACCACTGCTCTCCCATTTCCGACACCACCATTCTATCATCCATGGCTTCCGCTTCGGATCACATCGATCATGTGCGGACACAGTTGCCCTATGCATTGGTCGTCGGAGGGGTTACGGCGATTTTTTACCTGGTGATTGGGTTCATTGCGCATGGGTAGTATTTAAATCGGGCGTTTGTGGATGGGGACAGTTCCAAATGGTTTCAGGTTGTTTCAAATGGTTCCAGATGGTCCCTGCACTGTGTGTACGTGGATCTCTCTTCGGTCGATTTCAGAGAGGGCTTTTAAATTCGGGGATTAACGGGTGAATCCTTGGCCGGGTTTGTTGATGATGTGCCCGGATTTGGGCAATAAGAGCGTATTGGATCCAGGCTGAAAGCCTGTCCCCGGGCGTCATCAGTCAGGCTGCCACCATCGGCATTTTTGGAATAGCTTTGGAGGCAGGGGAATATCGGAGAATGCCAAAAACCTTTACATTAGATAAGCCAATTAGTGATTTGTAAACGTGAATCATCAAGGAGGTCAAGCCTTCTGTTTTGGGAACGCAAATTTTTTTAACAAAAAATACCCGGTCTGGATAGTTTTGTGGAGGGAAACGGGGTTTTTTGATAAAAAAAGGTTATATTTATAAGGAGAAAATGAACGTAAAAAACATTGCGTAGCCGCCATAATTCGATTAGTACAAAATCTGTATAGTTTAAAGCTATCATTAATTTCATCCACTTACTTAGTGAGATGCCACCTCCAAAAAAAAAAAATTTAATTTATAAATTTTACGAAAATGGAAAATAACACTAAATCGATTATGGGATTAGCAGCCGTTTTACTTCTGTTTGCAATCGGCTGGGGTATTTACCAATCTTCTATCAAGCAGGAAAAAGTCCGCACTATTAAAAAGCTCGACACAAAAGTAGTTTTATTGGAAAATCAGAGAGATTCCCTGAAAATCAAGGTTGACAGTCTGGAGAAAATTTACGCACAGGTCTCGAAGGACTATGTGGTTTTGGAAAATGCCATTGACAATGCCAAAAAGGAAATTCGACAGAAAGAAGCGATGATCAGAAGCCTTAAAAAAGGTACTTCTGCTGAGATTGACAGCCTGACCAAAAAAGTGGAAGGAATGCTGTCTACTCAAAAGGGTCTACTTGTTACTATCGAAGAATTGGATGCAGAAAAATCGAGTCTTTTGACCAGGGTGAATGTGGCACGAGAGGAAATGAATAGCCTGAGTGCCCGGTTGGATCAAGAGATGTATAACTTGGACAAAGCCCAATTCAAAGGCACCTCTTTCCGGGCAGATATTGAGAAACGGAATGACAAGGTGACGGTAAAAGCCAGACAAGCACGAGAGGTTATCATTAGCTTTGAGCTTAACGATGTCCCGGAGCGTTTTCATGGCAATCAGCCAATTTACCTGGTTATCACCGACGAAAAAAGCACTCCGATAACCACCAATACGGCCACCAAAGCAACGGTTGAGATTAACGACAAAAAAATGGAATTGCTGGCTCAGGATGTCAAGGAATTGGATATAACAAAGGATCAAAGTATATCCTTCCATTATGAGCCGGATGACAAATTGGTAGCCGGTGTTTATACCGCTAACGTTTATGCTACGATTGGAATATTGGGTTCGGTGAGTTTTCAATTGAGGTAGCACTCTTTAGAGGAGGAGAAGGAAACCTTTAAAAAGAAATGGTATGAATTTTTTAGCTGAAATACAAGAAGTCCTCGCGATAGATGTGCGCATCGAGCAGAATAAATTTTATGTCCAACTGGAAGACGGACGGGAGATCGGCGTTCCATACAACTGGTTTTGGCTACTTAACCAGGCAACGGACGCTGAGCGAAAAGACTGGCGGTTTATAAGTGACAGATACGGCATCCATTGGGAAGTCATTGACGAAGACATCTCCATTGCCGGTATCATTAAAGGCCATAAAAATCAGGAACCTCCCAGGCCATGATGCAAAGGCTAAAGGACGAAAGGGAACAAGGACAGAAGGATAAATGGTTTACCTTATGATGGCCGGAATGATGAATGTTACGGATAGGGGCTAGGTCGGATAATTCTAAGTTCGCCGAAACCCTGCGGGTACTTAATAAATAAAAATAGTTCTTTATAAGCTAGATACTACTGATGCACATATTTTCTATCAGGATAGCATCAGATTAACTCTGTCATATTGTAATTGGCATAGGCGGGATATAAAAAAAGATTTGCATTGTACGTGTAGATAACTTATTTTTGCACGTAAATGAGATTGTTATGGATAAAAAGCTCACACTTAGTCTAAATGAAAGAGTGATCGAAAGGGCTAAGGTATACGCGCAAGATCACAAAATAAGCCTTTCAAGGTTAATAGAATCCTATTTAAGTTCATTGATAGAGAACAAGTCTGAAGAAATCGCCATCACGCCATTAGTGGAAAGTTTGAGTGGAGTGGTAAGCCTTTTAGATGAATTTGATAATAAGGATGATTATACTGACTATTTGCTAGAGAAATATAAATGAAAAAATTATTTATAGATACCAATATTGTTCTTGATCTACTTGGTAAACGAGAACCATTTTATGATAATGCAGCTAAATTATTTTCTCTAGCAGACAGGGGTAAAGTAAAGTTATATATTTCATCTTTGACAGTTGCTAATACTAACTATGTTTTATCTAAGCTCAAGTCTAAAAAAGAGGCGAGAGTTATTTTATTGAAGTTTAAGATACTGGTAGTTGTTCTTGAGTTAAATGACAAGATAGTTGAACTCTCATTAAATGATGATGATTTCAAAGATTTCGAAGATAGCCTTCAATATTATACAGCCTTGGAAAACGAAGCAGAAGTAATAATTACTAGAAACCTTAAGGACTTTAAAGCTTCAAAAATTCCTGTAATGACAGCAGGTCAGTATTTGAAAAAATAAAATTCGGCGAATTTTGCCTAGGACGTAAAGCTTCCCTTCGGTCAGCCTGCGCCTGGGCTTGAGTTCGATCTTCGATGGTCGAGGCTTGTAGCTTTGACCGGAATATACCTGTAAGGCTTGCAGCCTGTCTAAAGCCAGGTAAACCTGGGCCTTAGAAAATACACAACCCATGAAACAATCCCCGTCATTCCTGATTCACCACCACCTTCACATTTTCCAATACGATTTCCGATAATAACTCGAGGGCGCCCAATTCGAAGGCCTGATCGATGGCTTCCAGTTTTACCGTTCCCTTTTCTTTCGGTTTGTAATTTTTATAATCCTGGAACAGCACCCCATTCACTTCCCTTGGGTTAAAAGCCTCTCTAAAGCGCATTCCTCCTTCATCGGTATGGTATTCGTAAGCGAGGTAATCCATGCGGTAATTTTCGGTGTCGAACCAATAGACGAATACATCCTGGAAATCATCACCCCCGTTTTCCTGTTTAAAGGTGACCCTGATCTTGTGATATTCCTTTCCTTTCAATTTTACTTTGCCGAGGTAGTCCGATATCACTGCCGGATCGTTCAGGCTAAAAGGCAGGAAAGCAAAATAAATGACGGAGTTTACAGAATTGGCATAGGCCTTTACCTTTTTATCTTCCACAGCGGAGGTATCTCCATTGGTAAGCCGAAGGAATCCGGTATTGTCCAGCACATCTGTAATAGCGTTGCCGTCTTCATCTTTAAAAATACGCTCGTAGCGGTACACACCCTTCTTCCTGGTATAAGTATAATGTCTTGCTCTGAAGTCAAATGAAACGGAGGCGCTTTTCAACAAATCCATACCCGTTTTTTCAATGGCCATAGCGAGGATGGATTGGGCTGATGGCGTGGCGGAAATTTCCTGTAATTGAGGAGATTGGGAAGTGGTGCGATCCTGTTTTTGGTCGTCAGTATTGCATGATAGCATGAAAATAAGAAAAAAAGTGTTACAACATGTAAAAATATATTTGTTCATCATTTTTGATTAAAGAATTAAAATGGGATTTTTTTGAATTTACAATATTAAGATGCATAAAAAATTAAAAAAGGCCAACTGTGATCTGTTTCACTAAAAAAATGTCGAATCACTCAAAAAAACCCTAAAAATATACTAAAATTAGATGCCTAAAAGTATCTTTGCGGTGCTTTTCCAAATTTTATATGGGAAACAATTTTGCGAAAAACTAAGTTGTACCGCAATGAGAAAAAATATCGCTCGATGGAGCAACCTGTTATTATTAACATTTTTTGCCAATAGCATCTTTGCACAAGCTGATACTTCAGCTTCAGGTGGAGGAATGAATCTTCTTTATGCTTTAGGGGTTCTTGTGCTTTTCTTTGTAGCCATGAGGTTTTTCGGAGCCGACGGGCTTACAAAACAAAGTGGAAAAACCATTGCCTTAAAAAGAGGCCATGATATCCACCTCAACGGTGAAGCGGCTAAAACACTGATTGAAGGCGTAAGGGCCAAAACATTTGCTGTGCGTCCTCCTGATTTCTTTAACATTTCTCCTATTCCAAAGGTGACTGTTGCCGTGGGTGACGAAGTTAAAGCCGGAGATATTATCTTTTTTGACAAGAAAAAACCTGAGATCAAATACGCAGCTCCCGTGAGTGGTGAAGTTATTGCCGTCAACAGAGGGGAAAAACGTTCGATCTCAGAGATCGTTATCCTGGCGGATAAAGAAATAACCAGCCGGGCTTATGATGGTTTTGATCTTGCAAAGTCAGATCGTGCCTCCCTGGTAAACTACCTGTTGGAAAGTGGCGTTTGGCCTATGCTGAGACAACGTCCTTATAATATCACACCTGATCCTGAAACGGTACCTGTAAATATTTTTGTATCTACTTTTGATACGGCACCTCTTGCCCCCGATTTAAGTTTCGTCGTGACAGGACAGGAAGATGCTTTTCAGAAAGGACTGGACGTGTTGGCTAAACTGACGAGTGGCAAGGTACATCTTGGCATTGACGGCAGGGGAGGCAATGTTTCCAATGCTTTTACCCAGGCCAAAGGAGTAGAATTGCACACTTTTAGCGGAAAGCACCCTATTGGAAATGTAGGGGTACAAATTCACCACATCAGCCCTGTCAGCAATAAGGCTATTGCGTGGACTATGGGAGTACAAGAGGTCATTACACTCGGGAAGTTATTCCTCCACCAAAAGTTTGATGCTACAAGAATCGTGGCGGTCGCAGGAGAATTGAAAAACCCGGGATATGTCATTACCTACCAGGGAGCCAATGTTGGCGATCTGACAGGAGAAAATCTCAAAGAAGGTAAAATGCGTCTCATTTCAGGGGATGTTCTTTCCGGCAAGAAAAAAGACAAAACACAGTTTCTCGGGTATTACGATGATCAGGTTTCTGTAATCCAGGAAGGAGAGTATTTCGAATTATTTGGCTGGTTGCTTCCACAATCGAAGCGCCCGACGGTATCAAAGACCTACCTGGGCGGGTTCTTTTCTTCAAAGAAAGTAAGCGTTGATACCAATACTCATGGTGAAAAGCGCGCCTTTGTGGTCACGGGAGAATACGAGGCATTACTGCCAATGGATATTTATCCGCAACACCTCCTAAAATCGATTATTGTAGGAGATCTGGAAAAGATGGAAGGACTGGGGATATATGAAGTAGTAGAGGAAGACCTGGCTCTCTGTGAGTTTGCATGTACGTCCAAGCAGCCGGTGCAAAACATTTTGCGGGGTGGTTTGAATGATATGCTTGAGCAAGGCTAAAAAACGAAAATAAACAAAGGAACTGCCTACAAAGTACCGACAGGGGTTTTAAAACCAGGGCGGTCATTTTTCAGGCATTCTATTTGACCTTTAAATAAAACAATAAAAAATATACAAATGAAAGGACTCTTAAATTTCTTTCATAAGATAGAGCCGGACAAGAAAAAGTCGCCGTTTTTACATACGGTGTACGACGGATTTCTGACCTTCGTTTTTGTCCCGGATCATGTTACTGCAAAAGGAGTACATGTCCGTGACCGGATGGATCTCAAACGTCTGATGGTTTTTGTCGTGCTTGCATTGGCAGGTTGTTATGTATTTGGCGCCTATAATATCGGGCACCAGCATTACGCAGCCACTGGGGAGTATGTGCAGTTTGGAGAAGGTATTGGACCCAAGTTCCTTTTTGGTATCCTGAAGTTACTGCCTATCCTGGTGGTCTCTATGGCCGTAGGTTTGGGCATAGAATTCTGGTACGCTGCCAAAAGGGGACACGGCATCGAGGAAGGATACCTCGTTTCCGGCGCTTTGATCCCATTGATCATGCCTCCTGACATCCCGCTGTGGATGTTGACTGTAGCCATTGTTTTTGCCGTGATCATCGGTAAAGAAGCTTTTGGGGGAACGGGCATGAACATTCTCAATATTGCCTTGTTGACCCGTGTATTCATCTTCTTCGCTTATCCGACATCCATCTCAGGAGATGAGGTATGGATTTCAGGAGTGGCAGGAGTAGATGGAGTGACCGGAGCTACTCCATTGTCATTAGCCGCCAAAGGCGGTTGGGACGCGGTGACCAAGGTATATACCGAAGGGCAGATGTGGTGGGGAATTATTCCTGGGTCTATCGGAGAAACTTCCAAACCGATCATTTTACTCGGGGCATTGTTCCTCATTGTCTCAAGAGTGGCCAGCTGGAGAATCATGGTTTCCATGTTCCTGGGGGCAGCTTTTGTAGGGATGTTGATGAATGGTTTTGCGCCTGAAATTACTGCGGATACGCCTGGTGTTTTCAAATTTATGGCTGTGCCTTGGTATTACCAGTTTTATATGGGAAGTTTCCTCTTCGCGATGGCCTTTATGGCAACGGACCCGGTTACGGCTTCCGGAACGAATACAGGAAAGTGGATCTACGGATTCCTCATAGGAAGTATAGGTATGGTGATCCGCATCATCAACCCGGCTTATCCGGAAGGGTGGATGTTGGCGATTTTGCTGTTGAATGTATTTTCACCGCTAATCGACCATTTTGTGGTGGAATCCAACATCAAACGCAGAGCAAAAAGAGCCCAGGCCGTAGCATCGTAAATTAAAGGTGGTTTGCCGGGGGGACACCTTAGGCCAACGACAGCATAAACTAAAAAAATAAATATCGTGAAGACCAATTATACCTTATTTTTTGTCTTTGTGTTAACAGCATTCGTCGCTGTTTCACTTGCCGGATATAGGGAGGTGACCAAAGATGTAGCTGCACAAAATGCCGATATATTTAACAAGCGGGCCATTCTCAAGGCGGTGGAAAATAACCTGGTGCCGTCCGGTAAAGTAGCCGACCTTCAGGACGCTCAGGTTCTTGAACTTTTTGACAAAATGGAAAGCCATGTGCTGGATATGCAGGGGAATGAAGTGAGTGATGTGCAGGCTACAAAGATTGACATGAAGAAAGAACGCAAAAAGCCCGAAGCGGATCGTTATCTGCCGGTTTATATCTATGACAACGGGACGGAGAAATTTTATATCCTCTCTGTTTTTGGAAAAGGGCTTTGGGATGATATCTGGGGGTACATCGCATTGAAGAGTGATTTAAACACGGTGGCCGGTGCGGCTTTTGATCACAAAGGAGAGACTCCCGGGCTTGGGGCTGAAATTAAAGATAACCCTTCCTTTAGCAAGCATTTTGAAGGCACTCAGATATTTAAAGACGGACAATTCGTGTCTATTAATGTTTACAAGACAGCTAAGGATAAATTACACGCGGTAGATGGGATCTCCGGGGCTACGATCACGAGTGCGGGCGTATCCGCTATGTTATATAGTGGTTTAAAGAACTACCTTCCTTATTTCGAAAAGATAAAACAACAATAAAATGGCGAATACTGCAACTGAAACAAAAGTTAAAGAGCCGTTATTTGGTAAAAAAGAGCGGAAATTACTGACCGATCCGTTGAATGACAACAACCCGATCACCGTGCAGGTATTGGGGGTTTGTTCTGCTTTGGCGGTTACTTCCCTGGTTTATCCATCAATTGTGATGGCTATTTCGGTAACCCTCGTAACAGCCTTTTCCAACCTTTTTACTTCCATGCTCAGAAACCTCATTCCCAACGAGGTGCGCATGATTGTCCAATTGGTCATCATCGCCTTCCTTGTATCTATGGTGGAGCTGACGCTGCAATATCTCAACTACCCAATTTACAAACAGTTGTCCGTTTATATCGGGTTGATTATTACCAACTGTATCGTAATGGGCCGTTTAGAGGCTTTTGCGATGGCCAATAAACCCTGGAGGTCTTTTATTGATGGCATTGGAAACGGGGTTGGGTATGGTGTAATTCTCGTGGTGGTGGCTTTCTTCCGCGAAATATTCGGCAAGGGAACCCTTTTCGCAGGGAGCCCTGTTGAAATAAAGATCATAGGAGCCACTGGCGATTTTTTGATCAATACGCAAGAAAGTACTTTATTTGGCTGGTACGCAAACAATAACCTCATGGTATTGCCGGTAGCTGCGATGTTCATCATTGGAATCTACATCTGGATCCAACGTACCCGCAATCAAAAACTGGTAGATATATCCTAAAAATGAATTCCCTTTAGAAAGGGAGTCTATAAAAAAAACTGGTTTCCGGTTGGAGACCAAAAAGTTTAAAATCATGGGTGAATTTATTAATACTTTTATCAAAGCGGCATTTATTGAGAACCTGCTCCTGGCATACTTCCTGGGGATGTGTTCATTTCTTGCCGTATCCAAGTCAGTAAAAACCGCCATTGGTCTGGGAGTTGCCGTAATTTTTGTTTTGGGGATTACGATGCCCATCAACTGGCTGATTAACGAATACCTGCTTGGTGAAACAGGTGTTTTTGGAATGGATCTTACCTTCCTGCGATTTATCCTGTTTATTGCGGTAATCGCTTCTATGGTTCAATTGGTGGAAATGGTAGTGGAAAAATTTTCTCCGACCTTGTATGCTGCCCTGGGAATCTTCCTGCCGTTGATCACTGTAAACTGTGCCATCCTCGGAGGATCTTTATTTATGGTTTCCCGTGAATATACGCTGAGCAATGCCGTTGCTTTTGGAGTAGGAGGGGGTTTTGGTTGGTTTCTGGCCATCGTAGCAATGGCGGCTATCCGTGAGAAGATCCGCTATTCCAATATTCCTGCCCCCTTGCGTGGTTTGGGAATGGCCTTCCTGCTAACTGGGTTGATGGGACTGGCATTTATGAGTCTCATGGGTATTGACCCGGCGATCTTTATGCATCATTAAGAATTAGTACGCTGAAAAAAACATTCGACAATGATTATTATTTTATATGCAGTTTTTGTTTTCTGTGCCGTAATCCTGGCGCTCTCTGTCATGCTTATTATAGCCAGAAAAAAACTGGTGCCTCAGGGAAATGTTTCCATCATCATTAACGGTGATGAAGCCAATCCGGTACAGACAAAACCGGGACAAACCTTATTGTCGGCACTTTCTGAACAAAAAATATTTTTGCCTTCTGCTTGCGGAGGGGGAGGCACTTGTGCCATGTGCGAGTGTCACGTAGATGAAGGAGGCGGGGATGTATTACCTACAGAAATGAACCACCTGACCAGGAAAGAAGCTGCCGAGCACAAACGCCTGGCTTGCCAGGTTAAGGTCCGTGAGGATATGAAAATTCGCATTCCTGAAGAGATCTTTGGGATCAAAAAATGGGAATGTGAGGTGGTGTCCAATTACAACGTGGCTACCTTTATCAAAGAGTTTGTCGTGAAACTGCCTGAAGGAGAAACCCTCGATTTTAAGGCAGGAGGATATATCCAGATCGACGTACCACCGATCGAAGTAGATTTCAAAGATATGGATATCACTTCCCACCCGCGTATGGGTAAAGCGGATGATGAGTTCAAGGAAGAGTGGGACAAATTCAACCTTTGGCCTCTCAAGATGAAAAATCCTGAAATGATTTTCCGGGCTTATTCTATGGCCAACCACCCTGCGGAAGGCAATATCGTTATGTTGAATATCCGTATTGCCACTCCACCATGGGATCGTGCAAAAAATAACTGGATGGATGTCAATCCGGGTATTTGTTCTTCATACGTATTCTCCAGGAAACCCGGAGACAAGGTGACCATTTCCGGGCCTTTCGGTGAATTTTTCATCAAGGAGCAATCTAAAAAAGAAATGGTTTACATAGGGGGAGGTGCCGGTATGGCTCCATTGCGTTCGCACCTGTTCCACTTGTTTCATACCTTAAAGACCACCGACAGAAAGGTGTCTTACTGGTACGGAGGACGGACGAAAAGAGAATTGTTCTACGTCGAAGATTTTAGGAAAATCGAAAAAGAGTTTCCAAACTTCAAATTCTATATTGCTTTGGATAACCCGCTTCCTGAGGATAACTGGCAGGTCAAAGAAAATATGGACTCCGAGGGGGATGGATTCAAAGGTTACATCATGCAGGTATTGTATGATGAATACCTCAAGAATCACCCAGAGCCGGAAGAAGTGGAATACTACTACTGCGGCCCTCCTGCAATGGCTGGCTCCATCATGCAGAAACTTGATGAGTTGGGTGTTCCGGAAGAGAATATCGCTTTTGATGATTTTGGGTAATCAAAAAGGTGATTCAATAAAAAAAAACGGTATCGGATTGGTTTCCGGTACCGTTTTTTTATTGATCTGCTAACCTTTGTGCATTTAGGTTGTTTGCAATTACGGTATTGTTGTTATTCTGGTGCTGAAAATTAATTCTACAGAAAAAAAGAGTGAAAAAACATGTCGGATATCTGTCATCAATGCGGTGCTTCTTTCTCCTGCCATGCAATACAGCCGGGTAGCTGCTGGTGTGCCGATTATCCGCCCGTTTTGCCGTTTGATGATACTTCAAAAGAATGCCTTTGTCCAGCTTGCCTGAAAGCAAAGGTAGCGGAGGCCATCGCACTTTACGTAGAGGAAGTCAGGTCAGGGAAAAGGGTAAATGAGGCGGTCAAGTTCGCGGGACCAACACAGGGATTTAAGGAAGGCATTGATTTTTACGTGGAAAACGGATTTTATGTTTTTACGGAATGGTACCATTTGAAGAGAGGAACCTGTTGTGGAAACGATTGCAGGCATTGCCCGTTTGATCATGTGAATGTTCCGAAATAAAAATGGAGAAGAGGAGAAAGAATAGAGCCACTCATGGGATTTGAACCCACGACCTGCTCATTACGAATGAGCTGCTCTACCGCTGAGCTAAAGTGGCGCTGATTTTCAGGATACAAATATAGGTAATTATCATGTACGAAAACACATACCTATATGCTTATTAAAGATTGATTTTTATCATTTATTGAAATACGTGACTTGCCTTGATCCTTAACCCGGGAAGGAGATCAGAAGTCAGTTCATCCTCATCCGAATACCCGCCTTTACGTTCATATTTACCCGTAGCATTCAACTCAAATATTTCGATAATTTCTTCCTTTGGGAATACCAGCCAGTAGGTATTGATCTTACATTCTTCGTACAACTCAAATTTGATCTGAATGTCTTTTTTGCGCGTGCTGTCGGAGATTATTTCCATCACCATATCCGGACTGCCTTCACAGCCTTTTTCGCTAATCTTTTTGGGGTCACAGATGACGGTAATGTCTGGTTGCACTACGGTATTGGGTTTCCCTGTTTTGGGATGTTGGACAGGAAGGTAAACATCAAAAGGAGCGTGAAAAACTTCACATTTTTTATGCTCAAGGTAATTGTAAATTTTATTGAGTAAAAAAGTAGAAATCCGTTGATGCTTCGTATTGGGCCCGGGACTCATACGGAAGACTTTGCCCCTGATCAGTTCCACCATTTCATCGAATGGCCAGGAGAGGTAGTCCTGGATGGTGTATTCCGCGGAGGGTTCAGCCAGAAGATCCTCTATCGTTTTTTCATCGTGGTTGGTGTAAGATTGCATGGTCAGTTTATTTCGGGAATGAGCCCGGGGTATGGGAAATTGGAGTTAATTCATGTCAAATACGTCACTTACCTTCATTTTTAATCCCGGTAAAATCGCAGAAGCCAATTCATCGTCATCTGAAAATCCACCTTTACGTTCATATTTACCATCTGCATTCAATTCAAATATTTCGATAATTTCTTCCTTTGGAAAAACCAGCCAGTAGGTATTGATCTTACATTCTTCGTACAACTCAAATTTGATCTGAATGTCTTTTTTTCGGGTGCTGTCGGAAATGATCTCAACCACCAGATCGGGGCTGCCTTCACATCCGTGGTCGCTAATTTTTTTTGTATCGCAGATGACGGTAATGTCCGGTTGTACGACAGTATTGGGTTTGCCTGTTTTGGGGTGCTTTACTGGTAGAAACACATCGAAAGGAGCATGAAAAACCACACATTTTTTATGCTCCAGTGTTTGAAAAATTTTCCCTGCAATAAACATGGATACCCGTTGATGCTTACTATTGGGAGCGGGACTCATACGAAATACCTTTCCCCTGATCAGTTCCACCATTTCATCAAATTGCCAGGAGAGGTAATCCTGGATGGTGTATTCCGCGGAGGGTTCAGCCAGAAGATCCTCTATCGTTTTTTCATCGTGGTTGGTGTAAGATTGCATGGTCAGTTTATTTCGGAAATGAGTCCGGGCGTATGAAAAATTGGGGTTAATTCATGTCAAATACGTCACTTACCTTCATTTTCAATCCCGGTAAAATCGCAGAATCCAATTCATCGTCATCCGAATACCCCCCTTTACGTTCATATTTACCCGTAGCATTCAATTCAAATATTTCGATAATTTCTTCCTTTGGGAAAACCAGCCAGTAGGTATTGATCTTACATTCTTCGTACAACTCAAATTTGATCTGAATGTCTTTTTTACGTGTGCTGTCAGAGATTATTTCCACCACCATATCCGGACTGCCTTCACAGCCTTTTTCGCTAATCTTTTGGGGGTCACAGATGACGGTAATGTCCGGTTGTACGACCGTATTAGGCTTCCCTGTTTTTGGGTGTTTTATTGGAAGATAAACATCAAAAGGTGCATGAAAACATTTGCATTGCTTTCCTTTTAAAAAATGATATATGGTTGAGAACAAAAAACCTGAAGCCACCTGATGCTTCGTATTGGGCCCGGGACTCATACGAAATACCTTGCCCCGGATCAGCTCCACCATTTCATCGAATTGCCAGGAGAGGTAATCCTGAATAGTGTATTCTGCCGAAGGCTCCGCAAGAAGATCCTCTATTGTTTTTTCATCGTGGTTTGTATAAGGTTGCATAGGTCAGATTAAGGTTGAAAATAAATTCAGTTCCACTAAATTACGGGAAGTCCATTAGAATAACAAACCCAATCCCCTCTATAAAAGCCGCGAAAGGGCTGAATGTGACCTTTTTCCAGTATTTTTTTTGATCACTGAACCGGATACGTTTATACTTTCTTCCGCAATTTTTGCAACAATTCGGGTAATTGTCTTAGTGCCGCCATTTGTTTGTAGATTGTCCGGGCTTCATCCGCAGGGTTGCCATAATAGCTTTTTCCGGCCTCAAGGTCTTTGGATACCATTGATTTGGCCATCACTACCACATCATCACCAATAGTGAGGTTTTGGATGATGCCCACCTGTCCATAAATGACCACACGATTGCCGATACGGGTATTTCCACCAATGGCTACCTGTGCCGTAATCTGACAATGTTTCCCTACCACTACATCATGACCAATATGCACCATACAGTCCAGTTTCGTCCCTTCTCCGAGGATCGTATCGCCTGAAACACCCATATTTACCGTTGAATTGGCACCGACATCTACGTGGTCTTCAATGATGACCCGTCCTCCCGAACGCCATTTTTGAAGTCCCTCCGTCGTTTTTTTGTAATAAAATGCATCGGTTCCAATAATAGATCCGGATTCCACCAGCACGTGATCTTTAATGATCACCCGCCCTCTGATGACGGCGTTGGATTGTATGAGACAATTTTTTCCGATCTTCACTTCGGGGCCAATTACCGCACCGGGTTCCACAATGGTGGAGGGATGAATCTGTGCCGTTTCACCAATTGTATGATTCAACGGTTCAAAAGGATTGTGCTGTATGACAATACTGTTGTAAGCCTTAAAAGGAGCATCACATACGAGTAGGGCTTTCCCTTCCGGGCATTGTGTTTCTTCATTCAGGATGATGATGGTCGCCGCTGAATTCAGCGATTTTGAAAAATATTTCTGAACATCCACAAAGGTAATATCCCCTTCACGTACATTATGAATCTCATTGATGCCCATGGCCATCAGATCCGCGTTGCCAATAATGCGTGCACCAATTTTTTGTGCAATTTCCTTAACAGGAATCGGTTGATCAAATGTCATTTTCCTAACTTTAAACTTTAGCCTTTTTAATTTTTGGATCGAATGTTCATCTTAAAATAAGAAAATAAACATCAGAGTATCACACCATCAAATCAATGCGCTTCCAGCCAATCTTCTCCAACGCCCATATCCACTACAATCGGAACCTTGAGACCTGGGATAGCATTTTTCATTTTATCGTCCACCAGTAATTTAACTTCCTCCAGTTCACCCTTGGGCACATCGAAAACCAATTCATCATGCACCTGGAGGATCATTTTTGTTTTCAAATGACTCTTTTTCAGCGCTTGATGGATATTGGCCATCGCAATTTTTATCATATCGGCTGCTGTGCCTTGTATCGGCGTGTTGATGGCGTTTCTTTCGGCTCCGCTGCGGATCATGCCATTCCGGGAATTAATATCTCTCAGGTGGCGCCTTCTTCCCATCATGGTCATCACATAGCCGTTTTCGCGTGCGTCAGCTACCGTTTTGTCCATATACAGCCGAAGGCCGGGATATTGCTTAAAATAGCTTTCTATGAGTGTTTTGGCTTCGGCTCGTTTTAAGTTTAGCTGCCGGGATAAATTGGTGGCCCCGGCCCCGTAGATGATACTGAAGTTAACGGTTTTGGCGCGGTATCTTTGTTCCCGGTTGACCTCATCATACGGCACATCAAAAACGCCGGCGGCGGTGGCCCGGTGAATATCCTTCCCTTCGATAAAGGCCTTTTGCATGGCTGTTTCTCCGCTCATCTCCGCGATGAGCCTCAATTCTATCTGTGAATAATCCGCAGCGAGCAGCACATGGTTTTTGTCGCGTGGGATGAATGCTTTTCGTACGCGCGCGCCTTCGGGTGTTCTTACCGGAATATTTTGGAGGTTGGGGTTGTTGCTGCTTAAACGCCCAGTGGCTGTCAGGGCCTGGTTGAATGAACTGTGAATCCTTCCGGTCTTTGGATTTATCATTTTCGGCAGGGCATCCACGTAGGTGGATTTGAGTTTGGATAACCCCCTGAACCTTAGGATGTCATTTACTATTTCAAACTCCTGGGACAATTCAGCCAGTTTCTCCTCGTCTGTGGAATACTGCCCGCTTTTGGTTTTGCTCCAGCGGTAGGGAATTTTCAATTTTTCAAACAACACTTCTCCTACCTGTTTGGGAGAGGCTATATTAAAACGTACTCCTGCTTTTTCATAAATAGTGGCCTCGGCTTTGTCGATATCAGTACCCAGTTCTTTTGAATAGATATTCAGGTAATTCGCATCAACATTAACGCCTTCAAATTCAAGATCGACAAGTGCCTTGATCAATGGCTCTTCAATAGTATCGTAAAGGTCCTTTAATCCCTCCTTTTCCATTTTGGGAAACAAATACTCTTTCAGCTGAAGCGTGATGTCGGCATCTTCCGCTGCGTAATCACTGACCTTTTCAACCGGAATATCCCTCATGGACAGCTGGTTTTTACCTTTGCCTATGAGGGAAGAAATGGAAACGGGTTTGTATTTCAGGTAAGTTTCCGAAAGATAATCCATGTTGTGTCTCAATTCAGGCTCCAGCAGGTAATGTGCGATCATCGTATCCTGGTAGAGCCCTTTAACTTCCACATCGTACCATTTCATGACGATGGCATCGTATTTTATGTTTTGGGCGATTTTGACAATTGTTTCATCTTCCAGGATGGGTTTAAAGAGGTCGACAATGGCATAAGCATCCACTCGGTCTTCAGGGATGGAAATATACCAGGCCTCACCAGGTTTTATGGCAAATGACATGCCGACGAGTTCAGCGAGGTTCGGATCGATATTTGTGGTTTCCGTATCAAAGCAGATCGTCTTTTCCGACGCCAGTTTTTTGGCGAGGGCCTGGCAATCCCCGAGGTTATCGACAAGATGATAGGAATGGGAGGTATTTTCTAAATTTTTCGTAGCAATGGAGTGGCTGGGCAATGGAGTGGGCGCCACGGAAGCACTCATCTCTGCATTTCCGAAAAGGGATCCCTGGGTGGCTGTAGGTTTATGAACAGGCTCCGTTTCGTCAGTACCCAGTATCTGGGTGGCGAGGGTTCTGAATTCGAGTTCTTTGAATACTTCCGCCAGCATTTCCTTATCAGGTGGGTCGAGCCTGTATTCTTCAGCGTTGAATTTTATAGGTACATTAATATCTATGGTGGCAAGCTGCTTGGAGAGCAGCCCTTGCTCCGCAAAATTGATTACGTTTTCCTTTTGCTTGCCTTTGAGAGATTCAACATTTTCCAGAAGGCCTTCCACTGTGCCAAAATCCTTAAGTAATTTGATGGCGGTTTTAGGACCGATTCCAGGGATGCCCGGTATATTATCCACGCTGTCTCCTATGAGCCCCAACATATCGATGACCTGGTCGATTCGGTCAATATCCCATTTTGCCTTAACCTCCTCTACACCCATGATCTCCACGTCATTTCCCATCCTGGCCGGTTTGTATAGGAAAATATTTTCGGAAACCAGTTGGCCGAAGTCTTTATCAGGAGTCATCATATATACCTGCATACCCTCCTTTTCGGCCTGTTTGGCCAGGGTGCCTATGACATCATCCGCTTCAAATCCTTCCTTGGTAACGATTGGAATTTTAAATCCCTTTAATATTCTGTGGATATAGGGAATGGCTGAAGTAATATCTTCCGGTTGGGACTCCCTGTTGGCTTTGTACGGTTCATAAGCTTCGTGCCTGAAAGTAGGTCCGGGAAGGTCAAAAGCCACGGCGAGGTAATGGGGGTGTTGATTTCTCATAAGATCCCACAGGACACGAGTAAATCCGGTAACGGCAGAAGTATTGACGCCTTTTGAATTGATCAGTGGTCGGCTAATGAATGCATAATGAGCCCGGTACATTAAAGCGTGTCCGTCGAGCAGGAAAAGTTTTTCTTTCGGCATGATTTCGATATTGGTTCAGATTAGCAAGGTAAGGAATTATTATAAAATTCGGGGTGTGTTGCTTTGGATCAAAATAAAAAATCACGCTAAGTCGTCATGATCTTCATCAAATTAACGACTTAGCGTGATTTAAAGTTGCCAACCGCTATAGGTTGTTAAAGTTTGTCAGTTTAGAAAGTTACGTTGTATTTAAGCAGGAATTGTTCCGTGACGCTGGCTCTTCTTCCCGTGCCATTTATGCCATTTGGAGCGTTGTAGTCGGTGATCTGTACTTTGATATCATGATCGTAAAATACATTCAGGGTAACGGCAGCCTGTAATCCTTTGAAGATATTGAAACCAATTTCATTCACCCAGTCCACATCGATATTCTGTGGTTCCAATTTGTAATTAGAGAACAGAGCCAAACCGGAAGTGTAAACGAGACGGTCTTCGAGGAATTTGTTGGAGTAATTCATCCTGGCCAGTGCTCCCAATGCACTAAATACATTTTCCCCGGGGGGATTGCCATGAACATTGAGGGCAGCGATGCCATCATCTGCAACAATGATCCATTTTCCACCAATAGGAGAGAAATAGATGGAAAGTTTATCGGACAGTTTGTAATCGATTCCTACAGACAAGGTAATGCCTGCCGGTGAAAAAAGTTTCGATTGCAAAACAGCCGTACCATTTCCGGAAATATCTGACAGGAAATTTCCGGGATAATCGGCGGTGCCGTTATAAGTGGGAGTGAGTTGACTCATAAAGGAAAAGTCAGCTGCGACGAAGATCTTTGATCCCTCTTTGATGGCATATCCGGCTTTTGAATTGAGTCTGAGCTCGTCGATAGCCTTTTGGAAGGGTATTTTTGTGTCCGACCCCTGGGCAATCACCCCTGACCCAAGACGTTGAAGGCCGAGTTGCCAGGCGGCCACGTTGTCCCACGCGATCCTGTCCTTTTTATATTTAGCAAAAAAGCTAACCGCTCCGCCAATACCCAGTCTATTTTGACCGGCTCCTTGTTTGGGATTGATCTGAAGCAATTGAGCAAAATCCAGCCCAAGGCCTGCTCCTGCTTTCCATACGGGGTCCTCCTGTTTTTCTTCAGCGGCATCCTGGGCCGTTAAATTGCCAGAGGGAATAAAAAACGAGACCATTAAGGCTGCAATGATTAAAAATAAATTTTTCATCAGCATGAAATTTTTGTAATGAATAGAATTGGTGGTTGAACCGGTCCATGGTGGACGAGGCTCCGCCCATTCATTAATCAGGGAAACGCCTGAAAAAATGATGGTTTTTTATGAAATATTATTTGGCTTAAAAATCTCCACTTTTTCAGACATGAGCTTGCTGAGTGGAATGATGATATCACTTTCTTCCGTTTCAAGGGTAAAAGTGGTTCCATCAATGCTTTTTACCGTTCCTTTTGTCCCGTCAATACTTATGGTTTGGCCAATGGAGATCTTTTCTTTATGATAAAAGGAGGAGAGCATACTGGCCATTAATCCTTTTGAAGCAAAGCCATAACCCAGTGCAAAAGCCAGTACTACGCCTGCAAGAATAATCGACATATTGTTTTCAATAAAATCGGTTTGCAGGTCAGCCTGCTTGAGGCTTATCATTATGACATTGAGGAAAAGAAAATAAAAGGCAACATTGGAAATTAGCTTTGAAGCAGGGATCGCCAGGGATTCGCAAGCGGTAAAAACGGCTTTTTTCAAGGTGTCGGCAATCACAACCCCAATGATCAGCACAATAAGGGCAGAAAGAACCTTAGGGATGTAATTCATGATACTGGTCATAAGGTCTGAAACTGCCTGCATGCCCAAGACCTCTGTTGCTGCCATGATGAAAATGAAAAGCACCAGATAATAGGCAATTTTTGATAACATTGTGCTCGGCACAATCTTTATATTGGAGTTATAAACAATTTCAATTTCGTTGAGCTTCTCTGCAAGTTTATCAATTCCGATCGCTCCCAGAAATTTTTTCAATAATTTAGCGATCAATTTGGCCAATATCCAGCCAAGAATAAATACAGTTACGGCTCCAATTAATTTTGGCAGTACTCCTGCCAGGGCACTTAATTGTTCACCCAAAATTCCCATTAATGTAAATCCTTTGTCTGTGTTTCCCATTGCGAGTAATTATAATATGGCTTAAAATGAATGGTGTTTATCTAATTATTGGAATATCGCCGGGGCCACCCGGACCCTTGCCTCTTTGCCGGTCAAAACTTCCTGAAGCAGGATCCTCTTTTGACGAGCTATTTTTAGCGTTAATTTTATCTTCATCTCCTCCTCCTGCAATGGCAATGAACATATCCACTACTCTTGGCAGATAGACATCAATGACGCTGCCAATAAATCGGAAAGTGGATAGGGTGCCCATGAGATCTTTTTTCAGATCTTCGCCCTCCTTCGAGGAGTAATATTTTTCCTCTTGTTGCTCCTGTAATTTTTGAAAATTGTTCATTTAAGTTTATATTAGGCTAGTGTCGCGGCAAAAAAATCTGTTTTTATCATCCTTGCTTTTTCCTTAGCTCGTTTTAGTCTCATTTTCACGGCACTTTCCGTTATGTTAATGGCGTCACCAATTTCTTTTATTGACATATCATCCTGATATTTCATCAATAAAATAGCCGTATCGTCAGGAGGTAATTCATCCAGTACTTTTTTTAATTGCTCCACCTCCAGTTCCAGCAATTCACTATCGGGAATATCATCCACCACATCAGCTGCATTTTCAATATCCTCGGAAAAAATATCCTTTTGTTTTTTAGTTCTGCGGATATAATCGATGCAATAATTATAGCTAATAGAGTAAATCCACGTCGAAAATTTTGATTTCCCGCTGAATTTTGCAAGGTTTAAAAATATTTTGGTAAAAATTTCCTGTGTAGCATCCTGAGCCAGTGCTTCATCTCTCAACATGGAAATACACTTGCTAAAAATTTTGCCTGCGTATCTTTCATATAATATGGTAAAGCATTGGGATGCCTGGGTTTCAAGGTAAGAGTGGATGACGTTCATGTCTTCCATACTTTTGTTACATGTATTTTCCGAAGCTTGCAATTCTTGAATGTTTAAAGTGTAATATTTCAAAATACGCCAAGCCGGAATGCTGCAATTCCTCTTTTGACGTAATTATTTCGAAAAGGTACACAAATCTGATAAAAATAATTAAGAAATGTTTAACAAAAGTAAGGAGAATGAAATCAAGGAGTGAGGAACTGAATTTAAAATTTAAAATTTAAAATTATTAGGAATTCTATGTTTCGACAACATTAGAAATTAAAAGACAATGACTTATGGCCAGTTGATCTGGGGATATTTTATTAAATTTTTCATGGATCCGGATGGATTTAAGCAATTCCGGATTTCCTTTTCGGGTGGTAATTTCCAGTAAATTCAGGTTAAGATTTTCATAAAGACTTTTATAATCGGTTAGTCGCCATCTATTTTGTGGTTGAACATCGTTATCAATTAAGGCCCACTTTTTATCAGAAAATTTAAGGAAGTTGTATATGCTGATTGATTTATCGAAATGGGCGAAATGATCGGACATATCCACGAAATGGGACATAATGCCCTCTGGTTTGACCACCCGTTTGAATTCGGTTAATAAACCGGTCAGTACTTCTGGATAAACGTGTTCAAAGGTATTATTGGAGTGTACCAGGTTTATGGTGTTATCCTCTAAAGGCAGGTTTCTGGCATCTCCGACAGTATAAACGATATTAAGCTTTGCCAGCATTTGTTCGAAGGTCAATTGACCGGCATTATTTTGCACGTCCTTCAGGAGATCAAAGCGATGGGGGAGGGGAGGAAAGAATTTATTGATTTCTCCTTTGGCCTGATAGTGAAGGAACATCTCAAGGGTGGCGCAAAGTTTTTCTTTATCGCAGAGTGGGCTGATATCCAGGGTATGGATTTTTGCTGCACCCGCCAGGAACATACTTATGGGTACGACGGGGTACCATCCTGTTCCCAGTTCCAGGGTAACTTTATCGTTAACAGAGGAGATATACTTTTGGCAGGCATCAATATGTTCCTTAGCGTGTTGGAGACGATCCTGGAAGTATTCGTCGGAAAGGAAAACCCCCTTGGTGATGTATTTCTGAAAAAAATAGTTGATATTATGCCGGAAGGGCAGGAAAGAAATACCTTTTTGAACAACGGCCTTAAGTATCCATTTTTTCATCTTAGCAGGATGTGCAGGGTATAAATAACAAGAGCCTTGCAGAATAACTTATGCAAGGCTCTTGAGAAGAAAAAAAGTTGGCAGCGACCTACTCTCCCACCTAAAGGCAGTACCATCGGCGCAAAGAGGCTTAACTTCTCTGTTCGGAATGGGAAGAGGTGTGCCCTCTTGCTATAGCCACCAACAAATCTTTATCACCGGCGAAAAGGCCGGGACATTATATTTTTTGAATGATCAAAGATCATGACAATTGACAGGTGAGATTAATAAAGCTACTAAAGAGCTTTTAGTGAAAAATTTACGAAGAAAGTCTTTGGGTAATTAGTACTACTCGGCTCCATACATCACTGCACTTCCACCTGTAGCCTATCAACGTGGTAATCTTCCACGACCCTACATCCCGAAGGAATGGAATACTCATCTTGGAGTTGGCTTCGCGCTTAGATGCTTTCAGCGCTTATCCATTCCGCACATAGCTACCCTGCAATGCAACTGGCGTCACAACAGGTACACTAGAGGTGCGTCCAACCCGGTCCTCTCGTACTAGAGTCAGATCTCCTCAATATTCCAACGCCCACAACAGATAGGGACCGAACTGTCTTGCGACGTTCTGAACCCAGCTCGCGTGCCACTTTAATGGGCGAACAGCCCAACCCTTGGGACCTTCTCCAGCCCCAGGATGTGACGAGCCGACATCGAGGTGCCAAACCTCCCCGTCGATATGAGCTCTTGGGGGAGATCAGCCTGTTATCCCCGGCGTACCTTTTATCCTTTGAGCGATGGCCCTTCCATGCGGAACCACCGGATCACTTTAGCCTACTTTCGTACCTGGTCGAGGCGTCCCTCTCTCAGTCAAGCACCCTTGTACTAATACGCTCTGCGCATGATTACCAACCATGCTGAGGGTACCTTTGCGAGCCTCCGTTACTTTTTTGGAGGCGACCACCCCAGTCAAACTACCCACCACACAATGTCTCCCGAGGGTATCGGGATTAGAACCTAAGTATAAGAAGGGTGGTATTTCAAGGTCGGCTCCACCACCGCTGGCGCGGCAGCTTCAAAGCCTCCCACCTATCCTACACATCTTATACTCAAGCACAATGTGAAGCTGTAGTAAAGGTGCACGGGGTCTTTCCGTCCCGTTGCGGGTAACCGGCATCTTCACCGATACTTCAATTTCACCGAGCTCGTGGCTGAGACAGTGCCCAGATCGTTACACCATTCGTGCAGGTCGGAACTTACCCGACAAGGAATTTCGCTACCTTAGGACCGTTATAGTTACGGCCGCCGTTTACCGGGGCTTCAGTCAATTGCTTCGCTCCGAAGAACTAACAACCTTCCTTAACCTTCCGGCACCGGGCAGGTGTCAGACCCTATACTTCATCTTACGATTTCGCAGAGTCCTGTGTTTTTGCTAAACAGTCGCCTGGGCCTCTTCACTGCGGCTCTGATTGCTCAGAGCGTCTCTTCTCCCGAAGTTACGAGACCATTTTGCCTAGTTCCTTAGCCACGATTCACTCGAGCGCCTGAGGATGCTCTCCTCGACTACCTGTGTCGGTTTACGGTACGGGTTGTATTATTCTGAAGCTTAGAGGGTTTTCTTGGAAGCATACTTGGGACCACTATCACGTCAAGCTTGCGCTATCAGTGTACTATCGCAGTTCAGCTCAGAAAGCGGATTTGCCTACTTTCTTCAACGCCTACGTGCTTCAACGTA